>NZ_JBBUTF010000015.1:0-195547 GCF_038066575.1 Pseudaquabacterium rugosum | reverse complement strand
CCTGGGCCTGCTGCAGGCCCTGCCGGCGCAGGCCCAGGCCGCCACGCTGCTGCGCATCGCCAGCGTGGTGCCGAAGAACTCGGTCTACCACCAGCAGCTGCAGCAGCTGGGCGAGGCCTGGCGCGCGGCCCAGGGCGAGGGCGCGCGCTACAGTGTGTTCACCGACGGCAGCCAGGGCGGTGAGGCCGAGATCGTGCGCCGCATGCGCATCGGCCAGCTGCAGGGCGCGCTGGTCTCGGTGGTCGGCCTGCGCGAGATCGAGCCCACGGTGGCCGCGCTGCAGAACCTGCCGCTGGCCTTCCGCAGCTGGGAGGAGCTGGACTTCGTGCGCGAGCGCATGCGTCCGGCGATGGACGCGCGCTTCGCCGAGCGCGGCTTCGTCATCCTGGGCTGGGGCGATGCCGGCTGGGTGCGCTTCTTCTCGCGCAAGCCGGCGCAGCGTCCCGCCGACTACAGGAGCATGAAGTTCTTCGCCTGGGGCGCCGAGCCCGAGCAGCAGGCCATCATGAAGAACCTGGGCTACACGCCGGTGCCGCTGGAGACGGCCGACATCCTGCCGTCGATCCAGACCGGCATGATCGACGTCGTGCCGTCCACGCCCTACTTCGCGCTGGCCAGCCAGATCCACGAGACGGCCGGCCACATGCTGGAGATCAACTGGGCGCCGATCGTCGGCGCGCTGGTGGTCACCCGCAAGGCCTGGGACGCGATGAGCCCGGCTGCCCAGGCCGCGCTGCGCAGCGGCGGCGAGCGCGCCAGCCAGGCCATGCGCACCCGCGCCCGGGCCGAGGTCGACGAGGCGGTGGAGGCCATGCGCAAGCGCGGCCTGCAGATCCACCGCCCCGACGCCGCCCAGCTGCGCGAATGGCAGGCGCTGGCCGACGAGCTCTATCCGCGCATCCGCGGCACGCTGGTGCCGGCGTCCACCTTCGACGAGGTGTTCGCGCTGCTGAAGACCTACCGCAGCGGCAAGGGCCGCTGAGATGGGCGCCCCGTCCGCCACAGGCTGGCGCGCCGCCCTGGCCGATGCCGACCGCGGCCTGGCCGTGGCCGCGCTGCTGGGCATGCTGCTGATCCCGCTGCTGGAGATCGCGCTGCGCCCGCTGCACGGCAGCGGCGTCGAGAACGCACCGGTGCTGGTGCAGCACCTGGGCCTGCTGATGGCGATGGCGGGCGCCCTGGCCGCCGCCCGCCACGGCCATCTGACCCGCCTGGGCGGCGAAGCCGACCCGCTGGCCGGTGGCCCCGACGGCACCCGGCGCGGCCAGCGGCTGCGCGCCCGCGTGCGGGGCACCGTGGCACGGGCCGCCGGCGGCCTGGCCTGTGGCGCGCTGGCCTGGGCGGCCTGGCTCTTCGTCGACAGTGAACGCGCGGCGGCCCAACCGCTGGCCTATGGGGTGCCCGTCTGGTGGCTGCAGGCGGCGATGCCGGCGGGCTTCGCGCTGCTGGGGCTGCGGCTGGCCGGGCACGGTCTGCAGACCCTGGTCTGGCCGCTGGCCGGCGCCTGGGCCGCGCATGCGCTCGACGGCCAGTTGCTGCCGCAGATCCCGGGCCTGCTGCTGACGCTGGCCGCGCTGCTGGCCGGCGCACCGATCGCCGTGGCCATGGGCCTGCTGGCGCTCACCTTGAGCCTGGGTCAGGGTCTGCCGCTGGCCTCGATCCCGCTGTCGCACTACCAGATCACGGTCAACCCCTCGCTGCCGGCGCTGCCGTTGTTCACGCTGGCCGGCGTGGTGCTGGCCCGCTCGGGCGCGGCGGCACGGCTGGGCACGGTCTTCGTCGCCGTCTTCGGCGGTGGCGTGCGCGGCACGGTGGTGGCCTCGGCCGCGCTGTGCTCGGCCTTCACCGCGCTGACCGGCGGCAGCGGCGTCACCATCCTGGCCCTCGGCGGTCTGCTGCTGCCGCTGCTGGTGCGCGCCGGCTACCCGCAGCCGCGCGGCATCGGTCTGGTCACCAGCGCCAGCGCGCTGGGCGTGCTGCTGGCGCCGTCGGTGCCGCTGATCATGGTGGCGGTGATCGCCCGCGTGCCGATCCACACGATGTTCCTGGCCGGGCTGCTGCCGGCGCTGGTGATGGTGGTCAGCCTGCTGCTGCTGGGCGGCTTCCTGAGGGGCACGGCGGCGCCAGCGGCCCGGCACCCACCGCGGACCGCTGGCCACACCCAGGTCACGGTGCCGGCCACGACCGGATCCGCGCCTGGCCGGGCCGTCCAGTGGCCAGCCGGCCCGACCCCGGCCACCGAGGCCCCTGAAGTGCCCCGTCTGGCCACCGCCCTGCGCGCGGCCTGGCTGGAGCTGCTGACGCCGCTGGTGGCCCTCGGCACGCTGGCCAGCGGCCTGGCCACGCCGACCGAGAGCGCGGCCGCCACCGCCGGCTGGGCGCTGCTGAGCCAGGGCCTGCTGCGGCGCGAGCTGGGCCTGCGCGCCACGCTGCGCGCCGTGGCCGACAGCGCGATGATCATCGGCGGCGTGATGCTGATCATGGGCCTGGCCCTGGCCATGACCAATGTGCTGATCGACGCCGGCATCCCCGACGCGCTGGCCGAGGGCGTGCGCGCGCAGGTGCCCGACCGCCACGTGTTCCTGCTGCTGCTGTGCCTGTTCCTGTTCGCCGCCGCGGCGCTGATGGAGATCTTCGCGGCCATCGTCGTGCTGGTGCCGCTGCTGCTGCCGCTGGCCAGCGCCTATGGCATCGACCCGGTGCACTTCGGCATCCTGTTCCTGGCGGCGATGGAGGTCGGCTTCCTGTGCCCGCCCGCCGGCATGAACCTGTACTTCGCCGCCGCCATGTTCCGCCGGCCGATCGCCGAGGTGGCCCGCGCCGTGGCCCCGGCCCTGCTGGCGATCTTCGTCGGCACGCTGCTGATCGCCTGGGTGCCGGGGTTGTCGACGGCCTTGCCGCAGGCGCTGCTGAACCGGTGAAGCCGGCTCGCGCCGCGCCACGGTCGATGCGCCGGCCGCACGCACCGTGGCGATGGCCGGCGGCTGAGCGCGCGGACGGTGGCGGGCTGCGGGCCGGGCGCCTTCAGGAACGCCGGGGACTCCAGGAACGCCAGGGCCTTCAGGGCGCCGGCAGCCGCGGCAGCGCCCCCGGCGCGCCGGCCGCGTCACCCGGCGGCTGGGCCACGGCCGAGGCGGCCGCGTCGCGCGCCAGGCAGGCGCGGTAGCGCATCTCGACGCGGTCGGCGAACCAGGCGGTGGTCAGCTTGCGCGTGATCTTGGGGCTGTCGAGAGCGATGTCGGGCAGGCGCTCGCGCTCGGCCGGCACGTTGCGCTGGGCGGCCAGCGCGTACAGCCGCTCGTAGGTCGCG
Source organism: Pseudaquabacterium rugosum (assembly GCF_038066575.1). Lineage (NCBI taxonomy): Bacteria > Pseudomonadati > Pseudomonadota > Betaproteobacteria > Burkholderiales > Sphaerotilaceae > Pseudaquabacterium > Pseudaquabacterium rugosum. The sequence goes on along the minus strand of NZ_JBBUTF010000015.1, from coordinate 192,237 downwards.
GTGCGTTCGAAGGCGTGGCTCTTCTCCAGCATCAGGTCGGCTTCCAGGCGCGATTCACTCAGGCCGAGGGCCGGGCGCAGCGACAGCAGCGCGGTCCAGGCCTCGCTGGGCGAGCGGCGGGGCGACAGCGGCTGGCCCTTGGCATAACGCAGCAGGTCCCCGTCCGGCTCCAGCCGGCCGCCGGTCAGGCGCGACAGCAGCACCTGAACGGCGGCGTTGCGGCTGGCGTAACGCCCGGCGTTGAAGTCGGCGAAGCGGTAGATCATGCGCTGGTAGGACACCGGATAGTCCAGCAGCATGGACGCGCCGAAGTAGACGCCGCCGCGGCGCTTGAACACCTCCTGCCGCGCGGTGCCGGCGCGCGGCCACGGATAGGGCCGCTCGCGCATGTGCTGCGCGGCCCAGGCGATGCTGACCTGGGTGCTGCCGCCGGTGCGCACCGGGTTGCCGCCATCCAGCAGGCGCTCGCCGAAGGGGATCTCGCTGACGATGTCCTCGTAGAGGGCCGACAGCTCGCGCTCGGTGCGCAGCGTGTCCAGCCGGCGCTCGTAGCTGCGGCCGTCGGGCGAGGTCTTCTTCAGCGCCAGCGCGAACACCGGCTGCGGGATGCCGTAGGCCGCGCGCTTCTTCTCCAGCTCGCGGCGGGCGATGCGCGCCAGGCCGGTGACCGGCGGATCGGCCTGCCAGCCCGACTCCTGCTCGATGACGGCACTGATCGCGCAGACCTTGTGGGCCTGGGCCGGGATGCGCAGCGCAGCGAAGCTGGTGGCGATGTCGTCGGCCCAGCCGTTGCGCTCGCCGATGCGCGGCGGCAGCACGCGCAGCGCCACCGCCCGCACGTCGGCCGTGCGCACCGGCGGGGCGTCGGGCGGCACGGGCATGGGCACGGGCATGGCCGGGGGCGGCAGGACCGGCGCAGCGGAGGCGGCCGGGGTCGCGGACGCCGATGCCGCGGAGGCCGCCGCCTCCGGCCGTGGCGGGGTGCGCAGCGGCAGGGCCGCGGGCACCGGGCCGCTGCCCAGGCCGCCCGCCGGGCTGGCACTGCCCGCGCCCGCGGCCGCCGGCGGGCGCGCCGCCTGACCCGCGGGCGACGCGGCCACCTCGGGAGCGCGCGGCACCGGCGTCGACGCGGATGCCGCGCCGCTGCCATCGGCCGCGGGAAGACGCCGCTGCTCGACCGGCGCCGGCCCCTTGGGCACGGCCGAACAGCCGGCCAGCAGGACCGCCGCCAGCGCGCCGGACAGGATCGACGCCGACGGCCGCCGCGGCGACGACAGGGACCCGCAGCGGGCGACGGACGACAGGCAGGGCTTCAGGACCATCCGGAGGGCAGGCAGCAGACGTGGAACGGGCTCAGGGCGCGCAGTGTGCCCGAACAACGGCGCTAGGATCGCGGCCCATGCCCACACCCGATCTGAACGGCCGCGTCGCCGTGGTCACCGGCGCCGGTGCCGGTCTTGGTCGCGCCCATGCGCTGGCACTCGCCCGCCATGGCGCGCGTGTCGTCCTCAACGATCTGGCCGCGCCCGATGGCCGGCTGCCCGCGCAGGCGGTGGCCGACGAGATCACGGCCGCCGGCGGCCAGGCGCTGGCCCTGGCCGGCGATGTGCGCGACGCGGCGGCGATGGCCGATCTGGTGGCGCGCACCGTCGCCCACTGGGGCCGGCTGGACATCGTCGTCAACAACGCCGGCATCCTGCGCGACCGCAGCTTCGCCAAGATGGACCTGGCCGACTTCCGCAGCGTGCTGGACGTCCACCTGATGGGCGCGGTCAACCTGACGCACGCCGCCTGGCCGCAGATGATCGCCCAGCGCCACGGGCGGGTGATCTTCACCACCTCCTCATCCGGCCTGTATGGCAACTTCGGCCAGTCGAACTATGGCGCGGCCAAGATGGCGCTGGTCGGGCTGATGCAGACGCTGGCGCTGGAAGGCGCGAAGCACGGCATCCACGTCAACTGCCTGGCACCGACGGCCGCCACCGCCATGACGGCCGACCTGCTGCCCCCGGCGGCCCTGGCCGCGCTGACGGTCGAGCGCGTCAGCCCCGCGGTGGTGGTGCTGGCCAGCGACGCGGCGCCCACCCGCATGATCCTGGCGGCCGGTGCCGGCAGCTTCGAGAGCGCCCACGTCACGCTGACACCCGGCATCCATCTGCCGGACGGCCCGCAGATGGCCGAGGCGCTGCTGCTGCAGCTGCCCGCGGTGCTCGACCGCAGGGGCGAGCAGGTGCCGCGCCAGGGTTACGAGCAGGTGGCGCAGGCGCTGGGCAAGGCCGGCGTACCGCCGGCCGCCGCCTGAGCATGACCGCTGCCGCCGCGCCATCCGCAGTCGGGCTGAGGGCCTGACACGGCGGCGACGCCCGCGGCCCGGATACTGCCGGTCCGCCCCGACGACGGCCACGGCCCGGACCCTGCCCACGGGTGGCCGGCGTGGCCCGCACCCGCACCATGCCTGACCGCCGACCTGCTGCTCCCCCCCACCGGTTGACCCTGCTGGCCCGGATCACCCTGCTGACGCTCACGCTGAGCGGCCCCGGGCTGCCGTCCGCCCGCGCCCAGGCCACGGCCGAAGCGGCCGAAGCGGCTGGAACAACGGCAACGACCGCAACGCCCGAGACAGCCGCAGCCGCGGAAGCCACCCCCGCGCCCGCCGACCGGGTCACCGTGCGCGGCCAGGGCCTGCGCCCGACCGGTGCCGGCCAGCGCCAGGTGCCGGTCAGCGAACTGCAGCAGGTGCCCGGCGGCCTGGGCGATCCGCTGAAGGCACTGCAGTCCCTGCCGGGCATCACCAGCACCCACGACGGCTCCAGCCAGCCGGCGATCCGCGGCTCGCGGCCGGAGGACAACCGCTACGCGATCGACGGCCTGCCGGCCGGCAAGCTGTTCCACCTCGGCGGGCTGACCAGCACGCTGCACCCGGCGCTCGTCAGCCGCTTCGACCTGCAGGCGGCGGCCCATGCGGCGCCCTGGGGCAATGCCACCGGCGGCGTCATCGACGTGCGGCTCAAGGCCCCGCGCACCGACCGGCTGGCCGGCAGCCTGGACCTCGGCCTGCTGGGCGGCGATCTGGTGCTCGACGGGCCGGTGCAGCCCGGCAGCGCGGTCGGCGTGCAGCTGGCCGTGCGCCGCAGCTGGCTGGACTGGGTGGTCCGCCACGCCTCCCGCGGCGACGAGGACGGCAGTGACGGCACCGTCGTCGAGATGCCCGCCTACCGCGACTGGCTGGGCCGCCTGGTCTGGCAACCGCTGGCCGGCCACACGCTGACGCTGCACAGCCACGGCGCCGTCGACCGCCTGGACTACGAGGTGCCCGCCGGCTCGATCGCCGGCAGCCAGCAGCCGGCACTGATCGGCCCCGGCCGCGTGCGCGAGCGCGACCGCACCACGGCCCTGGTCTGGGAGCGACGCGGCCGCGGCGGCGACCAGCAGCGCGTGGCCCTCGGCCAGCGCGATGCCGACCAGGCCAGCCGCGCCGGCAGCGTGCTGGACCTGGATCTGGCCGCCCGCTTCCGCTTCCTGCAGATGGAATGGCGGCCGGCACCGCTGGGCCGCCACAGCCTGAGCCTGGGCCTGGAGCGCACCTGGGCGCGCTGGGACTACCGGATGAGCCTGCGCGATGTGCGCTGCACCGAGTTCGAGCCCGACTGCGACTACAGCAGCGCCGAGCCCGTGGCCGCCGACGACCATCTGCGCGACCGCCACCTCGCGCTGTGGGCGCAGGACCGCATCGCCCTCGGCGAGGACTGGACGCTGCGCGCCGGCTGGCACGCGATGCGCGATGCCTATCTGCAGCGCCAGGTCGGCGAGCCGCGGCTGGCGCTGGACTGGCAGGCCCGCCCGCGCACGCTGCTGAGCCTGGCCTGGGGCCGCCACCACCAGATCCCCGACGGCCTGCAGATCCTGCCGACCTACGGCAACCCGCAGCTGGACCTGCTGCGCGCCAGCCATCTGGCGCTGAGCCTGGCCGAGCAGGCCGACGCCGGCTGGCGCTGGCAGGTCGAGCTCTACCGCAAGCAGCTCGACGGCCTGGTGGTGGCCGATCCGACGACCCGCCAGTACGTCAACGGCGGCAGCGGCCAGGCCCACGGCCTGGAGCTGCTGGTCCAGCGCGAGGCGCGCGAGGCCTCGCCGTGGTCGGGCTGGCTGGCCGTGAGCTGGGCCGCCTCGCGCCGCCGCAACGACCTGACCGGCGTGTCCTTCCGCCACGACCAGGACCAGCCGCTGAACGTGCAGCTGCTGGCCCGCCACCGTCTGCCCTCGGGCTGGAGCCTGGGCGCCCGCTGGGCCTGGCACAGCGGCGCGCCGGACACCGCCGTCATCGGCACCACGACGCTGGCCGACGGCCGCATCCGGCCGGTCTACGGCGCGCTCAATGCCGACCGTCTGCCGTCCTACCACCGGCTGGACCTGCGGCTGGAGGGCCGGCTGCGGCCCGACCTCAGCCTCTACGCCGAGCTGATCAACGCCTACGGCCGCCGCAACGTGGCCGGCTGGGTCTACAGCGCCGACTACGGCCGCCGCACGGCGCAGACGCAGATGGGCCGCATCCCGTCGGCCGGGCTGAAGCTGGACTTCTGAGGCGATGCGGGCCGGGCGACGGGCGCCGGCTCGCCCGGACCGGCCGCCCGGATCAGCCGTCCACTTCGGGCGTGGACATCGGCCACTCAGTCGCGGATCGAGGCCGGCGCGGTGGCGGTGGTGGTGACCGGGGTGGTGGCGGTCACGGTGGCGGCCGCGGTGCACCCCGGACCGTCGACCGGCGGCCGGGCGACGGTCGCGGTGTCCGGCGCCGCGGTGGCGGCACGGCGCCGGGCCAGCCAGACCTGACGCGCATCGCGATCGGTCAGGTCCAGGGCGACCGGGGCATCGGCAGGGGCCTCGCCGCTGCTCGCCGGCATGGCCGTGCCGGCCGGCGCCAGCGCCAGCCGGCCGGCGAGCGTCTGCGCCGCGGCCTGCCGGTGCGGCAGCGCCAGCGCAGCCACCGGCCGGGCCAGCAGGAAGCCCTGCAGCTGGTCACAGCCCGCCTGCTGCAGCGCGGCCCGCTGCTCGGCCGTCTCCACGCCCTCGGCCAGCACCACCAGACCCATCTCGTGGGCCAGCCGGACGATGGCGCGCACGATCAGCGACACCTTGGGATCGGCGTCCATGTTCTTGACGAAACTGCGGTCGATCTTCACCTTGTCGAAGGGGAAGCGCCACAGGTAGGACAGGCTGGAATAGCCGGTGCCGAAGTCGTCCATCGCGATGCGCACGCCCATGCGCGAGAGCTGGCTGAGCACCTCGGCCACCGGCTCGTCCTGCGCGATCAGCAGCGACTCGGTGACCTCCAGCTCCAGCCGTCCGGGCGGCAGGCCGGTGCGCTGCAGCACGTCGGCGATGCGCGCCACCAGATCGCCGCGACGGAACTGGACCGGCGAGAGGTTGACGGCCACGCACAGCGGCGAGGGCCAGTGCGCGGCCTCGCGGCAGGACTCCAGCAGGGCCCAGTCGCCCAGATCGGCGATCAGGCCCGAGGCCTCGGCCAGCGGGATGAAGACCGCGGGCGAGACCATGCCGCGCTGCGGATGGTGCCAGCGCATCAGCGCCTCGTAGCCGATCAGCGTCTGGCCGTCGGCCGCGTACAGGCCCTGATAGTGCATCTGCAGCTGATGGCCGGGCAGTGCCTCGCGCAGGTCGCGGTGCAGCGCGCGCTGCTCCAGCAGCCGCTCATCGATGCGGGCGTCGAAGAAGTGGTGGCGGCCACGGCCCTCGGCCTTGGCCTGGTAGAGCGCCATGTCGGCCTGCTGCAGCAGCTCGCCGGCCGACTGCGGGCCTTCACCCTGCATCGTGATGCCGATGCTGGCCCCCACGCGCAGCGACAGGTGCTCGTGGACGTGCGGCTCCTGCAGCGTCTCGATCAGGCGCTGGGCCAGCGCCGCGGCCTCGGCCGGCGAGGCCACGTTGCGCTGCAGCAGCGCGAACTCGTCGCCGCCCAGGCGCGCCAGCAGGTCGCCGCGCCGCAGCTGCGCGCGCAGGCGGCGACAGACGCCCCGCAGCACCGCGTCACCGGCGGCATGGCCATGGCCGTCGTTGACGTCCTTGAAGCCGTCGAGGTCCAGGCAGTGGACGGCGACGCCGGACGCCTCGCCGCGCGGCTGGCGCACGGCCTCCTCGACCGCGGCCAGGAAGCGCGTGCGGTTGAGCGCACCGGTCAGCGGATCGTGGGCGGCCAGGTAGCGCGCCTGGGCATCGGCACGTGAACGCGCACGCATCTGCTGCCAGGCCCGCCACGCGGCCCAGATGCCCAGACCGATGACCAGCAGCGCCACCAGCGCGGTCAGCTGGGCGAAGGCCAGGCGCAGCGCGGCCGCGCGCTGGGTCTGGTCCAGCGTCAGGCGGGCCACGCCCAGCACTTCGCCGTACAGGCGCAGCGGCACCCAGGCGACGCTGTGCAGCTGTTCGCCATCGGCCGCGGCCTCGGCCTGCAGCTCGACGTGGGTGCGGCGCTCCTGCAGCACCTGCCGGGCCTGCGGCACCGCCGCGCCGTGTCCCAGCGGCCAGACCAGGGCCTCGCGCTGGTCGGGCGGCAGCAGCCGCGGGCTGATCAGCAGATGCCCGTTGCGGTCATAGACCTGCAGATCGGCCACATCCACCGCGTGGCCGAGCACGCGCAGCCGGCGCATGGTCAGGCCCTGGGCCAGCCCGCCGCGCAGCAGCGGGCCGAGCCCCGGCACGCTGGTGGCGGCGAAGCTGGCCCAGGCCTCGGCCTGCTGGCGGGCGTCCAGGCGCAGCTGCTGGCGGATCAGCGCATGGCTGGTCAGGCCGACCAGCCCGACCGCCAGCACCAGCGCGACCGGCCACAGCCAGCCCGGCCGGGCACGCCGGAGCCAACGCAGCAGGCGCGGCAGGAACGAGGGGGCGGAGGCAGGCATGACGGTGAGCGGACGCTGACGTCAGTCTGTCGTCCGTTCCCCCCCGCGCCTTGAGGCCGGCCGGGCCTGCGGGCGCCGCGCAGGTGGCCGGGGCGCGCAGGAAGTCGCGGCGCGGGCGGGCGCCGCACGGCCGCCGCCCTCAACAGTCCTCAGCCGCCAGGCTCAGCCGCCGTGCACCTGCTGGGCGTGGGCGGCCAGTTGCTCGGCGCCCGAGTGGCCGAGCCAGGTGCGCCAGTCGGCGGCCAGGCCACCGCTCAGCCCGTCGCCGACCCCAGCGGCATGGCTGCCGCGCCCGGTGCCGGCGTCGGCCGCCGTGCTGTCCGTGGCGACATCCGCACCGGCCACACAGCCGGCCGGCGCCGCGCCATCGGTCGCGGTCGTGGTCGTGGTCGCCACGGCGCTGTCCTGGTGGCTCAGCAGAAGATCCAGCGCCGCGTCATCGGCCAGGCCGCTGTCGGCCAGCGTGCCGGCGGTCTGGAACCAGACATCGGCCATCGCGTGGGTCTCCCCGTCGGCATCGGTCCACTGGCCGACCAGGCCCAGCGCATTGCCCTGGTCCTCGGCGCCGGAGGCCACGGCCGCCAGGTCCAGGCTGGCGATGCCGAGGGCGTCCAGGCCCTGCAGCTCGCCGTCGTCGCTGACGCCATCCGCGTCGGCATCGACCCAGATCACCAGCTCGGACCAGCGCGCATCGGCGGCGCTGATCAGGCCGTCGCCGTTGCTGTCGAGGTCGGCCAGCGCGGCATAGCCGTCGTCGGCCGTGCGGCCGTCGGCCAGGGTGGTGGCGCTGCCGAACAGCTCGGCGCCGCTGTCGATCCGGCCGTTGCCGTCGAGGTCGATCGCCAGCAGCCCGTCACCGCCGCTGACCCAGGCGGTGGTCTCGGCCTGGCCGTCGGCATCGAGGTCGAAGCCCACGCCGTCGGCCAGCGTCGTCGTCTCGATGCCGTCGCCGTCCAGGTCGAGCACCAGCGGCGTGGTCCAGCCCAGGCTGACCGTCTCGCCCGCGGCGCTGTCGAGCACCGCCCCCAGCGCGTCGGTCTCGACGCGCCAGACCGTCGCCTCGTAGGCCTGGTCGGTGGTGCCGCTGCCGGTGATCCACACCGTCTGGCCGGGCTCGACCCAGATCACGCCGTCGGCATCGGCCAGGATCTGCGTGCCATCGGCGGTGAACACCCGCTCGGTCACGCCATCGGCCGTCACCAGGCCGGTCAGCGCGATGCGGGTGAGCTCGCTGCCGTCGCTGTCGCTGGAGCTGCCGGCCACGCCGAAGCGGACCTGGTGCAGCGTGGTCTCGCCGCTGGCCGCCGCGCCGATCAGCGCGGTCGGCCAGCTGCCGAAGGCGCTGCCGGTCTCCAGGCTGACGACCGTCGAGGTGCTGAGCAAGGTCGCCGTCAGCGTGTCGACATCGGCCACCGGCGCGATGTCGATCTCCAGGGCACGGCTGACGACGGCCGCATCGCCGTCGCTGACCGAATAGTCGAAGGTGGCCGCGCCGTCGGACGCGCGGCCCGTCCGCGTGTCACCGCCGCTGGCCGACACCTCGGCCGCGGGCACGAAGCGCAGGCTGCCGGCGGCGATGTCGGCCGCGCTGATCTCCTGGCCGGCGCTGACCGTGGTCCAGGCGCCGTTGACCAGCAGCTGCAGGCTGCCGGCGCGCGGCAGCGTGTCGATGCTGACGGTGGCGCTGTCCTGGGCCTCGGCGGCCAGGCCGAAGGCGGCCAGGCCCAGCACCAGCGGCGTGTCCTCGGTGGCGCTGGCGGTGGTGGCCGTGCGCGGGTCGTCGTCGACGATCGTCAGGCTGGCCGTCACGGTGCTGGCCGCGGTGTCGGCCGTGGCGGCGACGGTGGCGCTCAGGGTCAGCGTCTCGTCGCCCTCGACCGTGCTGTCGTCCAGCGTCTGCACCCGCACCTGCACGACGCTGACCCCGGCCTGGAGCGTGAAGCGGCCGTCGGCGGCCACCGTCTCCCAGCCCTCGCCCTGGTTGATCTGCAGCGCGGAGACATCGGCCGCCTGCGTGCCCAGGCTCAGCGTGACGACGGTGTCGACCGTGCCGGCCTCGGCCCGCAGCACGAAGACGGCGGCATCGCCCTCGTCGACGCTGGCGGTGCGGCTGGCGTCGCGCTGGCGGCTGCCGCAGGCGGTGCCGGTGCCGGTGCCCGTGACCTGCAGGCTGTCCAGCGTGGCGGCCTGCGCGTCCAGGGCCAGGCTGGCGCTGTCGCTGCCGCTGGCCGTCACCGCACCGGTGGCGCGTTGCACCAGGCGGGCGCTGAGCGACAGCGCCTCGTCCGCGGTCTCGTCGACGGCGGTGCTGATGCTCAGGCTGCCGCGGGCGATGTCGCTGCGGGTCAGCGTCCAGCGGCGCTCCTGGCCGTCGGCATCGGTGACGATCAGCGTGTCGCCGGCCACCGCGCCGGTGGGCAGCGTGATGCTGGCGCGCAGGCGCCCGCCGGTGGCGGCCAGCTCGGCGCTGCTGATGTGGCCATCGTCGTCGCTGTCGGTCGACAGCCGGACCACCGGCGCGGCCAGGCTGCTGCTGGCCGCGGCGGCCACGCCCAGGCTGGCGCTGCCGCTGGCGGTGCTGCTGCCGTCATGGACCAGGCTGGCGCTCAGGCTGGCCGTGGTGGCGGCGGTGCCGGCCGTGGTGGCCAGGCTGTCGGTCCAGACGACGAGGCCCTGGCGGACCTGGGCGCTGCTCAGCACGATCTGGGTCTGCTGGCCGCTGGACGAGACCAGGGTCAGGACGTCACCGGCCACGGCGCCGGACGGCAGGCGGACCTGCCAGGACAGATGGCCGCCGGCGCGCAGCAGCTCCTGGGCGGACAGGCTGCCGTTGCGGTCGAGGTCGGCCAGGGCGGTGACGGTGGGAGCGGAGAGGACGGTCATGTCGGTCGGTACGGCGTACGGTCGAGGAAGATCCCCGGCGGTACGTGCATCACGACAGGACGCTGAAGTGGCACGTCATCTGCGCGCACCACCCACCGGAGAAGCCGCTGCGCAGTGTCGACACGGCGGTGCGCCGCACATCCTCACAAACCGCAAGATTGAGCGGTCCTGGCGGTGACAGGCGCAAGCAGATCTTGCAGCCGTGTCCGGCCGGTGAAGCGATGTGGCCGAACGGCGAACGGATGCAAGCGGATGCAGCCGCACGGACGACCCGCGGCACGCGCCGCGGCCACCCGGCGATCGCCCCCGCCGGCAGCCGGCCGGGCCGCCGCGCCGCGCTGCGCCGTGGCCCTGCCCGGCCCGCCTCAGCGCAGCGCGCGCCGCAGCACCTTGCCCACCGTCGTCTTCGGCAGGCTGTCGCGGAACTCGATGTGGCGCGGGCGCTTGTAGGGCGTCAGGCGCTCGTGGCACCAGGCGCGCACGGCCTCGGCCTGCAGCGCCGGATCGCGCCGCACGATGACCAGCTTGACCGCCTCGCCGCTGTGGGCGTCGGGCACGCCGGTGACGCCGCACTCGGCCACGCCGGGCATCTGCGCGACCACGTCCTCGACCTCGTTCGGATAGACGTTGAAGCCGCTGACCAGGATCATGTCCTTCTTGCGGTCGACGATGCGGAAGCGCCCGTCGGCCTCCATGACCCCGATGTCGCCGGTCAGGAACCAGCCGTCGGCGCGCAGCACCAGCGCCGTCTCGTCGGGCCGGCGCCAGTAGCCGGCCATCACCTGCGGGCCGCGCACCGCGATCTCGCCGGGCTGGCCCTGGGCCACCGGATTGCCCGCGTCGTCCAGGATGGCGACCTCGGTGCCCGGCAGCGGCAGGCCGATGGTGCCGTCGAAGTGGTCCATGTCCACCGGGTTGCAGCTGACCACCGGCGAGGTCTCCGACAGGCCGTAGCCCATGCGCATCGGATTGCCCGTCAGCACACGCCAGCGCTCGGCCGTGGCCTGCAGCACCGCCATGCCGCCGCCGATCGACAGCTTCAGGTGCCGCCAGTCGACCCGGGCCGCGTCCGGATGGTCGGCGATCGCCTGGTAGAGCGTGTTGACCGCCGGGAAGTAGTGGAAGACCTCCTTCGACAGCGTGGCCAGCAGGCCCTTGAGGTCGCGCGGATTGGGGATCAGCAGATTGCAGCCGCCCAGCCGCAGGCCGAGGAACATGCAGGAGGTGAAGGCGAAGACGTGGTAGAGCGGCAGCGCGCAGACGATGCGGAACTGGTGCGGACCGATGGTGCGCCGCGCCGGCTCGAACCAGGCCGCGGCCTGAGCCACGTTGGCCAGCAGGTTGCGGTGCAGCAGCATCGCGCCCTTGGCCACGCCGGTGGTGCCACCGGTGTACTGCAGCACGGCCAGCGTGTCGGCCGTCACCGGCGGGGGCTGCCAGCTCAGGCGCTCGCCTTCGCGCAGCGCCCGCATCAGCGGCACGGCCTGCGGCAGGTTCCAGGCCGGCACCTGCTTCTTGACGTGGCGCACCACGGCATTGACCAGCCAGCGCTTGACCCCGCCCAGCAGATCGCCGACGCCGGTCACCACCACCCGCTGCAGCGTGGGTGCCGGCGCCTGCTCCAGTGCCTGCTGCGCGACGTGGGCGAAGTTCTCCAGCACGATCAGCGTCGGCGCGTCGGCATCGATCAGCTGGTGCGCCAGCTCGGGCGCGGTGTAGAGCGGATTGACGTTGACCAGCACCAGGCCGGCCCGCAGGATGCCGGCCACCACCACCGGGTACTGCGGCACGTTGGGCAGCATCACCGCCACCCGCTCGCCGGGCCGCAGGCCTTGCGCCTGCAACCAGGCGGCGAAGGCGCGCGAGCGGTGGTCCAGCTCGGCGTAGCTCAGGTCCTGACCCATGAAGCGGAAGGCCGGCTGCGAGGCCTGCTGGCGGCAGGCCTCGTCCAGCAGGTCCAGCAGCGTGGCATGGCCGCGCAGGTCCGGCTCGGCCGGCACGCCGGACGGGTAGGCCTGCAGCCAGGGGCGCAGACGCAGCAGGGATTCGGCAGAGGACAGGCTCATCGGGTCGTCTCGTCGGCAGGGGTGCGGGCGGGGCGGATTGTGGGCAAGCCCGCATGGACCGTCTGGTCATTTCCAGCCAGCATCGGGTCATTGTCGGACACAAAACCGCCGTACACGGGTAACCGAGCATGCCGCAGACCCTGATCTCGCCGCTGATGGCCCAGGTGCCGGCCGGCCATCTGGCGGCCCTGGTGGCGCGGCTGCAGGCCCACGGACTGGGCACGGCCGTGGCCCGCGCGCTGGCCACGGCCGGCCTCGATGCGCAGGCCCTGGCCCAGCCCGAGGCCCGCCTGCCGCGCGAGCGCCAGAGCGCCGTGCTGCAGGCGCTGGCGCAGGCCACCGGCCGCGGCGATCTGGGCTTCGAGATGGGGCTGGCGGTGGGCATCGGCCGCCTGTCGCTGGCCGGCGCGTTGCTGGCCAGCGCGGCCAGCCTGGGCGAGGCGCTGCAGCGCCTGGCCCCCGGCTTCGCGCTGGTGACGCCCGGCGTGCGGCTGCAGGTCACGCGCAGCGCCGACGGCGGGCTGCAGGCCCGGCTCGACCCGGCCCAGCCCATGCCCTGGACCGAGGCCTGCGTGGTGCTGGAGGCGGTGGTGGTCGGCGCCCACCGGCTGATGGGCTTCGTGCGCCAGCAGGCGGCCACGCCCTGCCGCATCCTGCTGTCGTGGCCGGCCCCCGCCCTGCCCGCCCATGCCGCGCGCTGGCGCACGCTGGACGGGGCCCAGGTGCGTTTCGATGCGCTGGCGCCGCCCGCGTCCGCCCTGTCCGCCCTGTCTGCGCTGCCCGCCCTGCCGCCAGCGGCGACCACGGCCGATCTGCCCTGGGCGCTGCTGTGCCTGGACGCCGCGGTGGCCGACGCCCCGCTGCCGATGGCCGATGCGGCCGTCGCGGCCGAGGCCGAACGCGCCTGCGCCCGCCGGCTCGCCGCGCTGCAGGCGCGCCAGGACCTGGCCGACTGGACGCGCTGGCTGATCCACGCCACCGAGGAGCGGCAGATCGGCCAGGACGAGGCCGCCGCCCTGCTCGGCATCTCGACGCGCACCTACAGCCGGCTGCTGGCGCGCGAGGGCGTGCGCTGGGGCGTGCTGGCGCGCGAGGTGCGCCATGCCAAGGCCTGCGGGCTGCTGCGCCAGGGCCTGGGCCAGGCGGCGGTGGCCCAGCGCCTGGGCTATGCCGACGTGGCCAACTTCAACCGCGCCTTCCGCGCGGCCGCCGGCTGCGCGCCGGGGCGCTGGCGGGAGGCCGAGGCCGAGGCCCAGGCCCAGGCCCAGGCCGACAGCGCAGCGCCGACGCCGGCCGCGCCGGTCTGAGCGCGGACGGGGTTGAAGACGCGGACGCGGCCCCGGCCCCGGGCCAACACCCGGGCCGGAACCCGCCGAGCGTCAGAGAAAGCGCTCCAGCAGCTTGCGCGAGCGCCGGTCCAGCGCCCGCACGTCGGCGATGCGGTAGCCGATGCCGTGGCTGTCGGTGACCAACAGCGCACCGTCGCCCAGGCGGCGGATGTCCTCCTCGGCCTTGAGCACCAGGTCGGCCGTGCCGCGGTCGGTGCGCACGCGCCAGGTGCTGGGCGTGCCGAAGGTCGAGACCGCCTCCAGCGCCTCGATGCGCGGCGCGAACTCCCGCCGCGCCAGCTCCTCGTCGAGCAGCGCGCGCACCGGGCCGGCCAGCGCGTCCAGGCGCGGGATCCAGCCGGCCTCGTGGCCGTCGGGGCCGACCAGCGACAGGCCGCCGCCCGGGTCCGACAGGCCGAAGGCACGCACCGGCAGCACCGGCAGCGGCTCGGCGTCCGGCGCCCGGCGCAGCAGCAGGCGGCCGTGGGCGTCACGGCTGAGGTCCGGCACGGCGCCCGATGCGGTGGCGGTGACGACGAGGGTCGACGGGGCGGATGCGGTCAGCGGGCTCATGCGGCACTCCGTTCGGCGGCCTGCTCGGCCTGGCGCAGTTGCGCCTCGTGCAGGCGCCAGTAGGCGCCCTGGCGCGCCAGCAGTTCGTCATGCGAGCCGACCTCGACGATGCGGCCACGGTCCATCACCACCAGCCGGTCGGCCTGGCGCAGCGTCGACAGGCGGTGGGCGATGGCGATGGTGGTGCGGCCCTTGACCAGGTTGTCCAGCGCGGTCTGGATCTCCTTCTCGGTCTCGGTGTCGACCGCCGAGGTGGCCTCGTCGAGGATCAGCAGCCGCGGGTCGATCAGCAGCGCGCGGGCGATCGAGATGCGCTGGCGCTCGCCGCCCGACAGGCCCTGGCCGCGCTCGCCGACCATGCTGTCGTAGCCGTGCGGCAGGCGCAGGATGAACTCGTGCGCATGGGCGGCGCGGGCGGCGGCCACGATCTCCTCACGCGTGGCGTCAGGCTTGCCGTAGGCGATGTTCTCGGCCACCGTGCCGAAGAACAGGAAGGGCTCCTGCAGCACCAGGCCGATGTGGCGCCGGTAGTCGGCCACGCGCAGGCGGCGCAGGTCCACGCCGTCGAGCTTGATCGCGCCGTCGGTCACGTCATAGAAGCGGCAGATCAGGTTGACCAGCGTACTCTTGCCCGAGCCGCTGTGGCCGACCAGGCCGATCATCTCGCCGGGGCGGATCTCCAGGTCCAGCTGGCGGATGACCGAGCGGCTGCCGTAGCGGAAACCCACGCCCTGCAGCGTCAGCGCGCCCGTCACCTCGGGCAGCGTCACCGGCTGCGCCGGCTCGGGCACGTTGCTCACGTGGTCGAGGATGTCGAAGATGCGCTTGGCGCCGGCCGCCGCCTTCTGCGTGACCGAGACGATGCGGCTCATCGAATCCAGCCGGCCGTAGAAGCGGCCGATGTAGGCGATGAAGGCGGTCAGCACACCCACCGTGATCTCGTTGCGGCTGACCAGCCAGATGCCGAAGGCCCAGACCACCAGCAGGCCGATCTCGGTCAGCAGCGAGACGGTCGGCGTGAACAGGCTCCAGGTCCTGTTGAGCCGGTCGTTGACCTCCAGGTTGTGGCGGTTGGCGCGGCGGAAGCGTTCGGCCTCGCGCTTTTCCTGGGCGAAGGCCTTGACCACGCGGATGCCGGGGATGGTGTCGGCCAGCACGCTGGTGACCTCGCCCCAGACGCGGTCGATCTTCTCGAAGCCGGTGCGCAGCCGGTCGCGCACGAGGTGGATCATCCAGCCGATGAAGGGCAGCGGCAGCAGCGTGACGAGCGCCAGCGACGGGTTGATCGAGAACAGGATCGCGGCCGTCATGCCGATCATCAGCACGTCGGTGGCGAAGTCCAGCGCATGCAGCGACAGGAAGACGCAGAGGCGATCGGATTCGCTGCCGATGCGCGACATCAGGTCCCCGGTGCGCTTGCTGCCGAAGTAGTCGAGCGACAGCTGCAGCAGGTGGTCGAAGGTGGCCGTGCGCAGGTCGGCGCCGATGCGCTCGCTGACGATGGCCAGCAGCCAGGTGCGCCACCAGCCCAGGCCCCAGGCCAGCAGGGCCGAGGCCAGCAGCCCGCCCAGCAGCCGCCAGACCAGGCCGCGGTCGATGGCCTGGCCGTTCTGGTAGGGGATCAGCACCTCGTCCATCAGCGGGATGGTCAGGTAGGGCGCGACCAACGAGGCGCCGGTGGACGCCAGCGTCAGCACGAAGCCCAGCGCCAGCGGCCAGCGGTAGGGCCGGGCGAAGCGCCACAGGCGCAGCAGCACCCAGGTCGACGGCGGCGCGACCGATTCGGCAGCGAAGTCGGTCTCCTCGGCCTCGGGCTCGGCCAGGTCCTCGTCGCCGGGGGCGGCCAGGCGCCGCAGCTGCCGCTCGAAGGCGCCCAGCAGCTTGAGCGCGGCCGGATCGGCCCCCAGCGTGTAGCGCCAACAGCCCAGACGGGCGTGCGCATCGTGCAGGGACAGCTGGCCGACGCCGGCATGGTCGGCATGCTGCAACTGCAGCGCCGAATCCAGCGGCCAGGCCTGCCAGCCGGCGACCGGCTCGTCGACCGGTCCGGCCAGCAGCCGGCGGTCGGTCAGCAGCAGCTGGCGGCGGGCGAAACGGTCCTGCGCATCCAGGTCAACCTCCAGCCGGGCCAGAACGTTCTCCCCGGGTGCGAGCCCCGCCGGCAGGACGGCCAGGCAGGCCGCGGAACGAGGAGACGGATCGGTGGCTGACATCGGAAGCGACGGGCGGGAAAACGACGGATTGTCCCGTAACGCGCCCACCGCTTCCCCGGCTGACGATCTGGCAGAAATAATCACGGTCTGAGTGCGCCGCTCTCGGCGCCTGACCCGCCCCCATCTGATGACCACGTTTGACGACATCCGCCTGCTGCGCATCACCTATCTGCGCGGCCCGAATCTGTGGACCTACCGCTCGGCTCTCGAGGTCTGGCTGGACCTCGGCACCCTCGAGGAATGGCCGTCGAACCGGATCCCCGGCTTCGTCGCCCGCCTGACGGCCGCCCTGCCCGCACTCGAGGAGCACCACTGCGGCGTCGGTGAGCGCGGCGGCTTCCTGCAGCGCCTGCAGGACGGCACCTGGATGGGCCATGTGCTGGAGCACATCGTCATCGAGCTGCTGAACCTGGCGGGCATGCCCACCGGCTTCGGCCAGACCCGCAGCACCTCGACCACCGGCGTCTACCGCATGGTCTTCCGCGCGCGGGACGAGGCCGTCGGCCGCGCCGCGCTGGCCCAGGGCCACACGCTGCTGATGGGGCTGATCAACGACCGCCCGGTCGACGTGGCCGCCGCGGTCGAGGCCGTGCGCGAGGCCATCGACAGCGCCTACCTCGGCCCGAGCACCGCGCACATCGTGGCCTCGGCCACCGAACGCCGCATCCCGCACCTGCGGCTGAACGACGGCAACCTGGTGCAGCTGGGCCACGGCTGCCGCCAGCACCGCATCTGGACCGCCGAGACCGACCGCACCAGCGCGATCGCCGAAGGCATCGCCGGCGACAAGGACCTGACCAAGCGCCTGATCGGCGCCGTCGGCGTGCCGATCCCCGAGGGCGAGGTGGTCGACCGGCCCGAGGACGCCTGGGACGTGGCGCAGTCGATCGGCCTGCCGGTCACCGTCAAGCCGACCGACGGCAACCACGGCCGCGGCGTCAGCCTGGAGCTGTCGACCCAGGCCGAGGTCGAGGCCGCCTGGCACGTGGCCGATGCCGAGGGCAGCGAGGTCATCATCGAGCGCTACATCCGCGGCGACGAGCACCGCCTGCTGGTGGTGGCCGGCCGCGTGGTGGCCGCCGCCCGCGGCGAAAGCCTGTGGGTGCACGGCGACGGCAGCTCGACCATCGCGCAGCTGATCGACAGCCAGCTCAACACCGATCCGCGCCGCGGCGAGGCCGAGGAGTTCCCGCTGGAGACGCTGAAGCTCGACCGCGAGCCGGTGATCCGCCTGCTGCTGGAGCGCCAGGGCCTGGACGGCGACTCGGTGCCGGCGGCCGGCCGCAAGGTGCTGATCCAGCGCAGCGGCAACGTCTCGATCGACTGCACCGACGACCTGCACCCGGACTTCGCCCGCGTGGTCTCGCTGGCCGCGCGCACCGTGGGGCTGGACATCGCCGGCGTCGATCTGGTGGCCGAGGACGTGCGCCGTCCGCTGGCCGGCCAGGATGCGGCGGTGGTCGAGGTCAACGCCGGCCCCGGCCTGCTGATGCACCTGAAGCCGGCGGTCGGCTCGCCGCGGCCGGTCGGCCAGGCCATCATCGACCACCTGTTCCCGCCCGGCGACGACGGCCGCATCCCGCTGCTGGGCATCGCCGGCGGCCAGGCGCCGCAGGACGTGGCGCGCCTGCTGGCCTGGCTGCTGCAGCTCGCCGGCCGCAAGGTGGGCCTGGCCTGCCGCGACGGCCTGTTCCTGGGCGAGCGCCGCATCGACGACGCCGACGCCACCGACGGCACCGTGGCCGAGCGCCTGCTGCTCAACCGCGAGGTCGACGTGGCGGTGTTCGAGAACGGCGCGGCCACCCTGCTCGACCAGGGCCTGGTCTATGACCGCTGCCGCATCGGCGTGGTGACCGACCTGGACGGCGCCGAGGCGCTGGCGCGCCACGACATCCGCAGCGCCGACGACCTGCCGCGCGTGCTGCGCACGCAGATGGACGTGGTGCTGGACGACGGCGTGGGCGTGCTCAATGCCGACGACCCGCGCGTGGCCGAACTGGCCCGCCATTGCGACGGCAGCGTGCTGCTGTACGCGACCGACGCGGCCCCGCTGGCCGACCACCGCGCCGCCGGCGGCCGCGCCGTGCTGTGGCGCGACGGCCGGGCCTGGCTGTGCGACGGCACGGCCGAGACCGCGCTGGCGCTGCGCCAGGCGCCGGCGGCCGCGCCGGCCGTGATGCTGCCGGCCATCGCCGCGGCCTGGGCCTTCGGCCTCGCGCCGGCCCTGCTGGCCGCCGGCCTGGACACCTTCGACACCCGCGCTCGCGCAGAGACCCGCTGACACCGCCCCGCCCATGCAAGTGACCCGTATCCGCGCGCTGCGCGGACCCAATCTGTGGAGCCGCCACACCGCGATCGAGGCCGTCGTGCACTGCGCGACCGACGAGACCGCCATCGCCGCCGGCGCCCCGCTGGAAGAGCGCCTGCGCGAGTGGCTGCCCGAGCTGGCCCCGGTGCGCCCGGTCGGCGGCGCCCAGGCCGTGCCGCTGGCGCGCTGGCTGGAGCGCACGACGCTGGCGCTGCAGGCCCGCGCCGGCTGCCGCGTCAGCTTCTCCCGCTCGACCGCCACGCCCGAGGCCGGCGTCTACCAGATCGTCGTCGAATACACCGAGGAGAAGGTCGGCCGCCGCGCGCTGGCGCTGGCCGAGCAGATGCTGGCCGCCGCCACCACCGGCGCGGCCTTCGACATCACGGCCGCGCTGGCCGAGCTGCGCGAGATCGACGAGGACATCCGCCTGGGCCCGAGCACCGGCTCGATCGTCCACGCCGCCGTCGACCGTGGCATCCCCTACCGCCGCCTGACCGAGGGCAGCCTGGTGCAGTTCGGCTGGGGCGTGAAGCAGCGCCGCATCTGGGCCGCCGAGGTCGACTCCACCGGCGCGGTGGCCGAGTCCATCGCCCAGGACAAGGACCTGAGCAAGCGCCTGCTCGCGGCCGCCGGCGTGCCGGTGCCGCGCGGCCGGCCGGTCCACACGCTGGACGAGGGCTGGGCCGTCGCGCAGCAGATCGGCCTGCCGGTGGTGGTCAAGCCGCAGGACGGCAACCAGGGCAAGGGCGTGACCGTCAACGTGGTCGACCGCGCCCACTTCGAGATCGCCTACCGCGCCGCCGAGGAGATCGGCACGCCGATGGTCGAGCAGTTCCTGCCCGGCCATGACTTCCGCCTGCTGGTGGTGGGCGAGAAGCTGGTGGCCGCCGCCCGGCGCGACCCGCCACACGTGATCGGCGACGGCGTGCACACCGTGCGCCAGCTGGTCGACACCGTCAACACCGACCCGCGCCGCGGCGACGGCCATGCCACGCCGCTGACCCGCATCCGCCTGGACGACATCGCGCTGGCCCGCCTGCAGCTGCAGGGCCTGCAGCCCGATGACGTGCCCACGCCCGGCCAGCGCGTGCTGCTGCGCAACAACGCCAACCTGAGCACCGGCGGCAGCGCCACCGACGTCACCGACGACGTGCACCCGGAAGTCGCCGCGCGCGCCGTCGAGGCCGCACGCATGATCGGCCTGGAGATCTGCGGCGTCGACGTGGTGTGCGAGAACATCGGCGTGCCGCTGGAGCAGCAGCGCGGCGGCGTGGTCGAGGTCAATGCCGCGCCGGGTCTGCGCATGCACCTGGCGCCCAGCTACGGCAAGCCGCGCGCGGTCGGCGAGGCCATCGTCGAGCGCCTGTACCCGCCGGGCGACGAGGGCCGCATCCCGGTCGTGGCCGTCACCGGCACCAACGGCAAGACCACCGTCACCCGCCTGATCGCCCACCTGTTCACCGCCGCCGGCTACTGCACCGGCATGACCAACACCGACGGCGTGTGGATCGACGGCCACCAGATCGACAGCGGCGACTGCTCGGGCCCGAAGAGCGCCCGCAACGTGCTGGCCCACCCCGACACCGAGGCCGCGGTGCTGGAGACCGCGCGCGGCGGCATGCTGCGCGAGGGCCTGGCCTTCGACCGCTGCCAGGTGGCGGTGGTGACCAACGTCGGCGCCGGCGACCATCTGGGCCTGAACTACATCACCACCGTCGAGGACCTGGCGGTGCTCAAGCGGGTGATCGTGCAGAACGTGGCCGAGACCGGTTATGCGGTGCTCAACGCCGCCGATCCGATCACGCTGGCGATGGCCGCCCACTGCCCGGGCGAGGTGATCCTGTTCGCCCGTGACGCGCAGCTGCCGGCGCTGGTCGCGCACCGCGCGCTCGGCCGCCGCTGCGTGTTCATCGAGGGCAACGACATCGTCGCCGTCGAGGGATCGGCGCGCGCCAGCGTGCCGCTGCGCGAGGTGCCGCTGACGCGCGGCGGCGCGATCGGCTTCCAGGTCGAGAACGCGCTGGCCTCGGTGGCCGCGGCCTGGGGCTGCGGCCTGCCCTTCGAGGCGGTGCGCGCCGGTCTGGCCAGCTTCGTCAACGACGCGCAGAACGCGCCCGGCCGCTTCAACGTGATGGACATGCACGGCGCGACCGTGATCGCCGACTACGGCCACAACCCGGACGCGATGCGCGCCCTGGTCGGCGCCGTCGACGCGATGCCGGCGCAGCGCCGCTCGGTGGTCATCAGCGCGGCCGGCGACCGCCGCGACGAGGACATCCGCGAGCAGACCGGGATCCTGGGCGCCGCCTTCGACCACGTCATCCTCTACCAGGACGCGGCCCAGCGCGGCCGTGCCGACGGCGAGGTGCTGGGCCTGCTGCGCGAGGGCCTGAAGGGCGCGCCGCGGGTGCAGGGCGTCGACGAGATCCGTGGCGAGTTCCTGGCCATCGACCATGCGCTGGCCGCGCTGCGCCCGGGCGACCTGTGCCTGGTGCTGGTCGACCAGGTCGAGGAGGCGCTGGCGCATCTGCGCGAGCGCGCCGCCGGCCCGGCCGACGCGGCGGCCGCAGCGCTGGCGGCGGCTGCCGCCGGCTGAGCGGCAGCGGGCGCGGGCGCGATGGAGACGGGCCGGGCGGCACCCACACTTTTTTGTGTCGGCTCGTCAACCACCCCAGTTCCAGACGCGTTACGGCATCACATCCCAATTGATGACGTGGCCTTCCAGCCCGTCCCCTGCTGAATGCCGACTCGCCATCCGCTGCCCGTCACGCCGTCCAAGCAGGCCCGCCCCAGTGGCCAGGGCCCGCTCGACGAGCGCCGTGACTCCAAGCATGAGAGCCCGTTCCACGACGGCCCCTGGTCGGTGCGCCGCTCGATGAGCCGCGAGCGCCTGGCCGACCGCAAGCGCTGAGGCGCGGCGGCCCGCCCGGGCCCGTGCATCGACCCGGATCCACCCCACGCGGTGGATCCCCCCATCAGGCCCTGCGCCCCCGCGCCGGGCCTTTCGTTTTTCCGCCGCCGCGGGCGGCCATGCCGGGTTCGGACCCGGACACCGCGCCCGGCGCCTGCGCGGCGGCCGCCGTCTCCCGCAGATCGCGCGCATGGGCACGCACCACCTCCAGGAAGGCCTGCAGCACCGGGTTGGCGTCACCGCGGCGCCAGACGCAGCTCAGCTCGATGTCGTGCAGATGGGCGCTGTCCAGCGGCCGCCAGACCACGCCCGGCAGCCGCAGGTGCGCACTGGAGGCCGTCGTCACGCAGACGCCGAAGCCGCCGGCCACCAGGGCCACGGCGGTCAGCACCTCCTCGACCTCGAACTCCACCCGCGGCTCGGCGCCCTCGCGCGCCAGCGCCTGCAGCACGCGCTGGGCCAGGCCCGGCACCGGCATCTTCGGGTAGAGGATCAGCGGCACGCCGTGCAGGGCGGACAGCGGCACCTGCGCGCGCGCGGCCAGCGGATGGTCGGCCGGCACGGCCAGGTGCAGCGGCTCGCGCTGCACGGTCTCGATCACCAGATCGTCATCGGCCGGCAGCAGGCGGTTGAAGCCCACGCTGATGCGGCGCTCGCGCAGCGCCTCCAGCTGTTCGGCCTTGCTGAGGTTGTGCAGCACGAGGCGCACCTCGGGCCGCTCGGCGTGGAAGCGCGCCAGCAGCCGCGGGATCACCTCCAGCACACCGGAGCCGAAGATGCCGATGTCGATCTGGCCGGTCAGGCCGGCGCCGGCGCGCTGGGCGCGGTCGCGGGCGCGCTGCGCCAGGCTCAGCAGATTGGGCACCTCGGCCAGCAGGGCCTGGCCGGCCTCGGTCAGCGTCACACCCTTGGGCGTGCGCACGAACAGCGGCGTGCCCAGGTCGTCCTCCAGCGCGCGGATCTGGCGCGTGAGCGGCGGCTGGGTGATGTGCAAGCGCTCGGCGGCGCGGCCGAAGTGGCGCTCCTCGGCCAGGGCCAGGAAGTAGCGCATCTGACGCAGGTCCATCGACAGCTCCGGGAGAACCCTCAAAAACCATACTGCAGCGGTATCGTGCCGCCGGAAATCGGTATTGGACAGTATCGCCGGGGCCGCCCATCATCGGCGCCATCGATCCTGCACACCGCCCCGGCGAGCCCGCCGCGGCCGGCGGCAGGTCCGAACACAAGGCCGGACCACCGGCCGGACAGCCCCAGGAGACCGACCGATGCCCCGTCACGCGATCCGCATCCTCGATACCGGCGAGACCTATGCCTGCGACACGCAGCGCAACCTGCTGTCGGGCATGGAGGCCCTCGGCCGCCGCGGCATTCCCGTGGGCTGCCGCAACGGCGGCTGCGGCATCTGCAAGGTGCAGGTGATGTCGGGCGACTATGCGAAGGGCCTGATGAGCCGCGCCCACGTCAGCGAGGACGACGAGCGCGCCGGCCGCGTGCTGGCCTGCCGCGTCCAGCCCTGCAGTGACCTGGAACTGCAGGTGATCGGCGCGATGCGCAAGTCGGTCTGCCGCACGGCCTGATGCCGCAGGCACGCGGCCCGCGCGCCGCGGCGGCCTGATCCCCACCCCGAACCGCCTGCCAGCGCCGTCGCACGATCTGGCGCAGGCCCGGTCACGCCCCTGAATCCAACATCCATCCACAGGAGACAGACACCATGGCCTTCCACGGAGTGCTGCGCCCCGGCCACGCCCAGATCCGCGTGTTCGACCTCGACGAATCGGCCGACTTCTACAGCCGCGTGATGGGCCTGCAGGAGACCGGCCGCGATGCCCAGCGCGTCTACTTCAAGTGCTGGGACGAGCGCGACCACCACAGCCTGGTGCTGCGCAAGGCCGACCGCGCCGGCATCGACTGCTTCGCCTTCAAGGTGATGGACACGCCGACGCTGCGCCGGCTCGAAGGCCGGCTGAAGGAATACGGCGTGGCCACCGAGCGCGTGCCGGCCGGCGAGATGCTGGCCACCGGCGAGCGCGTGCGCTTCCAGATCCCGACCGGCCACATGATCGAGCTCTACGCCGACAAGCAGCGCGTGGGCAACGGCCTGGGCGACCTCAACCCCGAGGCCTGGCGCGAGGACACCCGCGGCATCGCCCCGCTGCGCATGGACCACGCGCTGCTGTACGGCGGCGACATCGACGCCGCCCACCGCCTGTTCGCCGAGGTGCTGGACTTCGGCCTCGTCGAGCGCGTCAAGCTGGAGGACGGCCAGACCGATCTGGGCGTCTGGCTGAGCATCAGCAACAAGGCCCACGACATCGCGCTGGTGCGCCATGCCGAGGACGGCAAGCTGCACCACGTCAGCTTCATGCTGGAGACCTGGGAGCAGGTGCTGCGCGCGGCCGACCTGATGACCATGCACCGCGTCTCGATCGACATGGGCCCGACGCGCCACGGCATCACCCGCGGCACGACGATCTACTTCTTCGACCCGTCCGGCAACCGCATGGAGACCTTCGCCGGCGGCTACCAGTGGTACCCCGACCATGACCCGATCACCTGGACCTGGGAGGAAGTCGGCCGCGCGATCTTCTATCACGACCGCAAGCTCAACGAGGCCTTCCTCTCGGTGGTGACCTGAAGTGACCCGTTATCCGGACGGCCTGCGCTGAGCCTTCCGGGCCGCCTTCCATCCGCCTCTCGCACGATCCCACCATGCCCGATTTCCTGAACTTCATCCACGGCGAGTTCGTCGCCACCGGCAAGACCTTCGACAAGCGCGCGCCCGTCGACAACCGCGTGATCGGTGCCGTGCACGAGGCCGGCCAGGCCGAGGTCGACGCGGCCGTGGCCGCCGCACGGGCCGCCCTCAAGGGCGAGTGGGGCCGCATCAGCGTGGCCCGCCGGGTCGAACTGCTGCATGCGCTGGCCGACGAGATCAACCGCCGCTTCGACGACTTCCTGGCCGCCGAGCTGGCCGACACCGGCAAGCCACGCAGCCTGGCCGCCCACATCGACATCCCGCGCGGTGCGGCCAACTTCAAGGTCTTCGCCGACCTCGTCAAGAACGTGCCGACCGAGTCCTTCGAGATGACCACGCCCGACGGCGGCACGGCCATCAGCTACGCGCTGCGCACGCCGGTGGGCGTGGTCGGCGTGGTCTGCCCCTGGAACCTGCCGCTGCTGCTGATGACCTGGAAGGTGGGCCCGGCGCTGGCCTGCGGCAACACCGTCGTCGTCAAGCCGAGCGAGGAGACGCCGGCCACCGCCACGCTGCTGGGCGAGGTGATGAACGCGGTGGGCATCCCCAAGGGCGTCTACAACGTGGTGCACGGCTTCGGGCCGGGCTCGGCCGGCGAGATGCTGACCCGCCATCCGGACGTCGACGCCATCACCTTCACCGGCGAGACGCGCACCGGCGAGGCCATCATGGCCGCCGCGGCCCGGGGCGTGCGCCCGGTCAGCTTCGAGCTGGGGGGCAAGAACGCGGCCATCGTCTTCGCCGACGCGGACCTGGACGCGGCGGTGGCCGGCGTGATGCGCAGCGCCTTCGAGAACTGCGGCCAGGTCTGCCTGGGCACCGAGCGGGTGTACGTGCAGCGCCCGCTGTTCGAGCGCTTCGTGCAGACCCTGGCGGCCAAGGCGGCAGCACTGAAGATCGGCCCGTCGGACGAGCCCGGCGTCGGCCTGGGCCCGCTGATCTCGGCCGAGCACAAGCGCAAGGTGCTGGGCTACTACGCCCGCGCCCGGGCAGACGGCGCCACCGTGGTCACCGGCGGCGGCGAGCCCGACATGCCGGCCCATCTGCGTGACGGCCACTGGGTGCAACCCACCATCTGGACCGGCCTGCCCGAGAGCTCGGCCGTCATCCGCGAGGAGATCTTCGGCCCCTGCTGCCACATCGCCCCCTTCGACACCGCCGACGAGGCGCCGGCCCTGGCCAACGCCACCGACTACGGCCTGGCCACCTCGGTGTGGACGCGCGACCTGTCGACCGCCCACCGCATGGCCCGCGGCATCGAGGTCGGCCTGTGCTGGATCAACAGCTGGTTCCTGCGCGACCTGCGCACGCCCTTCGGCGGCGCCAAGGCCTCGGGCATCGGCCGCGAGGGCGGCGTGCACTCGCTGGAGTTCTACACCGAGCTGCGCAACGTGATGGTCAAGCTCTGAGGCGACGGACCGGACGGACCAGCGCGGCGGGCCGGCCGCCGGAGATTCCCCGATCGCCAGCGTGGCGGCACTGGGCTACGGTGGGCGCCCCCGTCCGGAGGTTCCGCGGATGCCCACCTATGTTCCCGCGCCGGCCGACCGGCAACGCGCCCACATCGCCACCGTGATGGCGGTGGCCGAGCGCGGCCCCGGTGCCACGGCCGCCGCCCGCCATGACGGCCTGATCCGCGCCAGCTGGCAGCGCTGCGTGCACGAGCACCGGCTGGACCCGGGCCGGCTGCAGGAGGCCGTCATCCTGCCCCAGGCCCGGCTGCGCGAGCACCAGCAGCAGCTCGACAGCTTCCTGTCCATCGCCCGCCACGGGCTGGAATCGCTGTACGCGCAGGTCGCGGGTCAGGGTTACGTGGTGCTGCTGACCGATGCACGCGGCGTCACCGTCGATTTCATCGGCGACCTGTCGCTGGAGCCGCACCTGCGGCGCGCCGGCCTCTACCTGGGCTCGGACTGGAGCGAGCACCATGCCGGCACCTGCGGCGTGGGCACCTGCATCCGCACCGGCCAGGCGCTGACGGTGCATCTGGACGACCACTTCGACGCCACCCACATCCCGCTGACCTGCACCGCCGCGCCCATCTTCGACACCCAGGGCCGGCTGCAGGCGGTGCTCGACATCTCGCAGCTGTCCAGCGGCCTGCCCAAGGAGAGCCAGCACCTGGCCTTGCAACTGGTGCGCGCCTCGGCCGCCCAGGTCGAGCATGCCGCCTTCCTGCAGCGGCACCGGCGCGATGCCGTGCTGCGGCTGTCGCACGCGCCGCAGTTCCTGGCCGTGCAGCCGGACTATCTGCTGGCCGTCGACGAGGACGGCCGCATCGTCGGCCACAGCCGGGCGGCGCAGCAGCTGTTCGAGGCCGGCGCGGCGGGCCTGGGCGCATCGCTGAGCCGCCCGTCGGCGCTGATCGGCCGGCCGCTGGACACGCTGCTGGCGCTCGACCTGGAGACGGTGGCGCGGCTGGCCGACGGCCGCGGCAGCGCGGCCGACATCGGACAGGGCGGCCGCGATGCCGGCACCGGCGCGCAGCCGGTGCAGCGCCTGCACGCCGGCGCCGACGGCCGGGCCCAGACGCTGTACCTGCAGGCCGCGGCGCCGTGGCGGCCGGGTGCGGGCGCGCGCACCCGCGGCGGCCTCGACGCGGCCGGGCCGGGCCGCCACACCACCGAAGCCGGGCCCCTGGCCGCGCTGTCGGCCGGCGATCCCGCCCTCGACGCCCAGCTGGCCCGCGCCGCGCGCCTGGTCGACAGCCCGCTGGGCCTGCTGATCCACGGCGAGACCGGCAGTGGCAAGGAATGGCTGGCGCGCGCGCTGCACGCGGCCAGCCGGCGCGCGGCCGCGCCCTTCATCGCCGTCAACTGCGCGGCGATCCCGGAGACGCTGATCGAGAGCGAGCTGTTCGGCCACCTGCCCGGCAGCTTCTCGGGCGCGGGCAGCCGCGGCAAGAAGGGCCTGATCCAGGAGGCCGACGGCGGCACGCTGTTCCTCGACGAGATCGGCGACATGCCGCTGGCGCTGCAGGCCCGGCTGCTGCGCGTGCTGGCCGAACGCGAGGTGCTGCCCATCGGCGCCACCCGCCCGGTGCCGGTGCGCCTGCACGTGCTGGCCGCCACCCATTGCGCGCTCGACGAACTGGTGCGCAGCGGCCGCTTCCGCGAGGACCTGTACTACCGCCTGGCCGGCGCCGTGCTGCGCCTGCCACCGCTGCGCGAGCGGGCCGACCGGCTGGCGCTGGCCGAGCGGATGCTGGCCGACCGCATGCCGGGCGACGCCGACGTCCGCGATGACACGGGCTGGCGGCTGAGCCCCGAGGCCCGGGCCGCGATCGCCGCCCACGCCTGGCCCGGCAATCTGCGCGAGCTGCGCAACGCGATGGACTACGCGCGTGCCATCGGCGATGGCCGGCTGGTGCGGCGGGAGGATCTGCCGGAGGCGGTGCAGTGGGCGGGGGAGGTGGACGAGGTGAACGACGAGGTCGAGACGGACCGTGCGGGCGTGAAGGGCACGCCGGCGGCACGCAACACGGCGCCCGTCCAGGCTCCGCCAGCCCGGTTCACGCCCATCCAGGCACTGCCCGCCGGCCGCACGCCGCGGCCCGCCTCGACGCCAGCCACGGCCCTGCCGGACGCCGACCTGCCCGCCGCGCTGGCGGCCGCGGGCGGCAACGTGTCCGCCCTGGCACGGCAGCTGGGCTGCGCCCGGATGACGATCTACCGCAGGCTGCGGCGCCTGGGCGCCGTCACGGACTGAGGTGGCCGAGGCGGTCAACCTCCACCCCGCGATCCAGGAACCGCAGGACCACGGACGCAGGCCCGCCGCAGCCGTGCGTCGCGGCCGCCTCGCCCACGCGCGCGCCACATCACACGGCCGGCCGGCCCGCTGGGATCGGCGGCTCCGCCTCGGTGACGTCACATCCGGGCCGATGCACTGTCACACCCCCTTGTCACATCGACCGTCACACCCGGTGCCGGTGTGACGCTGCCCGGTGCCGCCCCGGCTCAGCCACACGGCAAACGCCTGGGCCACACCGGTCACACGGCGGTTCGCCAGCCCCCGGCACGCCCCTTGCGCTGATCCGCTCACGCGGTCCTGACCCGGCCGCGCCACGACCGCCGCGGCACGTGATCCGCGGCGGCAGCCCACCGAGTGACACGGCAAGGAGACTCCACCCATGAACCCCGCCGCACCTTCCGGCATGCCCGCGGACGCGACGCCCGGCGCCCGCGCCCAGGCCTGGCTGACCCGCTTCGAGACCAGTCAGCGCGACGGCCCGCCCGCCGCCACCGCCGCCCTGTTCGATGACGCGTGCTACTGGCGCGACCTCGTCAGCTACACCTGGAACATCCGCACCTTCGAGAGCCGCGAGGCCATCGCCGACATGCTGGCCGCCCGCGCCGCCGACGTCGCACCCTCGGCCTTCGCGCTCGAAGGCGAGGCCACCGAGGCCGGCGGCGTGGTCGAGGCCTGGTTCACCTTCGAGACGCGCGTGTCCCGCGGCCGCGGCCTGCTGCGCCTGAAGGCCACGCCCGACGGCGACCGCGCCTGGACGCTGCTGACCACCATGGTCGAGCTCAAGGGCCACGAGGAGAAGAAGGGCCCGCGCCGCATCAAGGGCGTCGAGCACGGCATCCACCCCGGCCGCAAGAGCTGGCTGGAGCAGAAGGACGAGGCCCATGCCCGGCTCGGCCACGAGGAGCAGCCCTACGTCGTCATCATCGGCGGCGGCCAAGGTGGTATCGCGTTGGGTGCGCGGCTCAAGCGCCTGGGCGTGCCCGCGCTGATCATCGAGAAGAACCCGCGCCCCGGCGACAGCTGGCGCAACCGCTACAAGAGCCTGCACCTGCACGACCCGGTCTGGTACGACCACCTGCCCTACCTGCCCTTCCCCGACGACTGGCCCGTCTTCGCGGCCAAGGACAAGATCGGTGACTGGCTGGAGCACTACACCCGCATCATGGAGCTCGACTACTGGGGCTCCACCGTGGCCGAGAAGGCCGAGTGGGACGAGGCCACCCAGAGCTGGACCGTCCGCGTGCTGCGCGACGGCCAGCCCCTCACCTTGCGGCCCAGGCAGCTGGTGTTCGCGCTCGGTGTCTCGGGCTATCCCCACATCCCGCAGATCCCCGGCGCCGAGCGCTTCGAAGGCGTGCAGGTGCACTCCAGCAAGCACCGCACGGCCGAGCAGTGGCGCGGCAAGAAGGCCGTGGTGCTGGGCTCGAACAACTCGGCCCACGACATCTGCGCCGCGCTGTGGGAGAACGGCTGCGACGTGACGATGATCCAGCGCAGCAGCACCCACATCGCGCCCAGCGACTCGCTGATGGAGCTGGCCCTCGGCGGCCTCTACAGCGAGCAGGCGCTGGCCCAGGGCATCGACCACCACAAGGCCGACCTGATCTTCGCCAGCGTGCCCTACAAGATCATGCACACCTTCCACATCCCCGTGTACGAGGCGATGAAGGTGCGCGACGCCGACCTCTACGCGCGGCTGGAGAAGGCCGGCTTCCTGCTGGACTTCGGCGAGGACGGCTCGGGCCTGTTCATGAAGTACCTGCGCCGCGGCTCCGGCTACTACATCGACGTCGGCGCCAGCGAGCTGGTGGCCGACGGCCGCATCAAGCTGCGCAGCCGCGTCAGCATCGAGCACATCAACCCGCGCAGCGTGACCCTGACCGACGGCAGCGAGCTGGAGGCCGACCTGCTGGTCTACGCCACCGGCTACGGCTCGATGAACCACTGGCTGGCCGATCTGGTGTCACCCGAGGTGGCCGACCGCGTGGGCAAGTGCTGGGGCCTGGGCAGCGCCACCACCAAGGACCCCGGCCCCTGGGAAGGCGAGCTGCGCAACATGTGGAAGCCCACGCAAGTGCCCCAGTTGTGGATCCACGGCGGCAACCTGCACCAGTCCCGCCACTACTCGCAGTTCCTGGCGCTGCAGTTGAAGGCGCGGCACGCGGGGCTGGACACGCCGGTGTATCAGTTGGCGCCGAGTCATCATCGGCGTTGAGCGCGCCGCGGCCGGCGCGCCGATCGTCAACGGGATGCGCGCAGGCGCTGGACCTCGGCGGTGACCTCGGCCACCAGGGCCTCGCCGATGTCCTTGGCCAGCTTGGCCGAGACGGGCGCCAGGTGGCGGCGCATGCGCTCGATCTCGGCAGCACTGGGCTCGGTGACGACGGTGCCGCGGGACTTGAGCGAGGCCGTGGACTTGGCCTCCATCTCGCGCGAGACCTGGCGCTGGTAGGCCCGCGTCTCGGTGGCGGCCTCCGTCAGCAGCTTGCGCTCGGCCTCGTTGAGCCTGGCCCAGGCCTTGCCGCTGGCCAGCACGATCAGCGGGTTGTACTGGTGGCGCGTGATCGACAGGTGCTTCTGTACCTCGTTGAACTTGTTGGCGTCGAAGACCGCGGTGGGGTTCTCCTGGCCGTCCACGGCCTTGGTCTCCAGCGCGGAATAGACCTCGGTGAAGGCCATGGGCGTGGCGTTGGCGCCCAGGCCGTTGATGGTCTCGATGATCATCGGCGACTGCGACACGCGCACCTTCAGGCCGGCGAAGTCCTCCAGCCTGGCCACCGGACGGCGGCTGTTGCTGAGGTTGCGGAAGCCGTGGTCCCAGTAGGCCAGGCCCACCAGGCCGGCCGGCGCGTGCGTCATCAGCTTCTGGCCCACGGGACCGTCGAGCAGCGCGTCGGCTTCGGCGAAGCTGTTGAACAGGAAGGGCATGTCGAAGACCGCGAAGGGCTTGGCCAGGCCCACCATCAGACCCGGAGGCAGGGTGGTCATCTCGATGGTTCCGCCCTGCAGCGCCGACAGGGTCTGGATGTCGCCGCCCAGCGTGCCGCCAGGGAACAGCTTGACCTGCATGCGGCCCTTGGACCTGGCCGCCACCAGCTCGGCAAAGCGCTGTGCGCCCGCACCCATGTGGCTTTCCTTGGGCTGAACGAAGGCGAACTTCAGGGTGTGCTCGCGGATCTCCTGCGCGGCGACAGGCGCCGCGAAGACGGCCAGCAGCGGGGTGGCGATCAGGACGTGGGTCAACAGACGACGAACAAGGGGTCGGGCACGCATGGGTCGGTCTCCTGGAGGCTTGTGCTTGGAAAGAACATCGACGGCAGGGCACAGGTGAGGCCGGTCATGGACGCCCGGCGTCAGCAGTGCCACATCAGCGCAGCGCCATCACAAGTTCAGCTCCTGGCGGAACAGCGCCTCCTGCGCGCGGCGCACCTGCACGGCCTGCTTGCTGCCGTCGTACTCGACGTCGTCCCAACTCACGATCTCACCGGCAGCGATGTCGCGCTTGAGCACCATGTTGTGTGCCAGGCCTATGGGCAGCGCGCGGCGGCGCAAAGAAGTGGCCGTGGGCATCAGCTTGCCGTAAACGGTGAAGCCGCCTTCGCCGTCGAGCTTCTCGCCGGCCTTGAGCGCGCGCTTGGCGGTGGCGCCCACGTCACCACGCCACTCGCCGGTGGCGCCGGTGGCCTCCTGGCGCACGGCGATGCTGGCCACCGAGATGCCCAGCTCCAGGCCGATCAGGTGGTAGGGCTTGTACATGGCGGCGTAGCGGCCGCTGGCGTCGGTCTTCAGGCCGTACTGCTGGAAGCAGTCCTTGACGTAGGGGCTGGGCGCCTCGAACACGGCGTACACGCCCCAGCGCAGGTCGCGGAAGACCGGGCGGCCGTCGCGCTCGAGGGAGCTGACCACCTCGACCATGCCCTTCCTGGGCAGGATGCCGCCCTCATCGGCAGGACGCAGGATGTGCGGCAGGTCGTCGACGCCCACGGGCGGGAAGACCAAGCCGTCCTCGGGCGGCGAGAGCTCGCAGCCGTTGGCCACCGCCGCCATCTCCAGCGCCGACTTGGTGCCGTCGAGGAAGCTGTTGAACATCTGGGCGTTGAAGTCGCCACCCGCCACCTGGTCTCGGCTGAAGCCGTAGTGGCCCCACACGGTCTCGGGCGTGCTGGCATGGTAGATCGGCAGGTACTTGGTGCCCTTGCCGGCGCACACCACCTCCATGCCGATGGTGCGGGCCCAGTCCACCAGCTCGGCGATGAGGGCCGGCTGGTCGCCCGAGGCCATGCTGTAGAGGATCCCGGCCTCGGCGGCCTTGCGCGCCAGGTACGGGCCGGCCAGCACGTCGGCCTCCACATTGACCATGATGATGTGCTTGCGGTGCTCGCAGCACATCAGCGCGTGGGCGATGCCGGCCGCGGGGCTGCCGGTGGCGTCGATGACGATGTCCACGGCGTCGCTGGCGATGACGGCGCGCGCGTCGTCGGTGATGAAGGTGCTGCCGTCCTTCCTGGCCTGGGCCAGCGAGGTGGCCGAGAAGCGCGGCGTGTCCCAGCCCACGCGGGCCAGCGAGGCGCGGGCACGGTCGGGCGAGAGGTCCACCACGGCGGTGAGATGGATGCCCGGCGTGCGCGGTGCCTGCGACAGGTACATGGAGCCGAACTTGCCGGCGCCGATCACGGCGACGCGCACCGGTTGACCGTTCTGCGCACGGGCCTTGAGCTTGCGGATGAGGGACATGGACTGGGGTCTCCGTCAGGGGGCAGGAAGGAGCGGTTCGCCGCTCCGGGTCAGGCGGGCCGGCCGGTGGCTCAGCCCTGGAACCAGCGCAGCGGCACCATCACCAGCTGCGGGAAGAACACGAGCAGGAACATCACGGCGGTCTGCGCGGCCATGAAAGGCCACACGCCGCGGCTGACCTCGTCCATGCGCAGCCGGCCCACGCCGGCGACAACGTTGAGCACGGTGCCCACCGGCGGGGTGATCAGGCCGATCGCGTTGTTCATGATGAAGAGCACGCCGAAGTACACCGGGTCGATGCCCGCGGCCTTCACCAAGGGCATCAACACCGGGGTCATGATCAGGATGGTGGGCGTCATGTCCATCGCCGTGCCCACCACCATCACCAGGGCCATGATGGCCAGCAACAACAGGGTTGGGTGGCCCAGCAGAGGCTCCAGCAGACTGACCACCTGAGAGGGCACGTCGGCCACCGTGATCAGCCAGGCGCTGACCATGGCCGCCGCCACCAGGAACATGATGACGGCGGTGGTGCGCGAGGCGCTGACGAAGACCTCGGTGAGCTGGTGCCAGCGCAACTCGCGGTAGACCACGGTGGACACGAACAGCGCGTACACCGCCGCCACCACCGCCGCCTCGGTGGGCGTGAAAACACCCATCTTCAGGCCCACTACCACGATGATCGGCAGCACCAGGGCCCAGGTGGACTCGCGCAGCGCGGTCCAGCGTTCGGCGGCGGTGGCACGCGGCGGCGGGGTCACGGCCTCGCGCCGCGACAGCAGGCCCCAGGTCAGCGCCAGGGCCAGCGCCATCAGCAGGCCCGGCACGATGCCCGCGAGGAACAGCTTGCCGATGGACACGTTGGCCGCCACGCCGAAGACCACGAAGCCGATGGACGGCGGAATGACCGGCGCGATGATGCCGGCCGCGGCGATCAGGCCACCGGCGCGCGCCTTGTCATGCCCGGCGCGGGCCATCATCGGCAGCAGCAGCGAGGCCAGCGCCGCGGTGTCGGCCACCGCCGAACCCGACAGCGCCGCCATCAGACAGGCCGCGACGATCACGACGAAGCCGAGGCCGCCACGACGGTGGCCCACCAGTGCCAGCGCCAGGTTGACGATGCGGCGGCTCAGGCCGCCGACGTTCATGATCTCGCCGGCCAGCATGAAGAAGGGGACGGCCAGCAGCGGGAAGCTGTCGGCACCGTTGATCACGTTCTGCGCCAGGATCTGCGCGTCGAACAGGTCCTGCTGCCACATCAGGGCCACGCCCGAGGCCAGCAGCGCATAGGCGATGGGCGTGCCCAGGGCCATCACGGCCAGCAGGGATCCGATGAAGAGGAAGACGGTCATGACGGCTCCTCAACGACGCCAGGCCACGCTGCGATCGAGCTGGAGGTCCGTGACCTGCGCCAGATCCTCGGACTCCTGGACCATCACCAGCTCGCTGTCGGCGAGATCACCCGCCACGGTGCGGGCGACCTGCCGCAGCAGCAGGCCCAGGGCCAGCACGCCGAAGACCACGCCGGCGCCGTAGAAGCCCGCCATCGACAGGCCGCTGACCGGTGCGCGCACCTGCCAGTTGATGACCGACTGTTGCCAGCTGCCTACCAGCAGGAGTGCGGTGATCACGATCATCAGCATCTGGCTGGCGAGCAGGCAGGCCCGACGGCCGCCGCGGCCCAGACGAGAGACCAGCAGGTCGCTGCCAAGGTGGGCGTGCCGGTCGATGGCGGTGACCGCGCCCAGCAAGGTCATCCAGACGAACGCCCAGCGGGCCAGTTCCTCTGACACGGTGATGCCGCCGTCGAAGGCATAGCGCATCACCACGTTGCCGAACACCAGCACCACCATCAGCGCCAGCAGGGTCGCGCCGGCGAGGTCCAGCGCCCGCGTCCCCGTGTGTCTCCATGAACCCATGCCTGTCTCCGTTGCTGTCGTCCGGCACCTCTGCGGGTGCGGTGTCACGCATCGATGTGCGTCATGACAAGGGCACGATAGCTTCTAGATTTCTGCAAGAGAATGCAGAATCAAGAACACCCGTTGTGCAAGGAACCGCATGCCCGATTTCGACTGGAACGATCTGCGTGCGTTCCTGGCCATGGCCAGGACAGGCCGTCTGACCGTCGCCGCGCGCCAGCTCGGCGTGGACCACAGCACGCTGAGCCGGCGCATCAGCGGCCTGGAAGCCGCCCTGGGTGCGCCGTTGTTCGAACGGCGCCCCGTGGGCTTCGTGCTCACCTCCGAGGGCGAGCAGCTGCTCCCGGACGCCGAGGAGATGGAGGCATTGGCACTGCGTCTGCACGGGCGCCTGAGCGAAGCCGAGCAGAATCTCTCAGGCAGCGTTCGCGTGGGATCGCCCGAGGGCTTCGGGACCTACTTCATCGCCCCACGATTGGCGACTCTGGCGGCGAGTCACCCGCGGTTGGAGATCGAACTGGTGGCGACACCCCGCAGCTTCAGCCTGTCCAAGCGCGAGGCCGACCTGGCCATCACGATGACGCGGCCCGCCCAGGGTCGCGTCTACGCGCACAAGCTGGTGGATTACGCCCTGGGGCTGTACGCCAGTCCGTCCTACCTCGACAAGCATGACGCCATCCACCAACGCGAGGATCTCGCGGCACACCGATGGATCGGCTATGTCGAGGACCTGATGTGGACCGACCAGCTGGATTACCTGCCGCAGGTGCAACGCGGCCTGCGTCCGCACTTGCGCGTCTCCAACGTGATCAGTCAGATGACGGCCGTGGCCGGCGGCGCTGGCCTGGGCGTCCTGCCCCATTTCATGGGACGCCACCACCCGGACCTGGTCCCTGTCCTGGCAGACAAGGTGCGGCTGATACGCAGCTACTGGCGCGTCACGCACGAGGACACGCATGAGCTCGCACGCGTACGACGCACGACAGAGTTTCTGGACGATCAGGTTCAAGCGGCTGGCGACGACTTCTGGCTGGACTGAGCGCTCGGACTGGTCGCACGCACGGTCGCTCTGCCCCGTCAGGCGAGGCGGACGGGGAACGCACGGCCTTCGGCAACCCAGCCACCCACACACCGGAATCGGCGGGTGCCGGGCGTTGCCCGCCTCGCGGGCTCGGCCAGGGTGAAGCGGACGACCCCGCGCCCGCTGATGCTGACGGCGACGAGCCCAGCGCCTCATCGCCGAGGCACATCCTCCACCCCCTCACCCACCAACCACCGCCGCGTCGGCAGCAGCTCGATGCCGCTGCGCTGGCGCAGCCAGCCCCACAGCCCCTGGCGGAAGCCGATCACCACCGTCACCGCCAGCAGGCCCAGGCCGATCTGGTACCAGGTGCCGTAGTCGGCCAGGAACTTGTTGAGCAGCCAGAAGAGAACGGCGCCCAGCATCGGCCCTTCCAGCGTGCCGATGCCGCCGACGACGACGATGAAGATGGCGAAGGCCGTCCACTGCACGCCGAAGGCCGCGTCGGGGCTGATGCGCAGGTTGCTGACGAAGTACAGCGCGCCGGCCGCGCCGCAGCCGGCGGCGGCCACGACGTAGACGGCCAGCTTCATGCGCGCCACCGCGATGCCCTGGCTCTCGGCGGCCACCTCGTTGTCGCGGATGGCCTGCAGGGCCAGGCCGCGCTGGCTGCGCAGGAAGACGTGCAGGCCGACGATGCACAGCACCACGCAGGCGAGTGCGGTGCCGTAGGTCAGCAGTTCGCGCAGGTCGCGGTCCATGCCGCGCAGCGCGGTCAGGCTGGTGCCCGAGCCACCGCCCACCGCGGGGATGTTGGCCAGGGTCAGGCGGAACACCTCGGCGATCACCCAGGTGCCGATGGCGAAGTAGCCACCCTGCAGCCGGAAGGCGATGCGCGAGACCGGCACCGCCAGCGCCGCCGCGGCCACGGCTGCCAGCGGGATCGCCAGGAAGGGGTTGAGCCCGGCCAGGTTGCCGAGCGCCAGCATCACGTAGCCGCCGAGGCCGAAGAAGGCCTGCTGGCCGACCGACACCATGCCGCCGTAGCCGGCCAGCAGGTTCCACATCATGGCCAGGATGAAATAACAGGAGAACTCGACGAACTCCCGCATCCACGACGACTCGCCCCACCAGGGCAGGCTGGCGGCCATCAGCACCCACAGGGCGAAGGCGATGGCAGCGCCACGGCTGGCGGGCGTGGCGCGGCGCACGCGGGCGGGGCCGGTGGCCGGCGATGCCTGACCGTGATCCTGAGGTGAGTCCTGCGGCAGAACCGGGACATGGGCAGCGTGGGAGGACATGCGGAGGGCGGGACCGGCGGGTCCGGTGGTGGACGCCGACGGCAAGGCCGCGGCGCCGGGTGAGTCCAGGGGTGAGATCACGCCTCAGCCCCGGGTCCTGGGAAACAGGCCTTGCGGGCGCACGACGAGCACCGCCAGGAACACGAGATGGCCGAACCCGACGCCCCAACCGGGATCCGCCTGGAAGCCGATCTGCTGGGTCACGCCCAGTACCAGCGCACCGATCAGCGTGCCCCACATCGAGCCCATGCCACCGATGATCACCGCCTCGAAGGCGAACAGCAGCAGGCTGGGCCCGTCGGACGGCGCCACCGTGGTGCGCAGGGCCTGGAAGGTGCCGGCCAGCGCGATCACCGCGCCGGCCACGCCTGTGGCGGTGGCGCACACGCGCCGGGCGTCCAGCCCCATCAGCTCGGCGATGTCGCGGTCGTCCGAGACGGCGCGGAAGGCACGGCCGGTGGCCGTGCGGGTGAACAGCCACTGCAGCGCAGCGGTACAGCCCAGCGCCGTCAGCAGGATCAACAGCGGCAGCAGGCCGACCGAGACCTCGCCCAGCTGCAGGCTGCGGGTGGCCAGGTCACCGGCGTCCAGGGCCCGTGGATCGGCCGAGAACAGCTCCTGCAGCGCGTTCTGCACGATGATGCTCAGGCCGAAGGTCACCACCAGCGAGGGCAGCGGGTCCTTGCCCAGCACGCGGTTGAGCAGGCGGTGCTGCAGCAGCCAGCCCAGGCCGAAGCCGGTCGGCACCAGCAGCAGGCCGACCCACAGCGGGTTGCCGCCCACCCGCGGGGCCAGCGCCACCGCGCCGAAGGCGGCCAGCACGATGAAGTCGCCCTGCGCGATGTTGGTCAGGCGCATGACGCCGAACATCACCGACAGGCCCTGCGCGAACAGCGCATACAGCCCGCCCAGCAACAGGCCTTGCACGATCACGTCGATCATGAGGAGCTCCTTGAAGAGTGGTCGGTGTCAGACACCGAAGTAGGCGGCGCTGATCTGCTCGCGTGAGAGCGCGGCGCTCAGCCCGTGCAGGGCCACGCGCCCTTCCTGGAAACAGTAGACGCGGCGGCTCATGCGCTGGGCCAGGCCGACATCCTGCTCGACGATGACCACGCTCATGCCCTCGGCCACGATGGCCGGCAGCGCGTCGTAGATCTCGCGGATGACGATCGGCGCCAGGCCCAGCGAGAGCTCGTCGCACAGCAGGGCCAGCGGGTTGCTCATCAGCGCACGGCCGATGGCCACCATCTGCTGCTGGCCGCCGGACAGCGCGGTGCCGGGCTGGTGGCGCTTGTCCCTGAGGATCGGGAACAGGCGGTAGAGCCGCTCCAGCGACCACGGGCCGGCGCGACCGGCACGCTCGCCCATGCGCAGGTTCTCCTCCACGCTCAGGCTGGGAAACAGGCGCCGGCCCTCGGGCACCATGGCCAGGCCCTGGCGCACGATCCGGCCCGGCGGCAGGCCGCCGATGGGCCGGCCCTGGAAACGCACGGCGGCCTCGGGTACCTGCACCAGGCCGGTCAGCGCCTTCAGGAAGGTGCTCTTGCCGGCCCCGTTGGCGCCGATGACGGCCACCACCTCGCCCGCGTCGAGCGAGAAATCGATGCCGAACAGCGCCTGGGCATCGCCATAGCCGGCCTGCAGGCCGGCGGTCTGGATCAGCGGCGTCGTGCTCATGACTCCATCCCCATGTAGACGCGGCGCACGTCGGCATCCTGCATCACGGCCTGAGGAGCCCCCTCGGCCAGCCTGGCGCCGAAATTGATGACGAACAGGCGGTCGGCGATGGCCAGCAGCGCGTGCACCACGTGCTCGATCCACACCATGGTCACGCCGGCGGCCTTGATGCGCCTGAGTTCATCGACCAGCTGCTGCGCCTCGTGCTCGGTCAGCCCGCCGGCGATCTCGTCGAGCAGCAGCAGGCGCGGCCGCGTGGCCAGCGCCCGCGCCAGCTCCAGCCGCTTGCGGTCCAGCAGCGTCAGCGCGCCGGCCGGGCGGTTGGCCTGGGTGCGCAGGCCGGTCTGCTCCAGCACCTGCTGCGCGAGATCCCAGGCCGCGCGCTCGGCCAGGCCGGCGCCGAAGCAGGCGGCCGTCACCAGGTTCTCGAACACCGTCATGTGGCCGAAGGGCTGCGGCACCTGGTAGCTGCGGCCGATGCCGGCGCGGCAGCGCTGGTGCGGGCGCAGCGCGGTGATGTCGCGCCCGTCGTACAGCACCTGGCCACGGTCGAGCCGGACGTCGCCCGAGATCAGGTTGAACAGTGTGGTCTTGCCCGCGCCGTTGGGCCCGAGGATGCCGAGGGTCTCGCCCTCACGCACCTCGAGCGTGATGTCGTCGGTGACGGTGACCGCACCGTAGCGCTTGCTGACGCCCTGCAGACGCAGCAGCGGAGGCTGCGCGGTCATGCGCCGTACCGGACGGGTTCCAGCGCCGCCTGCCTGGGGATCTGCGGTGCCAGCGTGTTGTCGACGATCAGCAGGTCCATCGCCTTGCCCCGCTTCTTCCACTGGCCGACGACCAGCGGCGTCTTGCTGATGCCCGGCACCGGGCCGGTGCGGAAGTCGACCGGCCCGACGGTGGTCGTCAGCTTCGTCGTGAACAGGGCCTGACGGATGGCCTGAGGGCTGCGCTCGGCCGAGCGCCTGAGCACGTCGATGGCGACCTCGAACAGGGCCTGCTTGAAGCCCAGCGTGACGATCCAGGGCCGACCGGTGGCGGCGGTATAGGCCTCGGCCAGCTTCTGCGAGCTCAGGCCGCTCATCGTCGACGTGTACGGAAAGCCCGGGCTCCACATCAGTTCGACCGTCAGGCCCTCGGCCCGGTCGCCGAAGGCGGCGACCGCGGCCGGGAACTCGGTGGCCTTGGCCACCGTCACCACCTTGGGCTGGAAGCCCTGCTGGCCGGCCTGGTTCCAGAAGTTGGCGAAGTCCGGCGGCGGCACCACGCCGGTGACGATCTCGACCCCCTGCTGCTTGAATTCCCGGATGAAGGTGGAGAAGTCGTTGATCGGCGACTGGAAGCGGCCGCGGTCGACCAGCTTGAAGCCCTTGGCCTTGAGCGCGGGCGGGAAGCCCATCTTCGCGTCGCCCCAGGCGTTGCCGTCCTCGTCGTTGGGCCACAGGGCGCCGACGGTGCGGGCGCCGCCGGCCTGGCCCCACAGCGAGGTGAAGCCACCGACCACGTCCTCCAGGCCCCAGAAGAAGTGGGCGGTCCACTCGAAGCCGGTCTTGGGATCGCCCTTGCGGCCGAAGAAGTAGGGCTGCCACGGCGCGTCGTTGGTGATGCAGGGCGTGCCGTTGAGCTCGCACTGGTCGGCCACCGGATTGCAGGTGGCCGGCGTGGCCGAGGCGATGACCAGATCGACCTTGTCGC
Source organism: Pseudaquabacterium rugosum (assembly GCF_038066575.1). Lineage (NCBI taxonomy): Bacteria > Pseudomonadati > Pseudomonadota > Betaproteobacteria > Burkholderiales > Sphaerotilaceae > Pseudaquabacterium > Pseudaquabacterium rugosum. Next base: position 152,189 of record NZ_JBBUTF010000015.1, on the reverse strand, counting down.
GCAGGATCAGGTCGGCCGCGGCCGAGCCGGCCTTGTTCGGGTTCGACTGCGAGTCCTTGACGACCAGCTCGACGGTGTGGCGCGTGCCGCCGATCAGGATGCCGCCGGCCGTGGCCTTGCGGAACTGCTCGATGGTGAACCTGTCCGGCTCGGCGAAGGCCGCCAGCGGCCCGGTCTGCGGGCTGACATAGCCGATGCGCACGGTGGGGCCGGCCGCCTGCACCCAGGGCGCATGCAGCAGGGCGGGGGTGGCGAGGGCGGCGGGCGCGGCCTTGATCAGGGCGCGCCGCGACAGGGTCTGCGGCATCGTTCGTCTCCGTTCGGGGGTCGGGTGGTGCGGGCTCGCCGACCCTCGCGTCCGGGGTGGCGGCACCGTCTGTTGCGGGATGGATGTTCCGGCCCCGGACCGGCGGGTGTCCAATATCGATGCGCTCTCTTTCCATACCCGGGAGGTATCGTTGGAACTCCGCCACCTGCGTTATTTCGTCGCACTGGCCACGACCCAGAACTTCACCCGCGCCGCCGAGCTGCTGCACATCGCGCAGCCGCCGCTGTCGCGCCAGATCCAGCAGCTGGAGGAGGAGCTCGGCGTCACGCTGATCGACCGCAGCGCGCGGCCGCTGGCGCTGACCCGGGCCGGCGCCTTCTTCTTCGAGCACGCGGTGCAGGTGCTGGCCCGCATCGACGAGCTGACCCAGGCGACGAAGCGACTGGGCGCCGGCCAGCGGCGCTGGCTGGGCATCGGTTTCGTGCCCTCGATGCTCTACGGCCCGCTGCCCGGCGTGATCCACGACTACATGGCTGCCCATCCGGAGATCGAGGTGGTGCTGACCGAGCTGACCTCGGTGCAGCAGGTCGAGGCGCTGCAGGCCGGGCGCATCGACATCGCCTTCGGCCGCGTCGCCATCGAGGCCGATGGCCTGAGCAACACGCTGATCGAGGAGGAGCCGCTGGTGGCCGCGCTGCCGACCGCGCACCGGCTGGCACGCGGCCGCAAGGTCAGCCTGCAGCAGCTGGCCGAGCACACGGTGGTGCTGTATCCGGCCCAGCCGCGGCCCAGCTTCGCCGACCATGTGCTGGCGCAGTTCCGCGTGCACGGCTGCCCGGCCGGCCGCATCTACGAGACCAACGGCCTGCAGACGGCGGTCGGCCTGGTGGCCGCGGGCGTGGGCGTGTCGGTGGTGCCGCGCTCGGTGCAGCGGCTCAAGCGCGACGACGTGGTCTACCGCCCGCTGTCGGATTCGGGCGTCAGCGCGCAGATGCTGATGACCACGCGCAGCGGCGACGGTTCAGCCGACCTGATGGCCCTGCGCGAGGCGGTGCTGGCCGCGGTCTGAGCCGGTCGCCTCCATACCCGGGAGGTATCCAGCCGGGATGCAAAGGTATTGGACGCTGTGCCTGCCGGCTGAAATGATGCCGGCACGGCCTCGCCAGACACGCACATCGACGTGCCGCCGGCCGTACCTCAAGCCCCGCCACCTGCCGCCGTGGATGGTCCGCGACGCCGGGGCTCAGGAGACATCCGACCATGGCCATCACCGGCGTCATGCGTCCCGGGCACTGCCAGCTGCGCGTGCTCGATCTGGACGCGTCCATCACGTTCTATCGCGACGTCATGGGTCTGCAGTTCATGGGCCGCGACGGGCGCGACCGCGCGTTCTTCAAGTGCCTGGACGAACGTGACCACCACAGCCTGATCCTGCGCCAGGCCGACCGCGCGGGCATGGACTTCTACGGCTTCAAGGTGCGCGATGCCGCCACGCTGGCGCGCCTGGACAGCGACCTGAGGGCCTACGGCATCTCGACCGAACGCATCCCCGAAGGCGATCTGCCCGAGACCGGCGAGCGCGTGCGCTTCCAGGCCCCGACCGGCCACCAGTTCGAGCTCTACTGGCGCAAGACCGACGTCGGCAACCACCTGGGCTGCCGCAACCCCGAGGCCATCATCGAGGGCCGCAAGGGCATCTCGCCGGTGCGCCTGGACCACTGGCAGATCCACGGCGCCGATCTCGACGGCAGCCGCGACCTGTTCTGCGACGTGCTGGGCTTCAGCCTGGTCGAGCGCATCCTGGGCGAGGACGGGAAGCAGGACATGGCCGTGTGGCTGACCTGCTCGGCCAAGGCCCACGACATCGCCTTCGTGCGCGACGAGCGCAACGACACGCTGCACCACGCCAGCTACCTGCTGGAGACCTGGGAGCAGGTGCTCAAGGCCGCCGACGTGATGACGGTGCACCGCGTGTCGATCGACATCGGCCCGCTGCGCCACGGCATCACCCGCGGCACCACGATCTACGCCTTCGATCCGTCCGGCAACCGCTTCGAGACCTTCTGCGGCGGCTACGACTTCTACCCCGACATGCAGCCCACGGTGTGGACCTGGGACGAGGTCGGTCGCGCGATCTTCTATCACACGCGCGAGCTCAACGAACGCTTCCTCACCGTCGTGACCTGAGGCCGGCCACCCGGACGCCGCCCGCACGTTCCTTTCGATCCGCCTGCCACACAACGCCCATCATGAGTGACTCCGACCTGTCGATCCGCGCCCTCGGCGACGAGCTGTACGACGCCCTGCGCGCCGCCCGTGCCATCGAGCCGCTGTCGGCCCGCCATCCCGGCCTGACGCTGGAGCAGGCCTACGGCATCCAGCAGCGCCTCAATGCCCGTCGGCTGGCCGATGGCGAGCGCGTCGTCGGCCACAAGATCGGCGTCACCTCGAAGGCGGTGATGAACATGCTGGGCGTGCACCAGCCCGACTTCGGCCTGCTGACCGACGCGATGCTGGTGCACCAGGGCGACGCCATCGACAGCGCGACGCTGATCCAGCCCAAGGCCGAGGGCGAGATCGCCTTCGTGCTCAAGCGCGACCTGAGGGGCCCGGGCGTGGGCGTGGCCGACGTGCTGGCGGCCACCGAATGCGTGATGCCCTGCTTCGAGATCGTCGACTCGCGCATCCGCGACTGGAAGATCACCATCACCGACACGGTGGCCGACAACGCGTCCTGCGGCGTCTTCGTGCTCGGTGACCGCGCCGTCAGCCCGCTGAAGCTCGATCTGTACGCCTGCGGCATGGTGCTGGAGAAGAACGGCGAGGTGGTGCACACCGGCGCCGGGGCGGCCGCCCTCGGCTCGCCGCTGAACGCGGTGGCCTGGCTGGCCAACACGCTGGGCGCCCTCGGCATCCCGCTGAAGGCCGGCGAGGTGATCCTGTCCGGCGCACTGGCGGCCATGGTGCCGGCCGTGCGCGACGACCACATCCGCGTCTCGATCGGCGGCCTGGGCGCGTGCTCGGTGCGCTTCGCCTGAGCACGCGCCCCTCTCCATCCCGTTCACCGCCCTGTTCCGGAGCCCGCCATGGCCCTGACCGCCGACACCATCGCCGCCCTCGCCGCCCATCTGGATGCCTGCCAGACCCAGGTGCGCGACACACCCAAGATCACCGACGAGCACCCTGAGATGGACTGGCAGGACGCCTATGCCATCCAGGCCGAGCTGCTGCGCCTGAAGCTCGCCCGCGGCCGTCGCGTGGCGGGCCTGAAGGCCGGCCTGACCTCGTTCGCCAAGATGAGGCAGATGGGGGTCACCTCGCCCGTCTTCGGCTGGATGACCGACGACTACGCCGTGCCCGAGGGCGGCGAGGTGCGCACCGCCGAGCTGATCCACCCCAAGGTCGAGCCCGAGATCGCCTTCGTGCTGAAGAAGCCGCTGAAGGGCCCGGGCTGCCACATCGCCGCCGTGCTGGAGGCCACCGACTTCGTGCTGCCCGGCATCGAGGTGATCGACAGCCGCTACCGTGACTTCAAGTTCGACCTCAAGAGCGTGATCGCCGACAACACCTCGGCCGCGCGCTTCGTCGTCGGCGGCCGACCGATGCGGCCCGAGGACTGCGATCTGCGCACCTGCGGCGTGGTGATGGAGAAGAACGGCGTGCCGGTGGCCTTCGGCGCCGGTGCGGCCGTGGTCGGCCATCCGGCCACCGCCATCGCGATGCTGGCCAACCACCTGGGCGAGCGCGGCCAGGAGATCCCGGCCGGCACGCTGATCCTGTCGGGCGGCATCACCGAGGCGGTGGCCGTCGAGGCCGGCGACAGCGTGCGCCTGCACGTGCAGGGCATGGGCTCGACCAGCCTGCGTTTCATCTGACGCGGCCGCACGGCTGACCCGGTCGGCCGGTCACGGCCCCGGACCCAGCCCGCCACAGGACCCTCATTTCGGCCGTCACTCCCATCCCGTACATCCCGCATCCCGGAGCCCCCATGCCATTCGCCCAAGTGTTCATGATCGAAGGTCGCACCGAAGATCAGAAGCGCGCCGTGATCGAGAAGGTCAGCGCCGCCCTGGTCGAGGCCACCGGCGCACCGAAGGAAGCCATCCGTGTCTGGATCCAGGAGGTGCCCAAGACCAACTGGGGCATCGCCGGCCAGACGGCCAAGGACCTGGGCCGCTGAGCCCGCACCGCACCAGGACGCTGACATGACCCGCAAGATCAAGTGCGCCCTCATCGGGCCCGGCAACATCGGCACCGACCTGCTGGCCAAGCTGCGCCGCAGCCCGGTGCTGGAGCCGGTGTGGATGGTGGGCATCGACCCGGCCTCCGACGGCCTGCAGCGCGCCCGCGACGCCGGCCTGAAGACCACCGCCGACGGCGTCGACGGCCTGCTGCCCCACCTGCGCGCCGACGGCGTGCAGATCGTCTTCGACGCCACCTCGGCCTATGTGCATGCCGAGAACTCGCGCAAGGTCAATGCCGAGGGCGCGCTGATGATCGACCTGACGCCGGCGGCCATCGGCCCCTACTGCGTGCCGCCGGTCAACCTGGCGCAGCACGTGGGCTCGGGCGAGATGAACGTCAACATGGTCACCTGCGGTGGCCAGGCCACGATCCCGATGGTGGCCGCCGTCAGCCGGGTGCAGCCGGTGGCCTATGGCGAGATCATCGCCACCGTCTCCAGCCGCTCGGTCGGCCCGGGCACGCGCAAGAACATCGACGAGTTCACCCGCACCACCGCGGGCGCGGTCGAGAAGGTGGGCGGCGCCAGGAAGGGCAAGGCCATCATCATCATCAACCCGGCCGATCCGCCGCTGATCATGCGCGACACCGTGCACTGCCTGATCGACGAGGCGGCCGGCGCGCCCGACCGCGCGGCCATCACCGCCAGCGTGCACGCGATGCTGGCCGAGGTGCAGCGCTACGTGCCCAGCTACCGCCTGGTCAACGGCCCGGTGTTCGACGGCCAGCGCGTGTCGGTCTTCCTGGAGGTCGAGGGCCTGGGCGACTACCTGCCGAAGTACGCAGGCAATCTCGACATCATGACCGCCGCCGCGGCCCGCACCGCCGAGCTCTTCGCCGAGGAGATCCTGGCCGGCCGCCTGCGCCTGGGCGCCGCCGCCGAGCCGCTGCCGGCCTGAGCGGCCGCCGCGCCACGGGCATCGCACGCCTTCGCCTGACCCCGCCCGACCCCGCCCGACCCGGCGCCGGGCCCCGCCGCCGTACCCCGGCATCCGTCACCGCATTTCGCCCGTCACACCATGGACCTGCAAGGCCGCCACATCACCCTCCACGACATGACCCTGCGCGACGGGATGCATCCCAAGCGTCACCTGATGACGCTGGCGCAGATGGTCGACATCGCCACCGGCCTGGACGCCGCCGGCGTGCCGCTGATCGAGGTCACCCATGGCGACGGCCTGGGCGGCGCCTCGGTCAACTACGGCTTGCCTGCCCACACGGATGAGGCGTATCTGGGCGCCGTGATCCCGCGGCTGACGCAGGCCAAGGTCAGCGCGCTGCTGATCCCCGGCATCGGCACCGTCGATCACCTGAGGATGGCCCACGGCCTGGGCGTGCACACGATCCGCGTGGCCACCCACTGCACCGAGGCCGATGTCAGCGAGCAGCACATCGGTGCCGCCCGGCAGCTGGGCCTGGACACCGTCGGCTTCCTGATGATGAGCCACATGGCCGGCCCGAAGCAACTGGTCGAGCAGGCCCGGCTGATGGAGGGCTACGGCGCGCACTGCGTCTACGTCACCGATTCGGCCGGCCACATGCTGCCCGAGGACGTCAGCGCCCGCATCGGCGCGGTGCGTGCGGCGCTGAAGCCCGAGACCGAGATCGGCTTCCACGGCCACCACAACCTGGCCATGGGCGTGGCCAACAGCGTGGCGGCCATCCGCGCCGGCGCCACCCGCATCGACGCGGCCGCGGCCGGGCTGGGCGCTGGCGCGGGCAACACGCCGCTGGAGGTGCTGGTGGCCGTGCTCGACCGCATGGGCCTGCACACCGGCGTCGATGTCTGGCGGATCCAGGACGTGGCCGAGGACCGGGTGCTGCCGATCATGGACTTCCCGATCCGCATCGACCGCGATGCGCTGACGCTGGGCTACGCCGGCGTCTACGGCTCGTTCCTGTTGTTTGCCAAGCGGGCGGCCGCCCGGTACGGCCTGTCGGCGCGCGACATCCTGGTCGAGCTGGGCCGGCGCAAGATGGTCGGCGGCCAGGAGGACATGATCGAGGACACCGCGCTGACGATGGTGCGCCAGCGCGAGGCGGCCGCCGCGACGGCCAGGGCGGCCACGGCGACTGTCAGCGCCGCCACGGCCCCGGACGCTCAGCGCGCCGTCGCCTGACGCACGGCATGCGCCCACTCGTCCATGCGCGCACGGGCCTGGGCGCGTGAGAGCGTGGGGATGAAGCGGCGGTCGACCTGCCACTGGGCCTGCAGCTCGTCGAGCCCGGCATAGACGCCGCAGCTCAGGCCGGCCAGATAGGCCGCGCCGAGCGCGGTGGTCTCGATCACCTTCGGCCGCACGACGGGGATACCCAGCAGATCGGCCTGTGTCTGCATCAGCAGGTCGTTGACGCAGGCGCCGCCGTCCACGCGCAGCTCGGTCACCGGGGCCGCGCCATGGGCCTGGGCGTCGCGGTTCATCGCCTCCAGCAGCGCCGCGCTCTGGAAGGCGATGCTGTCGAGCGCGGCACGCGCGATGTGGGCCACCGTGCTGCCGCGGGTCAGGCCGACGATGGCGCCGCGCGCCTCGGCATCCCAGTACGGTGCGCCCAGGCCGGTGAAGGCCGGCACCATGATGACGCCGCCGGCATCGGGCACGCTCTCGGCCAGGCGCTGCACCTCGTGGCTGGCGTCGATCGCGCGCAGGCCGTCACGCAGCCACTGCACGACCGCCCCGCCGATGAACACGCTGCCCTCGACCGCGTACTCGGCCGCCGGCCCCGGCTGGGCGGCGGCGGTGGTGATCAGGCCGTTGTCGCTGCGCGGCGCCTGGCTGCCGCTGTGCATCAGCATGAAGCAGCCGGTGCCGTAGGTGTTCTTGGCCAGCCCCGGGCGGAAGCAGGCCTGGCCGAACAGCGCGGCCTGCTGGTCACCGGCGATGCCGCCGATCGGCAGCGTCAACGTGCCGCCGTCGGGCAGGCGCAGCGTGGCATCGCCGAAATGGGCGCTGCTGGGGCGGACCTCGGGCAGCAGCGCGCGCGGGATGCGCAGCAGGGCCAGCAGCTCCTCATCCCACTGGCCAGCGTGGATGTCGAACATCAGCGTGCGCGCGGCATTGCTGACGTCGGTGGCATGCACGCGGCCCTGGGTCAGCTGCCAGACCAGCCAGCTGTCGACGGTGCCGAAGGCCAGCTCGCCGGCCTCGGCCTGGGCGCGCGCGCCGGGGATCGTGTCCAGCAGCCACTGCAGCTTGGTGCCGGAGAAGTAGGGATCGATGCGCAGCCCGGTCTTGCGCTGCACCAGCGCCTCGGCGCCCTCGGCGCGCAAGCGGGCGCATAGCGGCTCGGTGCGGCGGTCCTGCCAGACGATGGCGTTGTGCAGCGGCTCGCCGGTGTCACGCCGCCACAGCAGCGTGGTCTCGCGCTGATTGGTGATGCCGATGGCGCGGATGGCCTGCGGCGCGGCCACGCCGCGGGCCAGCACCTCGTCGAGCGTGGCGCGCAGCGAGGACCAGATCTCGCGCGGGTCGTGCTCGACCCAGCCGGGCTGCGGGTAGATCTGGCGGAACTCCCGCTGGGCCTGGGCCAGGATGCGGCCGTCGGCATGGAACAGGATGCTGCGCGAGCTGGAGGTGCCCTGGTCCAGGGCGAGCAGGCAGGTCATGATCGTCTCCTCATTCGGGTCGTTCGGTGCGGGCGGCAGCCGCCGGCGCATCGGCCACCAGACACTCGACGCCCGCCTCGGCCAGCAGCGCGCCGAAGCCTCCGGGCGGCGGCTGGTCGGTGCAGATCAGGTCGATCTCGTCGAGGCGGGCCAGGTGGACCATCGCCGGGCGGCCGAACTTGCTGTGGTCGGCCGCCATCCACACCTGGCGCGACTGGCCGATGATGGCGCGCGCCACCATCACCTCGCGCAGGTCGTAGTCGCGCAGGCTGCCGTCGTCCTCGATGCCGCTGATGCCGATCAGGCCGATGTCGACGCGGAACTGGCGGATGAAGTCCATCGTCGCCTCGCCGACGATGCCGCGGTCGCGCGCGCGCACCACGCCGCCGGTCACGATCACCTCGCAATCGGCGTTGTCGGCCAGGATGGCGGCCACGTTCAGGTTGTTGGTGATCACGCGCAGGCCCTTGTGGGCCATCAGCGCGCGGGCCACCGCCTCGGTGGTGGTGCCGATGTTGAGGATCAGCGAACTGCCGTCGGGCACGCGCTGGGCGATGGCCCGCGCGATCGCCGACTTGGCGTCGGCATGCAGCGCCTGGCGCTGGCGGTAGGCGATGTTCTCGGTGGTGGACGCCGGCAGCCGCACGCCGCCATGGAAGCGCGACAGCAGCCCGGCCTCGGCCAGGCGCTGCACATCGCGCCGCACCGTCTGCAAGGTGACGCCGAACTGCTCGGCCAGGGCCTCGACGCTGGCACTGCCGCGGGTGCGCACTTCGTCGAGCAGGGCGGTCTGGCGGGGATTGGGCGTCATGGCGGGGCAGCGGCGGGGCCGGTGCGCACCGGCCTTGAAAACGAACCGAAGCGAGCGTAAACGAAGCCTGTTGTCCGACAACGAGGGTAAACCCCGAGCAAAATGACAACGCTACCAGCGTAAAAAGGAAAAAGAAACGAACAGCTTCGATCAACAACCCGAACAGCAACGCGCTGCACCGGGCGCCGGGCCGAAGCACTCGTCCGATCTCATGCCCGGTGCGCCGATGCGCCCACCGCCCCCGCCCAGGAGCCTCCACCCGTGTCCGCACCGTCTCGTCCGGCCCCTGCCGACCCCGCCCTGCCCCTGCCGGCGGACACCGACGTGCTGGTCGTCGGCGGCGGCATCAACGGTGCCGGCATCGCGCGCGATCTGGCCGGCCGCGGCTGGCGTGTGACGCTGGTCGAGCAGGACGACCTGGCCTCGCACACCTCGTCGGCCTCGACCAAGCTGATCCACGGCGGCCTGCGCTATCTGGAATACCGCGAATTCGGCCTCGTGCGCAAGGCGCTGCAGGAGCGCGAGGTGCTGCTGCGCAGCGCGCCGCACATCATGTGGCCGCTGCGCTTCGTGATGCCGCACGACCCGGCCATGCGCCCGGCCTGGCTGATCCGCCTGGGCCTGTTCCTCTACGACCACCTGGCCCGGCGCGAGGTGCTGCCCGGCTCCACCGGCGTCGACCTGCGCCGCCATCCGGTGGGCGCGCCGCTGCAACCGCAGTGCACGCGCGGCTTCATCTATTCCGATGGGTGGGTGGACGATGCCCGCCTGGTGGTGCTCAACGCGATGGACGCGGCGGAGCGCGGCGCCCGGGTGTCGACGCGCACCCGCTGCATCGATGCCCAGCGCCAGGCCGACCACTGGCAGGCCCGGCTGCAGACGGCCGACGGCCAGATCCACACGCTGCGAGCCCGCGCGCTGGTCAACGCCGCCGGCCCCTGGGCCGAGCAGTTCCTGCGCGGCGTGGCCCGGCCGGCGGCCGGCGAGACGCTGGCCACCAAGAGCCTGCGCCTGGTCAAGGGCTCGCACATCGTCGTGCCGCGCTGCTTCGAGCACGACCACGCCTACATCTTCCAGAACCCCGACAAGCGCATCATCTTCGCCATCCCCTACGAGCGGGACTACACGCTGATCGGCACCACCGACGAGGAGCTGCACGGCGACCCGCGCGGCGCCGCCATCTCGCCCGCGGAGATCGACTACCTGTGCACCCAGGCCAGCCGTTATTTCCGCCGCCCGGTGCAACGCTCGGACGTGGTCTGGACCTATGCCGGCGTGCGGCCGCTGCTCGACGATGCCTCGGGCGATCCGTCGGCCGTCACCCGCGACTACCTGCTGGAGACGCAGAACCAGGGCGGCGCACCGCTGCTGAGCGTGTGGGGCGGCAAGATCACCACCTTCCGCAAGCTGGCCGAGGATGCGGCCACCGAGGTCGGCCGCCTGCTGGGCGAGCCGCGCAGCGCCTGGACCGGCCAGGCCAGCCTGCCCGGTGGCGATCTGTCGGCCTGGATCGGCGCCGCCCGCCGGCCGGACACCGATTTCGAGCGTTTCGTCAGCGCCCTCGGCGCCCGTCATCCGTGGCTGCCGGCCGCGCTCGTCCGCCGCTGGGCCCGCGCCTACGGCAGCCGGGTCGAGACGCTGATCGGCGAGGCCGCTGCACTGGCCGATCTGGGCCCCGAGATCGCCCCCGGCCTGCACGAGGCCGAACTGCACTACCTGCACGACCATGAATGGGCCCGCAGCGCCGACGACATGCTGTGGCGCCGCAGCAAGCTCGGCCTGCACCTGCCGCGCGAGGCCCATGCGGCCGTCACGCGCTGGTTCGCCGCAGGCGCGGCGCGTGCCGGCGCCACACCCACCGGCGGCTGTGCGCAGCCCCAGGCCGCCCTGCCCTGAGCCGGCGCGCGCCGCCACCCCGATCCCGCCGATCCCGACCCCGAACGCCCGGCCCACGGGCACCCTGCCAGAGGAGACCACCATGAGCACCTTCACCCGCCTGACCACCGCCCTGCTGCTGGCCGGCCTGAGCGCCACCGCCGCACAGGCCGCCGAGACGATGCGCCTGGCCCACGGCCTGAACGACAAGCACCCGGTGCACCAGGCCATGCTGCGCTTCGCCGAGCTGGTCAAGAAGAAGACCAACGGCCAGATCGAGGTGAAGGTGTTCGCCAACGGCACGCTGGGCCAGGAGCGCGAGACGCTGGAGCAGGTGCAGAACGGCGTGCTGGAGATGACCAAGGCCAGCGGCTCGCCGCTGGAGACCTTCGCGCCCGAGTACAAGATCTTCAACCTGCCCTTCGTGTTCCAGAGCAAGGAGCACTACTACAAGGTGCTGGACGGCCAGATCGGCCAGTCCATCCTGGAGGCCTCGCGCAGCCGCGGCTTCATCGGCCTGACCTTCTACGATGCCGGCTCGCGCAGCTTCTACGCCAAGAAGCCGATCAACACGCCCGACGACCTGAAGGGCCTGAAGATCCGCGTGCAGCAGAGCCCGACGACGATCAAGATGATCCAGGCCCTCGGCGCCTCGCCCACGCCGATGGCCTGGGGCGAGGTCTATCCGGCCCTGCAGTCGGGCGTGGTCGACGGCGCCGAGAACAACGTCACCGCGCTGACCACCGGCCGCCACGGCGAGGTGATCAAGAACTTCTCGATCACCGAGCACCAGATGGTGCCGGACGTGCTGGTGGTCTCGGCCGCCAAGTGGGACAGCCTGTCCAAGCCGCTGCAGGAGGCGATGCGCGCCGCCGCCCGTGAGTCCTTCCTGTACCAGCGCAGCCTGTGGACCGTGGCCGAGCGCACCGAGGCCGAGGCCGCGCAGAAGCTGGGCGTGAAGTTCAACACCGTCAACAAGGCGCCGTTCATCGCCAAGGTCAAGCCGATGATGGACGAGGAGCGCAAGAACGCCCGCATCGCCGGCCTGCTGGACCAGATCGCTGCCCAGCGCTGATCCTGCGCCCACTGTCCGTGGAGTCATGATGCTCATCGTGCGCCGCCTGATCGACCGCCTGTTGCAGGCCGGTCTGATCCTCAGTTTCACCGTGCTGTCGGTCTGCGTGATCTGGCAGGTCTTCAGCCGCTACCTGCTGGGCAACCCCTCGACCTGGACCGAGGAGACCTCGCGCTTCGCGGTGATCTGGCTGAGCCTGCTGGGCACCGCCTACGGCTGCGGCCGCATGGAGCACATGGCCTACGACATGCTGCGCGAGAAGCTCTCGGGCGACGCGCTGCTGACGCACATGCGTGCGGTGGCGGCCTGCGTGCTGGCCTTCTCGGCCGCCGTCTTCGTCTACGGCGGCGCCCGGCTGGTGCTGCGCGCCGGCGAGTTCGGCCAGCTGTCCTCGACGCTGGAGGTGCCGATGAGCTGGGTCTACGCCTGCATCCCGATCGCCGGCGTGTGCATGGTGTTCTACCAGATCGCCATCCTGGTCGACCCGGCCGCCTTCCGCCATGCCGACGAGGTCGAGCAGGCGCTGGACCATGCCAACAAGGAGCTGCCGGCATGACCGCGCTCATCATCCTCGCGGTGGTCTTCACCGCGCTGCTGGTCTTCGGCGTGCCGGTGAGCTTCTGCATCGGCATCGCCACGCTGCTGGCGCTGTTCACCGTCACCCCGACGATCGACACCGCGCTGATCGTCTCGGCCCAGCGCGTGGCCTCCAGCCTGGACAGCTTCACGCTGGTGGCCATTCCGCTGTTCATCCTGGCGGGCACGCTGATGAACACCGGCGGCATCGCACTGCGCCTGATCGATCTGGCCAAGGTGCTGGTGGGCTGGCTGCCCGGCTCGCTGGCGCAGATCTCGGTGGTGGCCAACGCGCTGTTCGGCGCCATCTCCGGCTCGGCCGTGGCCAGCGCGGCCAGTGTCGGCGCCACGCTGTCGCCGCTGCAGCGCCAGGCCGGCTACAACATGCCGATCTGTGCGGCGGCCAACGTCGCGGCCTCGCCCTGCGGGCTGCTGATCCCGCCCTCGGGCGCGCTGATCGTCTACTCGCTGATCTCGGGCGGCACGCCGATCGACGTGCTGTTCGTCGCCGGCTACATCCCGGGCATCCTGATGGCGGCCTCGGTGATGATCTGGCTGCACATCATCGCCCGGCGCGGTGAGCTGCCGGCCGACATCCAGCGCTACACGCTGAAGGAAGCGGCCGTCATCTTCTGGCGCGCGCTGCCGGCACTCGCCATGGTGGTCATCATCATGGGCGGCATCGTGGCCGGCGTCTTCACCGCCACCGAGGCCGCGGGCGCGGCCGCGCTCTACACGCTGATCCTGGCCCTGATCTACCGCAGCCTGACGCTGAAGAAGCTGCTCGACGCGATGCTGGGCGCGGCCGTGGGCACCGCGGTGGTGATGCTGATGGTCGGCGTGTCGATGACGATGTCCTGGCTGCTGGCCAGCACCGGCGCGGTGACGATGATCGCCGACGCGATCACCGGCTTCTCCGACAGCCCCTGGGTGCTGCTGCTGCTGTTCAACGTGCTGCTGCTGCTGCTGGGCACCTTCCTGGACATCACGCCCGGCCTGCTGATCCTGACGCCGATCTTCCTGCCGGTGGCGATGAAGCTGGGCATCTCGCCGGTGCACTTCGGCATCATCATCACCTTCAACCTGTGCATCGGCATCGCCACGCCGCCGGTGGGCAGCACGCTGTTCGTCGCGGCGCGGGTGGCCAAGGTCTCGCTGACCGAACTGACGAAGCCGCTGCTGCCGATGTTCGCCTTCATGATCGCCGCGCTGATGCTGGTCACCTACGTGCCCGCACTGTCGCTGTGGCTGCCGCAGGTGCTGCTGGGCAAGACCGGCTGACAGCCCTCCGGCGCGCCGGCACCTGACGTCCGGCGCACCCCCTCCTTCCGACCCTCGACACGCGCGGCCCGAGCGCCGCCGTGCCGCCCGTACCCGACCGCACCGAGCTCTCCCCATGCGTCTCGACCGTCCGCCCCGCTTCAGCCGCGATGCTGCCCGCAGCAGTGCCCATCACCACGTGCTGCGTGCCGACATCGGCCCGGCCGAGGCCCATGTCTGGGTGCTGGAGGAGGACATCGTCCGCCTGATGGTGCTGCCCGACGGCCTCGTGCACGAGCCACGCACCTGGGCCATCGCCCCCGGCCTGGCCGAGCTGCCGCCCGAAGGACGCGACCGCCAGGACCTGAGCGGCTTCAGCCTGCCCGCCCACACGCTGATCGCGCGCGACGGCGAGCTGTGCATCCGCACCCGTGACCTGGAGCTGACGATCACGCTCGACGGCCTGCGCTGCCGCTGGCTGGTGCGCCAGGGCACCGACTGGCTGCCGGCCGCCGAGGACCGCGCCACCCAGGCCTGGAACTTCGGCTGGTGGGACGAGCGCGTCTACCACTACCTGGCGCGCCACCGCGACGAGCAGTACTTCGGCCTCGGCGAGCGCGCCGGCAGCGCCGACCGCCACGGCCAGCGCTACCGCATGTGCAACCTGGATCCGATGGGCTACGACGCCCGCAGCACCGATCCGCTGTACAAGCACATACCGTTCTACCTGAGCCGTCGGCGCAGCAGTGGCGCGTGCATCGGCCTGTTCTACGACACCCTGGCCGAGTGCACCTTCGACATGGGCCGGGAGATGGACAACTACCACGGCCACTACCGCCACTTCGTCGCCGAGCACGGTGACCTCGATCTCTACATGATCGGCGGCCAGGGCCCGGCCGACATCACCGCCCGCTACACCTGGCTGACCGGCCGCCCGGCCTTCATGCCCAAGTGGTCGATCGGCTATTCGGGCTCGACGATGAGCTACACCGATGCGCCCGATGCCCAGGCGCGGATGCAGGAGTTCCTCGACCGCTGCGCCGAGCACGACATCCCCTGCGACTCCTTCCACCTGTCCTCGGGCTACACCTCGATCGACGGCAAGCGCTACGTCTTCCACTGGAACCGGGAGAAGTTCCCTGATCCGGCCGCGTTCGTGCGCAGCTATCTGGACCAGGGCGTGCGCCTGTGCGCCAACATCAAGCCGGCCCTGCTGCACGACCACCCGCGCTTCGCCGAGGCCGCCGCGGCCGGCCTGCTGGTGCAGGATGCGGACGGCCAGCCCACCGCCGTGCAGTTCTGGGACGACACCGGCGCCTACCTCGACTTCACCAACCCGGCCACGCTGGACTGGTGGAAGGCGCGCGTGACCGAGGCCCTGCTGGAGCCCGGCATCGCCTCGACCTGGAACGACAACAACGAGTACGAGATCTGGAGCCCGCAGTCGCGCATCCACGGCTTCGGCCAGAGCCGCCCGGCCATCGAGCTGCGCCCGCTGCAGACGCTGCTGATGATGCAGGCCTCGCAGCAGGCCCAGCAGGCCCATGCGCCGGACGAGCGGCCGTGGCTGATCTCGCGCTCGGGCGCACCGGGCATGCAGCGCCATGTGCAGACCTGGTCGGGCGACAACTACACCAGTTGGGACACGCTGCGCTGGAACATCCGCATGGGCCTCGGTCTGGCGGTCAGCGGCGTGTCCAACACCGGACACGACATTGGCGGCTTCTCCGGCCCGGCGCCCGAGCCCGAGCTGCTGCTGCGCTGGGTGCAGCACGGCATTTTCCTGCCGCGCTTCTCCATCCATTCGTGGAACGACGACCGCACCGTCAACGAACCCTGGATGTACCCGCAGATCACGCCGATGATCCGCGCGCTGATCGCGCTGCGCGTGCGGCTGACGCCTTATCTGTACCAGCTGCTGTGGCGCTCGCACAGCGCCTACGCGCCCATCATCCGGCCGACCTTCCACGATTTCCCGGCCGACGCGCAGTGCTGGGAGGAGAACGACGACATGCTGCTGGGCGCCGACCTGCTGGTGCCCTCGGTGGTCGAGCCCGGCGCCACCACCCGCCGTGTCTGGCTGCCGGCCGGCGCCGACTGGTGCGACTTCTGGAGCGGCCAGCGCCATGCCGGCGGCCAGTGGATCACGCTGGACGCGCCGCTGATGAGCGATCGCCCGCCGCTGCTGGCGCGCGCCGGCAGCGCCATCCCGCTGAACGTGGCGCAGGCGCATTTCGCCCGTCAGGACGATGCGCGTGGCTTCCAGGTCTTCCCGCCGGCACACGGTGAGGCCGTGTCCGAGTGCTTCGAGGACGACGGCCACAGCACGGCCTGGTCCCGCGGCGCCCACGGCTTCTGGCGTCTGGGCCAGGAGGCGACGGCCGACGCGCTGAGGCTGACGGTCGGGCGCGTCGGCCCGACGCCGCCCGCGGCCACGCCGCTGCAGCTGCGGGTGCCGCAGGCCGATGGCCGGACGCTGGCGATCACCGGCGCCCGCGTGCTCGACGAGGCCACCGACGGCGGCTGGCGCGTGCTGACGGTGCAGCCGGACTGAGGCCGGCAACACGGCCTGCAACACGGCAGGCACCGGCAGGCACCGGCCGCATGGACGCTCCGCAAAAGCGGAGCGAGGAGTCGGACACATCCGGCGCACACCGGAAAGGGTATAAACTGTTTATACCTTTTTCAGCCGTGAGGTGTTCTCCATGTCGCAACGCCGTTCTGCCCCTGCCGAGTCCGCTCCGTCCGTCGCGCTGACCCCGGCCGCCCAGGCCGCCGCGGCAGCCGCCACCTCGGCGGCCGAGACCGCCGTCGCGGCCCAGCCGCTGAAGACCGCCAAGGCGGCCAAGACCCCGAAGGCGGCCAAGGCCGATGTGCCCGCCGCGCCCGCGGCCAAGCCGGCCAAGGCGCAGAAGCCCGCCAAACCGGCCAAGGCCACCAAGCCGGTGAAGGCACCCAAGGCCACCGCCGCCGAGCCGCCGCCGGCCAAGGCCGACAGGCCGGTCAAGGTCGAGAAGGCCCCCAAGGGGGTCAAGGCCGACAAGATCGAAAGGACCGAGAAGATCGAGAAGGCGGACAAGCCCGTCAAGGCGCCGAAGGAGGCCAAGGCCGCCAAGCCCGCGCCCAAGCTGCGGGCCAAGCCGGTGCGCGACAGCTTCACCATGCCCGAGGCCGATTTCAGCCTGATCGACACGCTCAAGGCCCGTGCACTGTCCCAGCAGCGCGTGGTCAAGAAGAGCGAGCTGCTGCGCGCCGGTCTGCACGCGCTGGCCGCGCTCGAGACCGGCGCCCTGGTCGGCGCGCTCAACGCACTGGAGCCGGTCAAGCTCGGCCGCCCGCGCGCCGAGGACTGACCTCCGCCAGCGGCCGGCTGCCCGCCGGCCTGTTGCGCAGGGCCGGGCCGATCCCCGCCGACGGTGGATCCGCCCGTCCCGCCACCCTGTCGACGGCGCGCCTCCCCGCGGCGCCCGTGCCCCTCAGGTCGCAGGTGTTCGCGGCCTGCCTTCCACCGCCGTACCGGCTCCGGAGAGACCTGCCATGGACGGGATGCCCGATTCCGCCACCGCCACGCTGTGGTGGTGGTGGACCCTGCGCACGATCGCGCTGCTCAACATCGTCGCCTGGCTGGTGCTGGCGCGCTGGCTGTGGCGCGTGCGCGCCCACTGGCCGCCCGACGACTGGGCCCACGGCCGCGCCCAGTGGCTGCTGGCCGGCGGCTATGTGCTGGGCTGCGCCTGGCGCTCGCTGCTGCCGGTGTTCGACGTGCCGCGCATCGTGATGGTCGACAGCGTGCTGTCGAGCGTGCTGGTGGGCCGCAGCGTGGCCACCGTGGCCGAGCTGTGCTTCGCCGCGCAGTGGACGCTGCTGCTGCGCCAGGCCGCCCGTCTGACGGGTCATGTCGGCGCCCGCCGGCTGTCACGGGCCGTGCTGCCGCTGATCGCCACGGCCGAGCTGTGCAGCTGGCATGCGGTGCTGACCACCGCCAACCTCGGCCACGTGATCGAGGAATCGCTGTGGGCGCTGACGGTGGGCGCCATCGTCGCGCTGCTGCCGGCGCTGTGGCCGCAGGTCAGCGCCGGGCTGCGCCGGGTGCTGGCCCTGTGGGGCGTGGCCGGCGCGGCCTATGTCGGCTACATGGTGGCGGTGGACGTGCCGATGTACTGGGCCCGCTGGCAGGCCCAGCGGGCGGCCGGCCATGCGCCGCGCGAGCTGGAGGCCGGCGTGATCGACGCCGCCTCGCGCTGGACCGTCAGCCACGACTGGTCGATCTGGCACACCGAGGTCGGCTGGATGACGGCCTACTTCAGCGTCGCCGTCTGGCTCAGCCTGGGCCTGGTGGCCGCGGCCCGACCGGGGCCTGCGGGCGCCCCCACCGGCGGCGCCCGGCCGGACGGCCGGGGCTGAACCGCCAGCGGCGCGCCGGTCAGGCCGGCGAGCGCGCCGGGCGCGGGCGCCGCACCGCCGCCGTCACCCCGGCCAGCAGCAAGGCCAGGCCGGCCAGCGCCAGGCTGTCGGGCACCGGGATGGCCGCCACCCGGACCCCGTCGAGCAGCACGAAGGGCGGCAGGCCCGTGCCACTGCCCACGGCCAGGAAGCTCAGCATCTCGCTGGGTGCCGTGGCCTCGAAGCGCAGCGTCTGCAGCATCCAGCCCGAGAAGTAGCCATTGTCGGCGGTGGCGTACACCTGGGCGCTGTGGCCCAGCACCGCGTCGTCCAGACCGATCGTCCAGTGGCCGGCCACCGCCTGCACATCGCCGGCCAGATCCTGCTTGCCCATGGCCTGCCAGAAGCTCAGCGCATAGGACTGGCCGGGCTCCAGCCCGTCCAGCCGCGTCAGCAGCGGTCCGAAGTTGTAGTAGTCGGTGTCGGTGGCCAGAAAATTGCCGCCGTCGGGGCTGATCGACGCCGCGATCAGATGCACCGGACCCCCGGCCCCGAAGATGCCCCCGGTCGCCAGACCCAACATCGTGGACGAGGAGACGAAGGTGTAGCCCGAGGCCGTGGTCCAGCCGCTCAGGTTGTCGGTCACGCGCGCCGGGGCGTCCGCGATCTGCTCGAACGAACCGTTGGTCACCAGCAGCGCGGACGCCGTCCACGGCGCGGTGGCGGCCAGCACGCCGGCCAGCAGCCGCAGGCCGCGGCCCACGGTCGGGCGGACGAGCGGCGGCCCGAGGGCGGCGGTGCCGCCGGATCGGGCCTCGCAAGGCCGGTGGGTATCGGTGTGGGGGGCGGTGTGGGGTTCCGTCTGACGGTCAGGCATGGCCGATCTCCTCGATACGGGCAGGGGGGGAAACCAGGGCCGGAGCCGGCGGGACGGGCGCGGCCGCGGCGCTTCGCCGCCCGCCCTCGTAGGCCGCGGACCAGACCTCGAAGGCCGCCGGCGGCATGGCCCGCGCATGCAACCAGCCCTGCTGCAGGTCACAGCCGAGCGCGGCCAGGACGGCGGCCTGGGCGGCCGTCTCCACGCCCTCGGCCACCACCTCGCGGCCGAGGGCGTGCGACAGCCGCAGCACGGCCTCCAGCACCGCCCGGGCCTGCGGGTCGGTGGCGATGTCGACCACCAGACTGCGGTCGAGCTTGACCTGCTGGGCCGGCAGCCGGCGCAGCTGCGCCAGGCTGGACCAGCCGGTGCCGAAGTCGTCGATCGAGATCCACACGCCCGCGTCGACCAGGTCCTGCAGCTGCTGCTGCTCGCCCGGGGCGTACTCCATCATCGCCGTCTCGGTGATCTCGAGGACCAGCCGGCCGGGCGGAATGCGGTGCGTGTCCAGCTCGGCCAGCACGCGCTGGGCGAAGTCCGGCTGGCGCAGCTGCTGCGGCGACACATTGATCGCCAGCCGCCAGGGTCGGCCCTGGGCCACCCAGTGGCCCAGCAGCGCACAGGCCTGTTCCAGCACCCACTGACCGATGGCGCCGATCATGCCGAAGCGCTCGGCCACCGGGATGAAGTCGGCCGGGCTGATCATGCCGCGCTGCGGATGGCGCCAGCGCAGCAGCACCTCGACGCCGTGGATGCCGGCATCGGCCGTGCGCAGCTTGGGCTGCACCTGCAGGCTGAACTCGTCACGGGCCAGCGCCTGGCGCAGGCCCTGCTGCAGATCGACCTGTGCGCCGGCACCCTCGATCATGCGCGGCTCGAAACGCCGCCAGGTGCTGCCGCCGCTGCGCTTGGCCTCGTACATCGCCGCATCGGCATGGGTCGCCAGCTGCTCGGCCGTGCCGTCCTCGGGATGCAGGGCCAGGCCGATGGAGGCCGACAGCGTGATCTCGTGCTCCTCCGCCCGGATCGAGGCCCCCAGCGCCTGCAGCAGCCGCTCGGCCAGCTGCGGCGCCCGCTGGGCGACGTCCGGGCCTTCGAGCAGCACGACGAACTCGTCACCGCCCAGCCGCGCCAGCGTGTCCCGGTCCTGCAGCGGCGCGGCCAGACGCCGCGCGACCACGCGCAGCACCGCATCACCCACCGCATGCCCCCAGGTGTCGTTGACCGGCTTGAAGCCATCCAGATCGACGAACAGCACGGCCAGCGGCAGGATCTGGCCGCCGGACGGCGCCAGCGCCGCGCGGCTGAGGCGATCGGTGAACAAGGCCCGGTTGGGCAGGCCGGTCAGCGGATCCTGGAAGGCCAGGCGGTGCAGCTCGGCATTGGCGTTCTGCAGATCGGTGTTGGCCTGCTGCAGCGATTCACGCAGGCGGCGCTCCGCGCTGTGACGCCGCGCATCGTTGACCGAGGTGGCCAGGGCCACCCCCAGCAGCAGCAGCGAGCCGGTGCCGATCAGCGCCAGCATGCCCTGGCCCCGCAGGCCGTCCTGGCTCAGGCAGACCGCACCCACCGGCAGCTGCACCGCGGCCATGCCGGTGTAGTGCATGCCGGCGATGGCCGCCCCCATCACCACCGAGGCCACCAGCTGCACCGCCAGCCGTTCGCGGCCACGGTAGCGCCGCATCAGCATCACGATGGCCAGCGCCGCCGCCGAGGCCACCCAGGCCACCAGCACCGAGGCCAGCACCAGCGCCCGGTCCCAGACGATGCCCGGCAACAGCACCAGGGCGTCCATGCCGATGTAGTGCATGGCGCTGATGGCCGTGGCCATGGCCGTGGCCCCGCCGACCAGGACCCAGCCCCCCAGACGGTCGCGCCGCGCCATCGCCAGGGCGATGCCGCCGGCCAGCACCGCGGCCAGCCAGGACAGCAGGGTCGCGCGCGGCGCGAAGCCCAGCGGAATGCCGGCCTCGAAGCCGAGCATGGCGACGAAGTGCATCGACCACACGCCGGTGCCCAGCGCCAGCGCGCCACCGATCAACCACAGGCGGGCGATGTGGGGTTCATTGCCGCGCATGCGCCGCGCCAGATCCAGCGCCACATAGGACGCGCAGGTCGCGATCACACAGGAGGCCAGCACCGCGAGCGGGTCGTGGTGCGTGGAAAGCAGGGCAGACGCCATGCGCAGATATCGGCCCGCCGCCGGCGAGGTTGAGCGGCCAGCGGGCAAGTCCCGATGCGGTGCGCGGGCCGTCTCGGGATGATCCGCGCCCGGCGCGCTGCTTGCTTGCGCGTCCCCCCGATGCCGTCACCGCCTGCCCTGCCGCTCCTGTCGCCCGGAACCGCCCCCGGCCCCGTGCCCGTCGCACCGCCCGGGTGCGGCACACGCACGGTCGCGTGGCGCTGCGCCCAGCACCGGGCCGACACGCTGGAAGACCACCTCGAACGCCTGGGCGACTGGCAACTGGACTACCAGCAGCTGGGCCGCGGCCGCTTCCACGGCCGCCTGACCGAGCTGCGCGTGCCGGGCCTGCAGGTCTTCGCCGAGCACACCAGCCATGCGCTGCGCCAGCGCGGCCTGCTGGGCGCCGACAGCCTGGGCCTGGCGCTGCGGCCGCGGGCAGCCACGGCCGCCCCCGCGAGCCTCAGCCAGAACGGCTGCCCGGTGCGGGCCGACGAGCTGCTGGCCGTGCACGACGGCGAGGTCGACCTGCGCACACCCGACGACTGCCTGCTGCTGGGCGTGGTGGCCGAGACCGCCGCACTCGATCGGCACTTGGCCCGCCACGGCCTGGACCGGCAGGACCTGCCGGCCCTGCGCCCCGGCACCGTGGCCCCGGTCAGCGTGCCGCCGGCCACGCGCGAGCACCTCCAGCGCGTGCTGTGGCAGGCCCTGACCGGCCTGCAGCCGATGGCCGATGCCGATGCGGACACCGCGCCCGGCCCGGTGGGCGCGCCGCAGGCCGAGGCCGTGTTCGACGCGCTGTGCGACGCGCTGCTCGGCCTGAGCGTGCCGCAGGAGCTGCCGCGTGGCCGTGCGCGGCAGGATCTGGTCGACCGCGCCACCGCCTGCATGCTGGCGCAGATGCACGAGGACCAGGGCCCGCAGCTGGGCGCCATCGCCGCGCGGCTGGGCGCCAGTCCGCGCACGCTGGCCTATGCCTTCGACCAGGTGCTGGGCCTGTCGCCGATGCAGTACCTGCGCACGCTGCGGCTGAACCTGGCGCGGCGCGCGCTGGTGCGCCGTCGCGCCGACGAGTCGATCTACGACATCGCCACCCGCCACGGCTTCTGGCACTTCGGCCGCTTCTCGGGCGACTACCGCCGTCAGTTCGGCCAGAGCCCGTCGCAGACGCCGCAGCGCGATGCGCGGACGGCACCGCTCAGGGCTGCCAGCTCTCCCGCGCGGCGCCCATCGACTTCGGCAGGTGCACCGGCAGCACCAGCGTGACGGCCTGAGGCGCGGTCTGCGGTGCGATCACCGGCGGTGCGAAGCGCATCGCCCGCGCGAAGTGCATCACCTCGCGGTCCATGTCGGGATTGCCGCTGGACGTGTGCAGCCGCACCTTCTGCACCTCGCCGACGGCCGTCACGTGCACGTACAGCAGCGCCGGGCCGATGATGCGGCCGTCGGCCCGGCTCGACGGGACCCGCAACGGCGGCTGCTCGACCATCGTCAGCTGCTCCAGCACCACGGCCGTCTCGGGCCAGGCGGACGGCGCTGCCGCGGGGGGGGCCGGAGCCGGGGCCACCACCGCTGCCGCCGACGCCCCCTCGCCCTGCGGCGCCACCGCACATCCCCCGAGCGAGAGCAGCAGAGCCAGGGCGGAGACAACGGGCCGGATCGTGGACGAACGTGCCAACAGCAGCATCATGACAAAACAGAAATGAGAATTGAACTCATCCATGTTATGTCGTTCGCCGCCATCGTCACATCCCCACGACAGTGCAGGCCCGCGGCCCGGCACCCGGGACTGCCTAGAATCGCGCCCCTTCGCCGTCCGCGCGCCCGGGCGGCCGCCTGCCGCGCCGCGCGCGCCGGGCGTTCCGGCGCCCAGCCCTACCGACCGCCGCCCGCATGAACATCGACGTCCGCGAAGACCTCAAGGCCTACATCGACCCCCTGACCCCCGAGGAATACGAGGCGCTGGAACGCAGCCTGCTGGCCGAAGGCTGCCGCGACGCGCTGATCCTGTGGGGCGATGTGCTGGTCGACGGCCACAACCGCTACGCGCTGTGCCAGAAGCACGGCCTGCCCTTCCGCACCCAGCAGCACCCGGGCCTGCACTCGATCGAGGACGTGCACCTGTGGATGATCGACCAGCACCTGGGCCGGCGCAGCGTCAGCGTCTACCAGCGCGGCGTGCTGGCCCTGCGCAAGCGCGAGATCCTCGGCGCCCGCCGCGCCCGCGCCCGGGAAGAGGCCGGCCTGCCGCCTGAGCCGTCCGAGGACACGCCCGCAGCCGGCGGCCTGAAGCTGGCCAGCGGCGCCGGCTCGGCCGCGGGCCTGCCGGCTGAGGCGCCGGCCGCCGGGACCGCCGGGGCCGCCGGGCCGGACACCCCGCCCTGGGCCGACGGCAGCACCGATGCCACCGTCGGATCCACCACGGGATCGGCCGCCGGCACGCCCGCCACCGAGGACGACGAGGCCGCGGGCGATGCCCTCGACACCCGCGAATCGCTGGCCCGCGCCGCCCGCCTGAGCAGCGCCCAGGTGGCCCAGATCGAGAAGATCCAGCAGCACGCCACGCCCGAGCTGCTCGCCGCCGTGCGCGCCGGTGACGTGTCGATCAGCGCCGCCGCCACGGTGGCCACGCTGCCGGCCGAGCAGCAGGTCGAGGCGGTGCAGGGCGGCAAGGTCGCGCTGCGCGAGGCCGCCAAGAAGGTGCGTGACGGCAAGCGCAAGCCGAAGGGCGACAAGGCGGACCCGGCCGATGCAGCCGACCCGGCCGGCGACGCCGCCCAGACCGCCGCGGTGATGGCCGCGCTGCGCGAACAGGTGGCCACGCTGAATGCCGAGAACACGCAGCTGAAGGCCGAGGTCGCGCGCCTGGAGGCGCAGCTGCAGCAGCTGCAGGGCTGATCCACGCCGCGCGGCGCCGCCGTCCGCGGCGCGCCGTGGCCGTGCGCCGCCGCGATACCGCTCAAGGCGCCGCGGCGCCCTGCGGGAAGAGCGTGCGCAGGAAGTCCTGCACCCGGGGTGTCCAGCCGGCCATGTCCTGGTCGATGCCGCGGTGGCCATCCTCACCCGAGGGCGGCAGTTGCTCGAACCGGGCCGGGGCGCCGCCGGCCGTCCACGCCGCATGCCACTGGCGCGGCACATCCGCTCCCCAGTAGCGGTCGTTGACCCAGTACAGCCACAGCATCGGCACCTGCGCGGTGGCCGCCAGGCGCTGCCACAGCGCGCCGATGCGTTCGGGCTGGCAGGGCCGGCCCGGATTGAGCCGGGGATCGCCGCCACTGCCCCCCGACAGATTGATGCCACCGACCAGGCCGTCCGGCGCGGCCGCCACCGTGGCCACCGCCGTCTGTCCGCCCACCGACTGGCCCATCACCACCCAGCGCCGGGCATCGATCCACGGCAGCTCGCGCGCCAGCGCCACCGTGGCCAGCACCTGGTGGACGGCCGCCGCGTGCATGGGCTCGACCTGGCGGTCACGGCAGGGGCCGCTGGCCTCGGGGTCGAAGTCACCGTAGGTCTCGCCATAGCCCACGCGCGTGGGCACCATGACGACGAAGCCCTGGCCGACCAGCCAGCGCGCCAGGGCCTCGGGCCGCATGCGGCCCTGGACGGCCCGCGTCTGCTGTGGCGCACGGCCGTGGTTGAACACCAGCAAGGGCCGCGGCGCCTCGCCCGGCGGGCGGTAGACGGTGACGGCGATCGTGTGCGTCTCGCGCCGGCCCTGCAGATCCTGCACGGTGACGGCGAGCGGCAACACCGTCTCGCGCAGATCGGCGGCCAGGAGACGGACCGCGGCCCGGGCCGCCGGTGGGCCGTCGGCGTGGCGCTCGGCCGGACCTTGGGACCGCGCCGGCACGGGCGCACCGAGCCAGACGAGGGCGCACAGCGCGAGCACCGGACAGCGCGGACGGGCAACGGGCATGACGGACCCCGGGCAGTGACGATGCCGGGTTGTACCGGATCCGGCGGGCTGCGGCTGCGGCTGCGGCTGCGGCTGCGGCTGCGGCTGCGGCTGCGGCTGCGGCTGCGGCCAGCCCGGCCGCAGCGCTGCGGGCCCACCGGCCCGACGGGACCGGCCACCGTGGAAAACCCGGGCCGGTGCGTTCGGACGCGGCGCGTGTGGGTTCCACGCACCGCACGCACCGGCCCGGCACAAGCCTCACGCCTCACGCCTCACGCCGCACACGGCGCACGGCACAGGCCGGACCTGGCCGTGGCCGGTCCGGACAGCCCCTCAGGACATCCGTTGTGGTCGTCCGCCGATGTCGTCCGTCAGGGACGTCAGTTGCGCCCCATGTAGCGCGCCATGTTCTCCGGCGTGACCAGCTCGAAGGGCACGTTGACGAACTTGTCGACCGGCTGCCTGCGGCTGAGCTTCAGCGCCGCGTCGAGCGCGCCCTGGCCCTGGGCCGCGGCGTTCTGGAACACGCTGACCTTGAGCTCGCCGGCCTTCATCGAGGCCAGCGCGTCCGGCGTGGCATCGATGCCGGCGACCACCACGTTGGGCGTCAGCTTGCGCGCCGCCTTCAGGGCGTTGAGCGCACCGAGCGCCATCTCGTCGTTGTTGGCGACGATGGCGTCGAAGCGGGTGCCGGCGGTCAGCCAGTTGGTGGCGATGTCCTGCGCCTGGGTGCGGCTCCACTTGCCCTCGCGCTTGTCGACGACCTTCAGGCCTTCGCAGCCCGGGCTGCCGGCCACCTTCTCGACCGCATCGGTGCGGGTGCGGGCGGCCTCGTGCACCAGGTCGCCCATCAGCACCAGGACCTGGCCCTTGCCCTTCAGCAGCTTGCAGACCTGCTGCGCCTGCACCGTGCCGCCGACGCGCTCGTCGCTGGCCACCACCGAGACGCCGGCCGGCAGGCGGTCGAAGTCCGAGGGCTTGAGGTTGACGTAGACCAGCGGCACCTTGGCCTCGGTGGCCATCTTCGTCATGCGCGGCGTGGCATCGGTGTCGACGGCCTGCACGATGATGGCGTCGAACTTCTGCGCGATCATGTTCTGGATCTGGCTGAGCTGGTTGCCGACGTCGGACTTCGCATCCTCGAACTGCACGGTCACCTTGCCGCCGGCCGCCTTGTGCGCGGCCTCGTCGATGCCCTTGCGCAGCAGGGTGCGGAAGGTGTCGTTGTAGTCGACCATGGTGACGCCGATCTTCTGCGCCTGGGCGGCGGGCGCCGCGACGAGCGCGGTGCTGCCGATCAGCGCGGACAGGGCGAGGTTCAGGGTGGTGGCGCGCATGGTGTGTCTCCTTCGTGGGTGGGGGCGCGGGAAGGGCGGCCGCATCGAGGCGGCCGTCAGGGAACGCAGGTCAGGGAACGCTGGTCGGGGCCGCGTGGATCAACGCGGCCACAGGCTCTTCAGCGGCACGGCCGCATCGGCCAGCACGGCGGGATCGGGGCGGATGCCGGCGTCCATCAGCCGCTCCAGCAGCCGGATGTCACGGGCGATGGCCTGGCCCGGCGCCAGCCCGGCCGCCGCGGCCAGACGGCCCTCGCCATCGAGCTGCAGCAGCAGCGTGGCGCCGGGCCCGGACGGCCGCTCGATCCAGGGCCGGTCGGCCTCGGGCCGGCCCGCCACCTGCAGGCCGTGGCCCAGCTGATCGGACCAGAACCACGGCCGCTGCACCAGGGGCGCGGCCTCGCCCAGCATCGCGCCGGCCGCGTGCACGCCCTGCTCGCGGGCGGCGCGCCAGCTCTGCGAACGCTGCGGCGCCGTGTCCGGCGCGGTCTGCACGGCGGCGCAGTCACCGGCGGCGAACACCGTCGGATCGGCCGTGGCCAGGCGGGCATCGACGACGATGCCGTCCGCGCAGGTCAGGCCGGCCGCCTCGGCCAGCGCGGTGGCCGGCTGCACGCCGATGGCCGCCAGCACGCAGGCCGCCGGCAACTGCCGGCCGTCGCGCAGCTGCACGCTGTCGGCCGTCACCGCCTCGACCGCCGCGCCGGTGATCACCTGCACGCCGGCCGCCTCGTGCAGGGCCTGCAGGCGGCGGGCCAGCGCGGCGGGCACGACCCGGCCCAGCAGCACGGGCCCGGTCTCGACCACGGTGACGCCCAGGCCCAGGCCGCGCAGCAGCGCCGCGCTCTCCAGCCCGATCAGGCCGCCGCCGACGATCACCGCCTGCGGGGCGGAGGCGGATGTGGGAGCAGCGTTGGCGTCGGCCGCGAAGGCGAGCGCGGACCTTGGGGCGGAGCTGGCGTCGGCCGCGGACGCAGGGGCGAATGCGCGTGACGCCGCCGCCGCGAGGGATGCGGAGGCCGCGACCGCCGCGGCAGCCGATGTGCCCGCCGCGCCACCCGACAGCGCCCGTGCCGCCTCGAACAGGGCCTGCGCATCGGCCAGCGTGCGCAGCACCCGGGCCCGCGCGCCGCCGGGCACGGCCAGCGGCCGCGGCACCGCGCCGGTGGCCAGCAGCAGGCGATGCCAGCGCAGGCGGCGCCCATCGGCCAGCCGCAGCGTGCGCGGGCCGCGGTCGATCGCGGTCACGGCCGTGCCGAGCTGCAGCGTGATGCCGGCCTCGGCCAGCTGCGCCGTCTCGGCCATCGGCCGCCACGGCGTGCCGTCGTCCGCCGGCTTGGACAGCGCGGGCCGCTCGTAGGGGCCGACCGGCTCCTCGCCGATCAGCACGATGCCGTGGGGCCAGCCGCGCTGGCGCAAGGTCAGCGCGGCCAGCGCGCCGCATTCACCGGCACCGACGATGACCATCGGGTCGGCGGCAGCGGACGGCGGCAAGGGGGCGGTGTCCATGGCGGCTCAGACCTCGATCTGCACCAGACCGTCCGCGCAGCGCGCCGGCCAGGTGCGCAGGTTGCGGCAGGCCGGCATGCGCGTGGCCTCGCCGCTGCGGTAGTCGAACTCGCCGCCGTGCTTCGGGCATTCGATGGCGTAGTCCATCACCAGGCCGTCGGCCAGATGCACGGCCTCGTGGGTGCAATGGCCATCGGTGCAGTAGTAGTCGTCGGCCGGGCCGCGGTAGACGGCATAGCTGCGGCCGGCGTGGTCGAGACGGCGCACGCTCTCGGCGTCCATCTCGGCGGCCGGGCAGACGGTGATCCAGTCGGGCATGGGAATGTCTCCTTGTTCTGACGGTCAGGTTGAGGCTTGCGCAAGCCGCGGCCCGGTCGGGGCCGCACGCCCCGGCCTCGCGGCGGCTCAGGACGAGGCCGTGTTCATGCGCTCGCGCTTGCGGCGGAAGCGTTCCTGCATGCGGGCTTCGCCCTCGGGCGAGCCGTCGTGCCAGGAGCCGGTCCAGACGTCCAGCGGCAGCACGCCGTTGTCGCAGTAGTTCACGTCGAAATGCTTGTGGTGCAGGTAGTGGGCATAGGCGCTGGTGTCCATCAGCGGACGGCCGTCGGCGCCGAACGCCAGCTTGTCGAAGCCGATGTGGCCGACCACCGCACCGAAGCCGGCCAGATGGAAGAACCAGACCGCCAGGAAGGGATGGCCGGCCATCACCAGCACCCAGGCGGCGACACCGAAATACGCCAGGCTCTCGACCGGATGCATGGACAGCGAGGACCACGGCGACGGGTTGACCGAGTTGTGGTGCACCGCATGCACCCAGCGGTACAGCGGCCCCCAGTGGATCGCACGGTGGATGACGAAGAAGTGCGCCTCGTGGATCACCGGCGCCAGCGCCACCAGGGCGATGATCTGCCCGGGATGGCTGTCCCAGTCCCGCTGCGCGATCCAGCCGTTCGCATAGCCCCACAGCAGCGCGACCTCGATGGCGGTGCCGATGGGCACCGAGATCAGCAGCGTGCGCAGCGCGTTGTCCAGGTTCTGGCTGCGGAACCAGAACACGTCGGACGGCTGCTCGGCCGGGAAGCGGCCGTTGTACTTGAAGCGCCGGTCCTGTGCCCGGCGGTGGTACCAGCGCCACTCGATGGCACCGTAGAACAGCGCGATGCCCATCATGTTGGCCACCAGCAGCGGGCCGATCCAGCCGATGTCCAGCGTGCGGCGGGTGGCCTCGTCGGGGATCAGCCAGCGCCACCACAGCAGCGCACTGGCCAGGAACAGCGCGTTCCACGGCCACAGGTAGCCGATCAGCCACGACAGTGCGCGGGCCGGCTGCGGCGGCCAGATCGGGGAGGCACGCAGCGCCGTGGCCGGAGCCCAGTCGCCGCGCTTGTTGCGGGTGCCGAATTGCAGATCGTCCATGATGGTCCAGGGGCAGGCGCGCCGGCTCGGATCCGAGGGTGCGCCGGGTGTCGAAGTCCGGTGCCGTGATGGTCGGGCGGGCGCCCCCTGGCGGGCAAGGCGGGCCACCCGATCGAATCTCATTTCGTCTCATGGCGTTTCATCACACACCGCCGGCTCTGAGACGATTGCGCTGTTTCTGCAGGGACTTACCCGCAGATCCAGGCATCGCGACACCGCATTCGTCTCAGCCGGCGCTAGGCTGACGGCGCCGCCGCACGCGCACGGCCACCGGCCCTGCGCCCGGCCGCCCGCTGCCCTGTCGTGACCGCTGTCCTGCCCCCATGCCCCGCCCCACCCTGCGCGATGTCGCCACCGCCGCCGGCGTCTCCCTGGCCACCGTCAACCGCGTGCTGGCCGAGCCGCACAAGGTGCGCGAGGCCACCCGGCTGCGCGTGACGGAGGCCGCGCGCACGATCGGCTTCCACGGTGCCGGCCTGCTGGCGCGCCAGGCGGTGGCCGCACGGCCACGGCTGCGCCTGGGCGTGCTGGTGCAGACCCCCCACCGCCCGTTCACCCACGGCCTGCGACAGGCGCTGGAGGACGCGGCGGCGGCCTGGCCCGGCGCGCAGCTGCAACTGCGGGTGGACGTGCTCGACGACCTCGGCCCCGAGCAGCTGGCCGAGCGTCTGCAGGCGCTGGCCGACACGGTCGACGCCCTCGGCCTGGTGGTGGCCGAGCACCCGATCGTCGGTGAGGCGATCGCCCGCCTGATCGCGCGTGGCCAGCCGGTGATCGCGCTGGTGACGCCGCTGTCGGGCCCGCAACCGGTGCCCTATGTCGGCCTGGACGGCTGGAAGATCGGCCGCATGGCGGGCTGGACCTTCGGCCACCTGTGCCGCACACCTGGCCCGTTGGGCATCCTGGTCGGCACCCACCGCTACCGCAACCAGGAGCTGGCCGAGAGCGGCCTGCGCTCCTGGCTGCGCGAGCACGGCGACGGCTTCACGCTGCTGGAGCCGCGCTCGACCTTCGAGTCCGATGCCATCGCCCGCGAGATGACCGAGGCGCTGCTGCGCCGCCACCCGGATCTGTGCGGCCTGTACGTGGCCGGCGGCGGGGTATCGGGCATGCTGGCGGCGGTGCGCGACAGCGGCCGCGCCGGCCAGCTGGTGACCGTCGGCCACGAGCTGCTGCCGGCCATGCGCGCCGGGCTGATCGACGGCAGCCTGTCGCTGGCCATCGCCCATCCCTTCGCGGCCCTGGCCCAGGCCGCCATCGGCCAGCTGGTGGCCGCGGTGCAGGGCGACAGCGCCACCGCCGCGCGCTCGGTCATCGTGCCGATGGAGATCCACACGCGCGAGACGCTGTGAGCGGCGGCGGCCACGCCGGATTCAACCTGGCGGACGGTTGTCCGATAACCACGGGCACGCCGCCCGGCGCCTGCATCCCCCTGGCTCACTCCGCGACCCGCTCACCCGATGACCCTGACCCGACGTTTGCTGACCCTGTGCCTCGTGGCCGTCACCGCTTCCGTGCTGCTGGGCGCCGCGGCCATCGGCTCCATCCGCAAGACGATGCTGGAAGACCGGCGGGCCCAGATCCGCACCATGGCCCTGATGGGCGAGGCCATGCTCCAGCACTACCAGGGCCTGGAGAGCACCGGCAAGCTGACCCGCGCCCAGGCCCAGGCCGCCGCGGCCGAGGCCCTGACGCACCTGAACCACGACGGCAAGGCCTACTACTTCGTGCGCGAGGCCAACGGCTACCTGTGGGCCCACCCCAACGCCAGGATCCGGGGCACGATCCCGACCTCGCAGGCGAAGTCGCTCGACGGCCGGCCGGACGGCGTCGTCTATGCCGAGGCGATGGCCGCCGCGCCCGACGGCGTGGGCCTCGTCACGTTGCTGGTCAAACGCCCGGGCGGCGAGGTGCTGGAGCCCAAGATCAACGGCGTCAAGGCCTTCGCCCCCTGGGGCTGGTGGGTCGGCTCGGGCTTCTTCGTGGCCGACATCGACGAGGCCTTCTGGGCCGAGGTGCGGCTGTTCGCCGGCCTGTGCCTGGGGGCAGTGCTGGTGCTGGGGCTGCTGTGCTGGCGCTTCACCCGCGCGATCCTGGGCTCGATCGGCGGTGAGCCGACGGATGCCGCCCGCCTCAGCGAGCGCATCGCCGCCGGCGACCTGCGGGCCGAGGCCACCGAGCCGAGCGATGCCGCCGCGGGCCATGAACACACGCTGATGGGCGCGATGGCCCGCATGCGCCAGCAGCTCTCGGGCACCGTGGCCGCCATCCGCAGCAGTGCGGCGGTGATCGACCAGGGCTCGCGCGAGATCGCCGACGGCAACAACGACCTGTCGCAGCGCACCGAGGAGCAGGCTGCCGCGCTGCAGCGCACCGCCTCCAGCCTGGAGGCGCTGACCGAGGCCGTGCAGCACAACGCCGATCATGCGGCGCAGGCGCGCGAGCTGACGCGCGCCGCCGCCGAGGTGGCCGGCCGCGGCCATGCGCTGTTCGCCGACATGGTCAGCAACATGGAAGGCATCAGCGAGAGCTCGCGCAAGGTCAGCGAGATCATCGGCACCATCGACGGCATCGCCTTCCAGACCAACATCCTGGCGCTGAACGCGGCCGTCGAGGCCGCCCGCGCCGGCGAGCAGGGACGGGGCTTCGCGGTGGTGGCCGGCGAGGTGCGGGCGCTGGCCCAACGCAGCTCGGGCGCGGCACGCGAGATCAAGCAGCTGATCGAGAGCGCCGGC
The DNA here is from genome assembly GCF_038066575.1 of Pseudaquabacterium rugosum. NCBI lineage: Bacteria > Pseudomonadati > Pseudomonadota > Betaproteobacteria > Burkholderiales > Sphaerotilaceae > Pseudaquabacterium > Pseudaquabacterium rugosum. The sequence goes on along the minus strand of NZ_JBBUTF010000015.1, from coordinate 120,138 downwards.
AGCCGGGTCGACGGCGGCACGCGCCTGGTCAACGGCGCCGGCCAGACCATGACCGAGATCCTGGCCAGCGTGCAGCGCGCGGCGGCCCTGATCGACGAGATGGCCGCCGCCTCGACCCGCCAGAGCGCCGACATCACCGAGGTCAGCCAGGCCGTGCGCGAGATCGACCGCGTGACCCAGCAGAACACCGCACGGGTGGAGGAGGCCGCGGCCGCCGCCATGAGCCTGGCCGAGCAGTCGCGCCGGCTCAACGACAGCGTGGCCCGCTTCCAGGTCGCCCAGGCCTGAGGCGCGGTACAGCGGGCACACTCGGGCGGGTGAGCCCGCTCCCACCCACCCCCGCACCGCCCCCCGCGCCGCCCATACGGCCCGTCCCGCCCGCCCTCACCGCCTGGCGCGATCCCCGCCGCTGGCCCGCCCACCTCGTCAACGGCCTGTCGGTGGCCCTCGGCATCGGCCTGATCCAGGGCCTGGGCGGCCTGATCGGCGGGCCGACGGTCGCGCTGCTGATGTCCGGCGGCGCCGTCTGCACCTCGCTGCCCGACACGCCGAACGCGCCGCAGCGCACCTGGCGCCGCGTGCTGCCGGCCGCCGGCGTCGTCACCACGGTGACGCTGGCCACCACGCTGCTGCGCGGCCAGGCCCACGGCGTGGCCGCGCTGGCGCTGCTGATCGCCGTCATCGGCGCGCTGACCCAGCTGGCCATGGCCTGGGGCCTGCGCGCTGGCGCGGTCGGCTTCGCGGCCACGCTGTCGCTGGTGTTCGCGCTGGCCGGCCACGGGCCCGGCCAGCCGCTGGACGCCGTTGTCCACACCGGCTGGACGCTGGCCGGCGCGCTGCTGTATGCCGGCTGGGCCCAGGTCGTCAGCCATGGGCTGCGCCGCCGCTACCGCAGCCTGGCGGTGGCCGAGGCGCTGCGCGCGGCCGCCACCCGCCTGCACTCGCGCGCGCAGCGCATCGCCAGCGCCCACCCGGACGACGACGACACGCTGCGCGCCTCGATCCAGGACGACGTGAGCCTGGCCGAGACGCTGCAGGCCGCACGCGACCGGGTCTTCGCCGCACGGCCCTCGCCCCAGGCCCGGCGCCTGACCGATCTGGTGCTGCGCCTGATCGAGCTGCGCGACCTGCTGCTGGCCAGCCGGCTCGATCTGGCCCTGCTGGGCGACGACGCGGCCGCCCGGCGCTGGCGCGAGGCCATCGCCGCCAGCCTGCGCCCCGCGGCCGATGCCCTGCAGGCGCTGGCCGACGCCGTCGCCGGCCACGGCCCGCTGCCGCGGCTGGACGCCCTGGCCCTGCAGCAGCGGCTGCAGCACGACCTGGCCCAGGTGCCGGTGCCCGACGACGATCCGCGCCTGAGCCTGCTGCGCACGCTCGGCCACCGCATCGGCCAGCTGGGCATCGAGGTCGAGGCGCTGATCGAGCGCACCGGCGGCCCCGACCGCCCGAGCCCGCTGAGCCCGGCCGAGCTGCAGCACTTCGTCTCGCCCGAGGGCTGGCCGCTGGCCGCGCTGCGGCCGCACCTGAACCTGCGCTCGCCGGTGCTGCGCCATGCGCTGCGCACCGCCCTGGCCACCAGCGCCGCCTGGCTGCTGGCCCAGGCCCTGCCGTGGGCGACCCATCCGTACTGGCTGGTGCTGAGCGTGGCCGTGGTGCTGCGCGGCAACCTGGAGCAGACCCTGGCGCGCCGCAACCAGCGCCTGAGCGGCACCGTCATCGGCTGCCTGCTGACGGCCGGCCTGCTGGCCCTGCACCAGCCCGGCTGGCTGCCGTGGATCTTCCTGGCGGCCGTCGGTGTCGCCCATGCCCACGTCAACCACCGCTACCGCGTGACGGCCACCGCCGCCACGCTGCTGGCCCTGCTGCAGCCGGTGATGATGGACCCGGGCAGCCACCCGGCGCTGGGCGAGCGCCTGGCCGACACCGCCATCGGCGCGCTGCTGGCCTGGGCCGCCTGCTTCGTGCTGCCCTCGTGGGAGCGCCGCAGCCTGCAGCGCCAGATCGACGGCCTGCAGCAGGCACTGGCCCGCCATGCCGTGGCCGTCACCGCCTGGCCGACCGAGGCCGGCGCACAGCTGGCGCTGCGCCTGAGCCGCGCCCAGGCCTACGGCGCGCTGGGCCAGCTGGCCGCATCCGCCCAGCGCGGCCGGGCCGAGCCGCGCTGGGCCCGCGTGCCCGAAGCCAGCTTCGAAGCCGTGCTGAGCCATGGCTACACCCTGATGGCGCTGCTGGGCACCGTGCAGCACACGCTGGCCCGCCAGGGCCTGCGGGTGCAGGCGACACCGGTGCGGCAGGCGCTGGACGAGACCGCACAGGCCTGCGCGGTGGCGCTCACGACGGGCTCGCCCGGGGCGACGGAGTCGGGGTCGGGGCCGCAGCCGCAGCCACAGCCACAGCCACAGCCACAGCCACAGCCACAGCCGCAGTCGGAGTCGGCCGCCCTGGCCGATCCCCGGCCCGCGGAGCCGGCCGGCGGCCGGATCGACGCGGCGACCACCGCCGATCCCGGCGATCCCGGCGATCCCGCTGATCCGACCGCCCCCTGCACCGCCGCCACCTGGCCGGCGCGCGACGGCACGATCGCGCTCACGCCCTGGGTGCTGCGCCGTCTGCGGCTGTGCCGGGCCGAGGCCCAGGCGCTGGGGCACGCGGCACGGCGCCTGACGCACGATGCCCTGTCCGCCGGACCGGCCGGCCCGACCTGATCCGGTCACCGACGGACCTGGCCGTCGATCACCGGGCGGACGCTGCGGGCCGGCGCCCCGGCCCGACCCCGACCGGCCGGTGCATCATGCCCAGCCTGGCGGCCGCCCGCCGCGGGATCCCGGCACCGTCCGCACGGCATGCCGTTTGCTGGGATCCCGCCCAAGCCCGTCCAAGGCCGCCCCAGGAGAGCCCCATGCACCTGTTCCGGACACGATCTGGCCAGCGGCCTGAGCGCCCGGCCCGCAGCAGCCGCTGGCCGTGCCTCGGCGCGGCCGTCATCGTCTGCTGCAGCGGCTGGGGCCCACCCGCCGAGGCCCGACCGACCGCCGAAGCCCGGCCCGAGCCGACGGCCCGGGCCGCGCCGGCCAGCCTGTCCGAGGCCCACCACGGCCTGAGCCGCCCCCCCGAGGTGCTGCCCGCGCTGGTGCTGGACCTGCAGCGGCGCTTCCCGCAGCACGTCGACGGGCAGGTCGTCGTCATCGATGCCGACCGGCAGGAACTGCTGCTGGTCGAGCAGCTGGAGGTGACCGACCGCTGGCCGATCTCCACCGCCGAGGCGGGCCTGGGCGGCCGGCGCGACAGCCGGCAGACCCCGCCCGGCGCGCACCGTGTGGCCCGCAAGATCGGCCACGGCCAGCCGACAGGCACCATCTTCCGTGCACGGCAGGCCACCGGACGCCAGGCCCGCGTGCTGACCGCGCCGGGCGCGCGCAGCGGCAAGGATCTGGTGACCTCGCGGGTGATCTGGCTGGACGGCCTGGAGCCCGGGCGCAACAAGGGCGGGGCCGTCGATTCGCTGCAGCGTCTGATCTACATCCACGGCACCGACGAGGAGGGCCGGCTGGGCACGCCCGCATCCCTCGGCTGCATCCGCATGCGCAACCAGGACGTCATCGAGCTGTTCGAGCGGGTCCGGGAGAACACGCTGGTGTTCATCGCCCCCCGACTGGGCTGACGAGGCCTCCCCATTCGGCACGAGAAGGCCGGCCCGGGCACGGCCGGCCGGGGGCGCGCAGCCCGCGAGAATCCCACCCCTCGCACAAGGGACAAGATCCCGGGGAGGGACGGGCATGCTGCTTCGACGGATCGCCATCGGTGGGGCGCTGATCCTGCTGTCGATCGTGATCCACACGCTGGGGCGGCAGCTGCCGTGGCGGGACTGGCTTCAGCCGGCCCACACGGTGCGCCGGCCCCTGGTCTTCGACAACGGCTCGGTGCGTGACGGCCTGCGTGCCTCGGAGGGCGCACGCCTGCGCCCGGCGCCGCAGGCGGCTGCGGGGGCGCTGCGCAAGTGCGTGCGCGGCGAGCGGGTCACCTACAGCAACCTCGGCTGCCCGGACGGGCACCAGGAGCGGGCGGTGGCGGCCGACCGCGTCAACGTGATCGAGTCCGGCACCCGTGCGCCGGGAGCGGCACCGGCCGGTGGCGGCAGCGCACAGGCGTCGCTGCGCCAGGCGGTCGATCTGCCGCGCGACGAGCGGCTGCGCCAGCGGATGGTCGAGCAGGCGGTCGAGGGCGAGCGGCCGCGCTGAACGACGGGCGCGACGGTGGCGACGCCGGCGCTGTCGGCAGCCACCAGCGGCCAGCCAGCGGCCACAGCCAGCGGCCACAGCCAGCAGCCAGCAGCCACCCGCCGCTGGCCTGGGCCGCCCGGCACCGGCCGCGGCCTCCGGCCCGGCCGCGGACGCTCAGGCTGCCGCCGGGGGCGGCACGGCGCCGGCCGTCGACAGCAGCAGCATGGCCTGTGCGCCTTCACCGCCCGGGTTGTCCAGCACCAGACGGCCGCCCGACAGCCAGGCGATGCGGGCCACCAGGGCAAGGCCCTGTGCGGCGCCCTGGGCCAGGCCCTGTGCAGCGCCCTGGGGGCCGGGATCGGTCCAGATCGCCGGATCGGCATCGCGGAAGGCCTGCAGGACCGGCGCCGGGAATCCCGGCCCCCGATCCCGCACGATGATCTTGATGCCGTCGATGCCGAAGACCGGGCGCAGCTGCACCCGCACCGGCCCCGTCGGCGCACCGTGCTGCAGCGCATTGCGCAGCAGCTGCACGATGGCCAGGCGCAACAGGTAGCCCACGGCCGCGACCTCGATCGGCCGGACCGGCAGATCGAGCTGGATGCGGCCCCGCTGCGTCGGCGCCAGATCGCCCACCGCCTGCTGCAGCAGGCGTCCCAGGTCACAGGCCCGCGTGGGCAGACGCGAGCGCTGCTGGCCGAGGCCCTGCGGCAGCAGCCGCGCATCCAGGGTGGCCAGGGCCCGCCGCAGGGGTTCGTCCACCAGCCACCAGGGCTGGTCCAGCGAAGGCGCCGCCGGATCGCGGCGCAGCTGCTCCAGCTCCTGCCGGGCGTCGGCCAGCGGCTGGGCCACGTCCTGAGCCAGCAGGGCGATCCAGCTCGTCTGCGCCTGTTCGTTGCGGCGCGCGCGCTGCAGTTCCTCCTGCATGCGGGCCATGCCTTCACGGCGGCCCAGTTCGCGCTGCAGGCGATCCGACGACAGGCGCTCGGCCCGCCGCAGCTCGTCCAGGACCAGTTCAGCGAAGGCCAGGGTGCAGCCCACCGCATTGACCGTCATGCCGCTGGCGATGACGATCAGCTGCAGCGGATCGGGCGATCCCACCAGCGGCAGCGAGAGCGCGATGCGCAGCCCCAGCCAGCCCAGCAGCAGCAGGCAGGTGGCGGCCGACAGCGCCCGGATCACCCGCGCGGGCACACCGGGCCAGGTCGTCGCCAGGGCATGGGCGCAGCCGGCGATCCACAGATGACCCAGCGCCAGGCAGACGGTGGTCAAGGCCGCCCGCGCCGGCAGGGCGGCCCAGAGCGTCAGCAGCTGGTGGGCCGTCAGGTAGAGCAGCAGCAGCACGGCCCACAGCGACAGCTGCGAGCGGCGTCCGCCGATGGCCTGCAGTGCCTGGGCCTGGAACAGCACCGAGCCCAGGGCAGCGCAGGGCCCGATCCACTGCAGACCCCGTGCCTGCAGCGGCTGGAACAGACCCATGCCCAGACCGGCCAGCCCCAGCAGCGCCAGCCCCGTCAGCCACAGCTCCGCGGGCAGATGGCGGCTGCGCCGCCGCAGGAACTGCCAGCCACCGACGGCCAGCACCAGCACCAGCACCCCACAGCTGAGCAGCACCACCCATCGCGCATCGAAACCTTCCACGCCCTCGCCCTCCCGAGACGGTGCACCGACGCGGCATGACCACTCTTCGGCGGTCACTGCGGGCCTGGGCCCGCTGCCTGCACCGGATGCGGTGCCGGGGCAGGCTGCCCCAGGACCGGTCGCGGACGATACAGACGATCTGGTGGCTCACCGCGTGAACTTCATCACGCAGGGTCGTCCGAAGACCTCTCGCTTCCCCCGATGCGGCGGGTGATGTCGGCGGCGGCCAGACGCACGGCGCGGGCCACCGGCCCGTCCCAGTCGGCGTCGACATCGTCCTGGTGACCGAGCGCGGTGAGCACCAGCACCACCGCGCCCTCGTGGTCGGTGACCGCCGCGGCGAAGGCATTGACGCCCGGAATGGGACGTCCGGTGGCACGGGCCAGACCATGCCGGGCATAGAGGGTGCGCACCTGCCGCCACTCCTCACGCAGGACCTGGGCATCGGGCGCCTGCGCACCCGGTCGGCCCAGCGCATCCAGGCCAAGACCGGCCGCCTCCAGCAGTGGTTCATCGGGCAGCCGGGCGGCGAAGGCCTGGCCCGTCGCGGTGCCGGCGACGGACATCACCGAGCCCACCCGCATGGCCACGTGCAAGGGCTGCGCCGCCTCGACCAGACGCACCACCGTCGGCCCCAGATTGCCCCAGACCGACAGGGCGACGGCCAGCCCGGTCTCCCGCGCGAGGGCCTCGGCCACCGGTTGCGCGCTGCGCAGCGGGTCGAGCTGGTGCAGCGCGGCCAGACCCAGCTGCAGCGCCGCAGGACCCAGTGCGTAGCGGCCGCTGACGCTGTCCTGCTCGATCAGGCCCAGCCGGCCGAAGCTCACCAGATAGGGATGGGCGCGGGCGGCCGGCAGGGCCGCGGCCGAGGCCAGATCCTTCAGCCCCATCGGGCCCGGGCTGCGGGCCAGGGCCAGCAGCAGCCGGCCGCCGACCTCGACCGACTGCACCGCGCGCTGCGGGCCACGTTCAGGGGCCTCGGGATCGTCGGACGGGGACAGGTCAACAGGCAGGGACATGGGCGGTGAGCAGGACAGGACGACAGGGCGGAGCACGCGGTGGCGCGCCGGCCGGGGCGCGGCCACCCGCCCGGGATTGGACACGAAGTCGACAGCGGTCCGATCGGCCTCGGGCACTGGTTTTCACCTAACGAACTCATTTGCCATTCGCGAATTCGAGTTCTACACTGCCTGCATCGAATTCGCAAACGCGTTTGTCATCCACAAATCACGACCTGAGCTGCCGCACCATGTCCACCTCCGCCCCCAAGACCTTCGCCTCCCACGCCGACCTGGCCGAGAAGAAGGTCAGCTTCACCCGGATGTCCGAGCACGCCTGGGCCTACACCGCCGAGGGCGATCCCAACACCGGCGTGGTCATCGGCGATGACGCGGTGCTGGTGGCCGACACCCAGGCCACGCCGGCGATGGCCGCCGACGTGATCCGCCGCATCCGCGAGGTCACCGACAAGCCGATCCGCTGGGTGGTGCTGACCCACTACCACGCGGTGCGCGTGCTGGGCGCCGATGCCTACCGCGCCGAGGGCCTGCAGCACATCGTCGCCAGCCAGGCCACGCGCGAGCTGATCGTCGAGCGCGGCGAACAGGACAAGGCCAGCGAGATCGGCCGCTTCCCGCGGCTGTTCCGCGATGTCGAGAGCGTGCCGCCGGGCCTGACCTGGCCGACGCTGACCTTCGAGCGCCAGATGTCGATCTGGCTGGGCGATCTGGAGGTGCAGCTGATCCAGCCCGGGCGCGGCCACACCGCCGGCGACACCGTGGTCTGGCTGCCGGGCGAGCGCACGATGCTGGCCGGCGATCTGGTCGAGTTCGACGCCACGCCCTATGCCGGCGACGCCTACTTCCAGGACTGGCCCGGCACGCTCGACGCGCTGCAGGCCCTGGCCCCGCAGGCCCTGCTGCCCGGCCGCGGCCCGGCGCTGGTCGGCGAGCAGCGCGTGCGCGAAGGCCTGGCCGGCACACGCGCCTTCGTGCAGGACGTCTGGACCCAGGTCCAGGCCGCGGCCGCGACCGGCGCCCCGCTGCGCGAGGTCTACCAGCGCACGATGGACGCGCTGCGTCCGCGTTACGGTCATTGGGTGATCTTCGACCACTGCATGCCCTTCGACGTCACGCGCTGCCATGACGAGGCCACGGGCACCGCCCACCCGCGCATCTGGACCGCCGAGCGTGACCGCCAGATGTGGGAATCGCTGGAAGGCTGAGGCCACGGCCCGCGCACAAGGAGACGCCATGCCCACCGCCTACACCTGGCCCACCTTCGACTACCGCCGTCCGGCCGAGCTGGATGCGCCGGCCACCGTCACCCGCCACCCGGTCATCGTCGTCGGTGCCGGCCCGGTCGGCCTGAGCTGCGCGATCGACCTCGCCCAGCGCGGCCAGCCGGTGCTGCTGCTCGACGAGGACGACACCGTCAGCACCGGCTCGCGCGGCCTGTGCTATGCCCAGCGCACGCTGCAGATCCTCGACCGCCAGGGCTGCGGTGACGCCGTGGTCGACAAGGGCGTGACCTGGAACGTCGGCCGCACCTTCGTCGATACCGAGGAGGTGTTCCGCTTCGACCTCTGCCCCGAACCCGGCCACGAGCGCCCGGGCATGGTCAACCTGCAGCAGTACTGGCTGGAGGACTTCCAGATCGCCCGGGCCCGCGAACTGCCCGCGCTGCAGACCCGCTTCCGCCACCGGGTGGTGGCCGTGCGGCCCGAGGGCCGTGGCGCCACGCTGGAGGTCGAGACACCCGACGGCCGCTACACGCTGGCCTGCGACTGGCTGGTGGTGTGCGACGGCGCGCGCAGCCCGATCCGCCGCCTGCTGGGGCTCGACATCGAAGGCCGCGTGTTCCAGGACCGCTTCCTGATCGCCGACGTGCGCATGGCCGCCGACTTCCCGGCCGAGCGCTGGTTCTGGTTCGACCCGCCCTTCCACCGCGGCCAGAGCGTGCTGCTGCACCGCCAGGCCGACGGCATCTGGCGCATCGACTTCCAGCTCGGCTGGGACGCCGACCCCGAGGCCGAGAAGCGGCCCGAGCGGGTGATCCCGCGCATCCAGGCCCTGCTCGGCGACGCGCGGCCCTTCGAGCTGGAATGGGTCAGCGTCTACACCTTCCAGTGCCGGCGCATGGCGCGCTTTCGCCACGGCCCGGTGCTGTTCGCCGGCGATGCGGCGCACCAGGTCAGCCCCTTCGGCGCGCGCGGCGCCAACTCCGGCATCCAGGACGCCGACAACCTGGGCTGGAAGCTGGCGGCGGTGATCGCCGGCGCCGCGCCCGACCGCCTGCTCGACAGCTACAGCGACGAGCGCGCGGCCGCGGCCGACGAGAACCTGCTGAACTCCACCCGCTCGACCGACTTCATCACGCCCAAGAGCGCCACCTCGCGGCTGCTGCGCCAGGCGGTGCTGGGCCTGGCGCGCGAGCATGCCTTCGCCCGGGCGCTGGTCAACTCGGGCCGGCTGTCGGTGCCGGCCACGCTCGCCGGCTCGGTGCTGAACACGCCCGATGCGCCCGACGCCGGCTTCGGCGGCTGGATGGTGCCCGGCGCGCCGGCCGACGACGCCCCGCTGCGCCGCGCCGCCGACGGACAGCCGCAATGGCTGCTGCGCGGCCTGGCCGGCACCGGCTTCACGCTGCTGGTCTACGGCGAGCACATGCCCGAGGCGCTGCAGGCCACGGCCACGGCCCTGCCCCTGACCGTGCGCCAGATCCTGCCCGCCGACGCCGATGCCGCGGCACGGGCCGCCGCCGAGCAGGCCTGGGTCGATGCGGAGGGGCTCTATGCCCGGCGTTATGACGCCCGCCCCGGCACCGTCCACCTGATCCGCCCCGACCAGCACGTGGCCGCCCGCTGGCGGACCTGCGACGCGGCCGCCGTGCAGCGGGCCGTGCAACGCGCGCTGTGCCTGCACTGACTGCACGGACGGCACCCAGGCCCTCGCCGGCCACCCCACCACCCGATCCGATCCGCCCCGATCCGCCCCATGCGCACCGCATCCGACACCCCGGCCGCGCCCACCGCCGGCCTGATCACCGCCCCGCACTTCTTCGAGCCCGGCCGCCGCGACCGCCATGCGTTCACGCCCGGTGACGACTTCTACGAGGCGCTGATCGACAGCCACCGCACGCTCGACGACGCGCAGAGCGCGCTGCTCAACGCCCGCCTGCTGCTGCTGCTGGCCAACCACATCGGCGATCTGGCCGTGCTGCGTGAGGCCCTGCGGGCCGCACGGCTGCCCGAGGCCACGCCATCGACCGCGATCCCGACCGGAGACCCTGCATGACCCGCTCCCCTGTTCCCGAACGCGCCAGCGCCGCCCCCTTCGACGCGCCCCTCGACGCGTGCGCCGGCCGGCCCTTGCCGCGGCGGCGCCGGCTGCTGCGGCAGGCCGCCGGCACGCTGCTCGGCCTGGCGGCCGCCAGCCTGGGCGCACCGGCCCTGGCCCAGGACGCGCGACCGATCGAATGGGTTGTCGGCTACGCCGCCGGCGGTGGCTCCGACGCCGTCGCCCGCACGGTGGCCGAACGCATGGCCCAGGCGCTGGGCAGGTCCATCGTCGTCAACAACAAGCCGGGTGCGGCGACCAACATCGCCGCCGACTACGTGGCCAAGTCGCGCGATGTCGGCGCGGTGATGCTGACGGCCGACTTCGCCACGCTGGCGGCCAACCCGGCGCTGTTCGCCCGCCTGAGCTACAACGCCGAGCGCGATCTGGCCCCGGTCGGCCTGCTGGCGCGCTTTCCGATGCTGCTGGTCGTGCCTGCGGAGCTGCCGGTCAAGGACTGGCGCGGCTTCCAGGCCTGGGCCAAGGCCCAGGCCGGCGGTGTCAACTACGCGTCGGCCGGCCCGGGCAGCCCGCACCACCTGGGCACCGAGCTGCTGCGCGAGCGCAGCGGGCTGAACCTGCTGCACGTGCCCTACCGCGGCGCGGCACCGGCCGTGCAGGACCTGATCGGCGGCCGCGTGCCGGTGGCGCTGATGGACTCGGCCAGCGTGCTGCCGCATCTGCAGTCGGGCAAGCTGCGCGCCATCGGCGTGGCCAGCGCCCGGCGGCTGAAGATCCTGCCCGAGCTGCCGACGCTGGCCGAGCAGGGCCTGAAGGACTTCGAGGCCTATGCCTGGCAGGGCCTGGCCGTGCCGGCCGCCACGCCGGCGGCCACCGTGCAGCAACTGCACCAGGCGCTGCAGACGGCGCTCGACGACACCCGGGTGAAGGCCCGCTTCCAGGTCCTGGGCCTGGAAACCCTGCCCGGCACGCCCCAGCAGATGGCCGATTATGCGAAGGCCGAACGCGAGCGCTGGGGCCGGCTGATCACGGCCAACGGCATCCGCCTGGACTGAGGAGATGATGATGATGAAGATCGACCGCATCCACCACGTCGCCTACCGCTGCAAGGACGCGAAGGAGACCGTCGAGTGGTACCAGCGCATGCTGAAGATGGACTTCGTGCTCGCCATCGCCGAGGACCTCGTGCCCTCGACGAAGGAGCCCGATCCCTACATGCACATCTTCCTCGACGCCGGTGGCGGCAACGTGCTCGCCTTCTTCGAGCTGCCGACGAAGCCGCCGATGGGCCGCGACCCCAACACGCCATCCTGGGTGCAGCACATCGCCTTCCGCGTCGCCGACCGCGACACCCTGCTCGCCTACAAGGCCCATCTGGAGGCCGAGGGCGTCAGCGTGCTCGGCACCACCGACCACGGCGCCTTCCACTCCATCTACTTCTTCGACCCCAACGGCCATCGTCTGGAGCTCGCCTGCCCCGATCCCGACGAAGCCGCCCTGCTGCAGCGCATGGACGCCGTAAAGTGGCAGATGCTCGAGGACTGGAGCGCCACCAAGCGCGCCCCGCGCCACGCCGACTTCCTGCACCGCCGGGAGTTCGCGCAATGAGCGGATCGACCGTGCGTTCCCCGGCCCTCGACGACAGCCACGATCCGACGCTGCGCAGCTGGGTCGCCAGCGCCAACGCGGACGACACCGACTTCCCGATCCAGAACCTGCCCTTCGGCCGCTTCCGCGAGCGGGCGCCGGGTGCGGCCGCCGGCCGCTGGCGCATCGGCATCGCGATCGGCGACCAGGTGCTGGATCTGGCCGCGATGGCGGCCGCACTGGACGCCCCGTCGGCAGCCGGTGCGCTGCGCGGCCTCGACCCGGCCGAAGGCCCGTCGGGGGCACCCGCAGCGGCAGCCGCGCCCCCGGCGCTGCCCCTGGCCACGCTGCTCGCCCCGCTGGCCGCCGGTGACCTGATCGGCTTCATGGCGCTCGGCGCCGCGGCCCGGCGGCAGTTGCGCGCCATGCTCTCGCGCGCGCTGCGCGCCGGCCACCCGGCCGAGGACGCACTGCGGCCCTGCCTGCTGCCGCAGGCGGCGATCGAGCTCGGCCTGCCCTGCCGCATCGGCGACTACACCGACTTCTACATCGGCATCCACCATGCCACCGCCGTCGGCCGCCTGTTCCGCCCGGACAGCCCGCTGCTGCCGAACTACACCTGGGTGCCGATCGGCTACCACGGCCGCGCCTCGTCCATCGTGCCCAGCGGCACGCCGATCCGCCGGCCCCAGGGCCAGCGGGCCCCGGCCACCGGCGAGGACCGGCCCGGTTTCGGCCCCTGCCAGCGGCTGGACCTGGAGCTGGAGCTGGGCTTCCTGATCGGCGAGGGCAACGCGCTGGGCGAGCCGGTGCCGGTCGAGCGCGCCGGCGACGCGCTGTTCGGCATCACGCTGTTCAACGACTGGTCGGCACGCGACATCCAGGCCTGGGAGTACCAGCCGCTGGGCCCCTTCCTGTCGAAGAACTTCGGCTCCACGCTGGGCGCCTGGGTGGTGACGCCGGAGGCCCTGGCGCCGTTCCGCGGCCCGCTGCGCCGCCCGGCCGGCCAGGCCGCGCCGCTGCCCTATCTGGACGACCCGGCCGACCGCGCCCACGGCGCCTTCGACATCACGCTGGAGGTGCGGCTGCAGACCGCGGCCATGCGGGAGGCCGGCCTGGCACCGGCCGTCATCTCGCGCAGCCATGCCGGCGAGGCGGCCTGGTGGACGGTGGCCCAGCTGATCGCCCACCACACGGTCGGCGGCTGCAATCTGCAGGCCGGTGATCTGCTGGGTTCGGGCACGCTCAGCGGCCCGGCGCGCGAGCAGGCCGGCTCGCTGCTGGAGGCCACCGGCGGCGGCAAGACGGCGATCACGCTGCCCAACGGCGAGCAGCGCCGCTTCCTGGAAGACGGCGACACGCTGTCGCTGGCCGGCTGGTGCGAGCGCCCGGGTGCCCGGCGCATCGGCTTCGGCCCGTGCAGCGGCACCATCGTGCCGGCACCGGGCGGCTGAGAGAGGCCGGGAGCGGCGGAGGGCGGCGGAGGCCGCCGCTCAGACGGGCCGCTGGAACGCGCGCCGCGCCGCCGTCACCCGGGCCCGCCAGGCGCAGCCGGTGGCATGGTCGTTGACCAGGCCCATGGCCTGCATGAAGGCATAGACCGTGGTCGGGCCGACGAAGGCCCAGCCGCGGCGCTTGAGGTCCTTGCTGATGGCCTGCGAGACGGCGGTCTGGCCGACGACCGGACCGGCCTCGGGCGGGTCGTCGCGCGTCGGCTCATGACGCCAGACGTACGCAGCCAGCGAGCCCTCGTCGCGGATCAGTTCCTGCGCGCGGCGGGCATTGTTCAGCACCGCCTCGATCTTGCCGCGGTGGCGCACGATGCCGGCGTCCCCCAGCAGGCGCTGCACCTCGGGCTCGCCCCAGGTGGCGAGCACCTCGATGTCGAAGCCGGCGAAGCCAGCGCGGAAGTTGGCGCGCTTGGTCAGGATGGTGCGCCAGCTCAGGCCCGACTGGAAGGCCTCGAGCGAGAGCTTCTCGAACAGGCGCCGGTCGTCAGCGACCGGAAAGCCCCATTCCTCGTCGTGATAGGCGATGTAGTCGGGCGTGGCCGCGCACCAGGTGCAGCGGAGCTGGCCATCGGGGCCGGTGTGCAGGGCGGTCATGGGATGGCATCTTCGCCGATGTCGGCGCAGCCACGCGCCTTCAGCGGCGCCCGCCCGCCGTCTCGGCCAGCGCCTGCAGGCCCTCGGTGAGGCCGGTCAGTGCCAGCGGCACCGTGACCTGCTGGCGCGGCGGCATCAGGAAGGCGACCTGGGCGGCCGGCGCGCCGGCCAGCGCCCGGCGCAGCCCGTCATCGAGCCAGCCGCCGGCCGTGCAGGCCTGCGGCAGACAGCGCCCCATCGGCAACCGGTATTCGGCACCGTTGCCGATCTTCAGACCGACGCCGGCCTCGCGCACGGCGGCGGCGCTCATGCGGAACTCCAGCCGTGGCCGCGGCGCCGGGCGGGCGCCCGGCTTCGCGTCGGCCACCGCCATCACCACCGATGCACCCAGCACCACCTGGCGGCCGGACGGATCGCGGGCGACGACCTGGCTGAGCGTGCACGGTGCCCGCCCCGGAGGGCAGGCCAGGCTCCAGGCGCCGAAGATGCGGTCGCTGATGCGGCCCGGCGCGCGGCCACCGACCGGCGCGGCGGCACCCGGGCGGACCCCGGTGCCGGCGCCGGCCGTGGCACCGCCGGCCGCACCGACCCCGCCATCGGCCGCCACCCCGGCCAGCGGCCACGCCAGGGCCAGCAGCAGCGGCGCCCGGCGCAAGGCGCCGGTCCACGCGGCCGCAGAAGCCGGCCGCATCGCCACCTCGGTGCGCCAGGTGCGGGCCTCAGGCGTGGCCGGCGGCGGGGAGGGCGGGTGCATGTCCGCTCAGTGCGCGCGCTGGCGACGCTGACGCGCCCACAGCGCGGCCAGGCCGAGGGCAGCCAGCGGCAGCGAGCCCGGCAGCGGCACCGGGTTCGTGCCACCACCGCCAGTACCGGTGTCGACCGTGATCGGCGTCATCGACATCTGCACCGAACCACCGCTGACGAAGGTCAGGCCGGTGACGAAGGCGTTGGTGTCGTTCGGGTTCAGGCCCGCCGCGGTCTCGATGCCGGCGATGCGGAAGCGGTCGACGCCCGCCGTACCGAAGTCATGGCTGACGCCACCGCTCAGGTCCGTGCCGCTGTCGACCCAGGCGCCGAGCGCGCTGTCCCACAGCCACAGGTCGTACAGACCGTCACCGATGCCCACCGGCAGCAGCACCGACTGGAAGTTCGGGCCGCTGGACACCGCGTAGTCGTAGCCGACGGCGATCACCGGGTCGATGAAGATCGGACGGCCGTTGACGCCGATGCCGCCATTGGTGTTCGGCCCGATGTTGAAGTTGAACGACCAGCTGCCGTCGTTGACCACCGGCATCAGCGGGTTGTCCGAGGTGGCCCCCGGCGTCTCGCCGTTGCGCACCGAGAACGACCACAGGCCCGGCGTGGCGGCCGAGACGTTGGACGTGTCGGCCAGCGCCACCACCGAGGCCGTGCGCGAGCCCGGCAGCGTGAAGAAGTCGGTGCGGTTGCCCGCGTCCAGACCGGCCTGCGCGGGCACGCCACCCGTGCCGCCCGAGCCGCCGCTGGCGTCGCCGGTGGTCCAGGTCAGCTGGCCGTAGCGGAACTCGATGTCGAAGTTGGCGCCGACCTGGCCGGCGGCGTTGGTGTCGTCACGGTCGCGCAGCACCAGCTGGAAGGTGTTGGTGCGGTCGGCGTGGCCCGCGAAGTAGC
The DNA here is from genome assembly GCF_038066575.1 of Pseudaquabacterium rugosum. Taxonomy (NCBI): domain Bacteria; kingdom Pseudomonadati; phylum Pseudomonadota; class Betaproteobacteria; order Burkholderiales; family Sphaerotilaceae; genus Pseudaquabacterium; species Pseudaquabacterium rugosum. Next base: position 104,637 of record NZ_JBBUTF010000015.1, on the reverse strand, counting down.
CGACGCGGTCCCAGGTCACGACCACCGTGTCCGCGTTCGGCGTGGCCACGTACACCGCGCCGCAGGTGTTGCAGCGGGTGTCGACGTCGCCCCAGTAGGGCGCGATCATCGGCTGGCTGGCGATCGGGAAGGCCGTCGGCGTGAAGGTGCCGACCGCGCCGTTGAACGTGATGTTGCCGTTGTTGTTGACGAAGAAGGTGCTGAAGACGCTGTCGTAGAAGTTCAGCGTGAACGGCAGGTCCAGACGGCTGGACGACTGGTCGTCATTGGGCGTCATGACCTGCGTGCCGTAGCCCGAGGTGCCGCCCAGCCCGCCGAGAACGACCGACATGTCGGCCTGTGCCGCGCCGGAGGCGGCCAGCATCGCCGCCGCGGCCATCCAGCCGGCGGCGCGGCGCCCGATCACCCGATCCCGCGGCATCCGGCCGCCCGTGTGTTGCAACATGTGTTCGCTCCTCATCGACGCGGATCACGCCCGTCCGGCCGGGACGGCCGGATGTCCCTTCGTGACCCCGCATGCGCGAAGGGACACGCAATCCGCGTTCCAGCCTTGCAAGTGCTTACTCTGCGGCATGATTTCCGGAACTGAAAAAAATGTTTCCGGCCGGGTGTCAGTTGTGCCGACAGTGAATCGCTCACACGATGAGCCTCACGGCCGGGAACCGCCCTCTCCCGTCGGCTGATCGACGGACACATCCGCTTGCATTCAGGGCCTCAACCACTCATCCAGCGATCATGTGGCGTTCATCTTTCGTTCAGCCACCGACCGATTTCAACAGCGCCTCGACCTCGGCCTGACGGTCAAAGCGAGGGCCCAGGCGCTGCAGCTGGCGCAGCTCGGTGCGGGCCGGTGCGCGCTCGCCCGCCATCAGCTGCCAGCGGGCGAGCTGCAGGCGATAGCGCGGCGCGCCGCCCGACAGCGCCAGCGCCTGCTGCTGGGCCCGGATGGCCTGCGGCAGCTGGCCCTCCGCGGCCAGGCAGCTGGCCAGCGTGTCATGGAACGAGGCCTCGGACGGTTGCGTGGCCAGCGCCTGGCGGGCCAGCGCCACACCGCCGGGCTTGCGCTGCGAGCACAGCAGCCAGGCCAGGTTGTTCTGCGCCATCGGCTGGCCGGGAAAGCGCTGCAGCGTCTGCCGGTAGAGCTGCTCGGCCTGCGGCAGCTCGCGGCGCAGGGCGGCCGCGTCGGCCAGGCGCAGCTGGAACAGCATGTCGGTCGGATGGCTGCGCTGCCAGTCCTCGGCCAGCCGGGCGGCCTCGTCGGCGCGACCGGCCGCCAGCAACGTGGTGTGCAGGCGGATCGGCAGATCGGCCGGATCGGCGGCCAGGCGCAGCGCCTGCTGGTAGGCGGCGACGGCCTGCGGCCACTGCCGGCCCTGCACCGCCAGATCGCCTTCGAGCCGGTGGCCATCGGCCGCCGCGGCCGGCTGCTGCTGCAGGCGGCGGGCCTGGCGCAGCGCCTCGTCGGGCCGGTCCTCGCGCAGGGCCTGGGCGGCCAGGGCACGCAGCAGGGCCGGGTGGGCCTCGTCGATGGCCCGCGCGCGCTGCAGCGTGGCACCGGCCGCGCGCAGCTCGCCGGCGGCAGCCTGGGCCTCGGCCTGGGCGATCAGCGGCGCGAGCTGGCGCGGCTGCAGCGTGGCCCACTGGCCGAAGCTGGAGACCGCGGCCTGCGGCTGGCCGTCGGCCAGCTGCGCGCGGCCCAGCCGCTCGTGCAGGCTGCCGTCCTGCGGCAGCGCGACCAGGGCGGCCCGCGCCGCATCCACCGCACGGGCGTTCTGGTGCTGGCCCAGCAGCTCGTCGATCAGCGCGCGGCGGACGGCCGCATCGCTCGGTGCGGCCTGCACCGCGCGCTCCAGCCAGGTCAGCACCTCGGCCGTGCGGCCCTCGCGGCGGGCCAGCAAGGCCAGCGCCTGCAGGGCCTCGGCATGGGCCGGCTGGCGCTTGACCAGGGCCTCGTAGCGCTGACGGGCCTCGACCGCACGGCCCTCGGCCAGATCGACGGCGGCCAGACCCGCCAGCGCGGGCAGGAACTCGGCGTCGGTCTTGAGCGCGGCGCCGAAGGCGGCCCGGGCCAGGTCCGGCCGGCCCTGCAGCACGGCGATGCGACCCCTCAGATGGTCGGCCAGGGGGCTGGCCGGGCCCTGCTTGGCGGCCAGCGCATCGACGGCCTTGAGCGCGCCCTCGGGATCGCCCGCGCGCAGGCGGGTGGCCACCAGCGCGAGGTCGATGCGCGGGCCGCGGTCGCGCGCGGCCAGGCGTTCGAGCTCCTGCTGCAGCGCCTGCTGGCGCGCGGCCGGCGCATCCGGCGCGACGGCGGCCAGGCGCTGCACGGCCTGCAGACGCGCATCGTCAGGCCGGACCTGCGCGGCGCGGGCCAGGCTGGCCTGGGCACCGGCCGCATCGCCGGCGCGCAACTGCCAGCCGCTGGCCAAGGTCAGCGCCTGGGCATCGGGCGGCTGCGCATCGAGCAGCGGCTTGAGCGTCTGCAAGGCCTTGTCGGGCTGACCGCCGTCGGCCTGGGCCCGCGCCAGCCAGCGGCGGGCCAGGGCATAGCCGGGTGCGGCCTGCAGCACCTTGGCGAAGTGGGTGAAGGCCTGGGCATGCTGGCCCTGGGCATGGGCGATCTCGCCGGCCAGCATCAGCACCCGGGCATCGGACGGCGCGCCCCGCAGCAAGGGCGTGATGGCGCTGGCCGCGCGCGGCAGCTCGCCGGCGCGCAGGGCCAGCAGGGCGTCGAAGTAGCGCGTCTGCGGATGGCCCGGGCGCTGCTGACGCAGTTGCTCGAAGGGCGCCTTCGCGGCCTCCAGGCCCTGGCGTTCGAGCAGCACCGGGATCAAGGCCACGTAGGCCTCGACGGCGCCGGGCTGCAGCGCGACGGCCCGCTGCCAGTCGCCGATGGCCGCCTCGGCCTGGCCGGCGGCCAGGCGCAGCTCACCGCGCAGCTGGTGGGCCGCGGCCGACGCGCCGGCCGCCGGATCGGCCAGCAGCCGGTCGAGCGCGGCCAGGGCGCCGGCCGGATCGGTCGCGGCCTGCAGACGCAGCTGCATCAGCCGCGCCGGCAGGTGCGTGGGCAGGCGCTGCAGCAGCGCGTCGAGCGTGCGCGCGGCCGCCGCGGTGTCCCGCTGCTGGGCATGGGCCTCGGCCAGCGTGGTGCCGAACTCGGCCGCGGCCGCGTCATCGGCCAGCCGGCGGGTCCCGAACTCCTGCGTCAGCGCCGCGGCACGGCCCTGCGCCAGCATCGCCCGGGCCAGCGGCGGCAGCACGCGGTCCTCGGCCTGGCCGGCCTGCAGCGCGCGGCGCAGCTCGGCCTCGGCCGCCACCGCATCGCCGGCGGCCAGGTGCACCCGGCCGAGCAGCGCGCGCGCCTCGCCGGAGCCCGGCTGGCGCGCCAGCACGTCCTTCAGGTGGGTGGCCGCGTCGTCCAGGCGCCCCTGTTCGAGCTGCTGCCGGGCGGCGGCCAGAATGGCCGTGTCGTCCGGCTTGCAGCCGGCCAGCGCCAGCAGCGCCGCGGCCGCCACCGCGGCCAGGACCGGCCGCCAGGGCCGGGAGCGCACGTTCGTGCAAGACATGTCCGGAACATCCTCTGTCCAGCCCGCCGCGCCCCCCCGGCGCGACCTTGACCCCGACAGCGGCGCGAGTATGGCGCAGGGTCATCGGGCGAGCGACCTGCGCTGCATCAACCGCACCGACGCCCTGCCGGCGGATGCGGAAGTCCGCACACCCGTCACCCCCGTCCTCCCCGCCCCCCCCGACGCTGGAAACCGTCGGGCCGCCCGCCCCGGCCGCCTTCGACACGGGGCGGCACCGGACCGCACCGGACACATCGCCCTCCCGCATCCGCGGGCGCGGCCGGACAGCGCCGGCCGCACCCGCGCGCCGGCCCTCAGTCCACCGGCCAGACCAGCACGCGGTGGTTGCCGCTGTCGGCCACCACCACCGCGTCGCCGGTCCAGGCCAGGCCCTGGGGCTGGTTCAGGCTGTCCCGGCTGGCGAACTGCCAGCGGTTGTCGCCGCGTTCGCGCCAGTGCGTCTGGCCGACCAGGGCGCTGGCCTCGTCGTGCCAGGGGGCGTCGATGCGCAGCAGGCGCGAGTTGCCGCTGTCGGCCACCAGCAGCGCGTCATTGACGCCACGCAGCAGCCCGCTGTCGACGCCGGGCAGACACATCAGCGCCTGCGGCGACCACAGGCGATCGGCGGCGCTGGCCACCTCACCGCGGTTGGGACGCAGCGGCGGCGCCGCCGCCAGATCCTGGCCGAAGCAGCCGCGGGGCGCTTCGTCGTCGCGCAGCGGCTCGCCGCCCCACAGCAGCAGGCGATGGCCGTCGGCATCGGCCACCACCAGATGGTGGCGCCAGTGCGCGAGCGCGACCGGACGGCCACCGATGACCAGCACGCGGTCGGCCGGCTGGCCATCGCGGTGCGGCAGACCGTCCCAGACCAGCAGGCGGCCGTTGCCGCTGTCGGCCACCCACAGCCGGGCGCCGTCCCAGTGCACGCCGGCGGGCAGGTTCATGCCAGCCGCATCCGGCTGTGCGCGGCCGCCCTGGGGCAGACCGGCCGCGCCATCGGCCTGGCCGAGGATCACGTCCGGCGGCACGTCGCTGCGGGTCGGCGCGCGCCGCCACAGCAGCACGCGGTGGTTCCAGGCGTCGGCCACGGCCAGGCCGTCGTCGCAGGCGCACAGACCGTGCGGCGCATTCAGGCTGGACGGACGCACCGCGCCGCCGCGGTTGCGCGCCTCCGCGTCCAGATCGGGCTGGCCGATCACCCAGTCGGCCGGCGCATGGTCGGCCTGCGGCACGCGGGCCCAGCCCAGCAGGCGGTGGTGACCGCTGTCGGCCACCCACAACGCGCCATCAGTGGTGCAGGCCACGCCGCGCGGGTACTGCAGGCGGCAGGCCCCGGGCCGCACCGCGGGGCGGAAGCTGCCATCGCCCGCCGAACCCAGCATCACCTGCGCATGCGGTGCCAGCGCGCGCGGCGCGGCGGGCCCGGAGCCCGCGGCATCGTCGGCCGTTGCCAGATCGAGCGGCCAGGCGCCGCCGACGGCCGCCCCCTCCTCGTCCGGCAGACGGCGCCGCAGCAGCGCCGGCCCGGCCTCGGCCCGGCCGGCGGCCTCGCGCATCGCCGTACCCTGGGTCGCGCGGGTGGTCGCGGCAGCCAGACGCCAGAGTCGGTCGATCGCCATACGGGTGACAGTCGCAGCGTACCGGCCACAGGCCCGGTCGAGGAAAGACCAGCCCGCCAGGCCTGCGTGCGCTTCCGGGCCGCCAGGCCGTGAGGGCCACCGCGGAGCCGGAATCGCCACCGGTCACAGGGGCCGGAGCCGGGCTGCGCCGGAGCCACGACCGGCCCCTTGGACGGGATGTCGGCCGCGCCGCGCCCGGCTGCAGGCGTGACATCTGCACGCGGCGCGGCAGCGGCTGTGGGGAGGTCTGGACCTCGGGCGAGGGAGCCGGGCGCGTCGCGTGAGGCGTCGGACTCAGACGGCCATGGACTGACGGACTGACTCGCCCGCCGAGGGCTCGACTCCGCCATGGCCCAGCCGTACCGTCCAATAGCCGCCGACCTCCTGCTGCACGGCCAGACGGTCGTAGGTGCGCAGCATGTCCAGCAGGCCGGAGTGGCCGTAGATCTGCGGCGAGAAGGCCGGATCGGTGCGACGCAGGTATTGGCCAAGGGGGCCCAGATGGACCTTGCCCTCGGGGGTGTCGGCCGCCATCAGACGCACGGCCTCGACGACCATCAAGGGCCTGCGCTTGACGACGGTCGCCGCTGCGGACGGTGGCGGGGCCGGGGCCGGGACGGCCCGCGCAGCGTCCGCACGTCCAACCCCGGTCACGGCCGCCATCGCTACCGGGGGCCGGGCCGGCGCGAACGGCTGGGATGGCGCGGCCGCTGCGGCCTCCGGAACCGATACAGGCACCGGCCGGGCCCATTCGAAGAACTGGTCGCTCGCATTGCGCAGCGCATCAGGCGACTTGGCCTCGCCGACGATGTGGACGGTCGCACCACGCTCGCGCAGCTTGCGGCAGAGATAGGCGAAGTCGGAATCGCTGGTCACCAGGCAGAAAGTGTCGGCCCGGTCATCGAAGAGCGCCTCCATCGCATCGAGGGCGAGCGCAATGTCCGAGGTGTTCTTGCCCGCCGCGTACTGGTACTGCAAGCAAGGTGTGAAGGCCTGGCGCACCAGGGCCTCCTGCCAGCGGTGCGCCAGGGTCGCGTGGTTGCCGTAGCCACGGCGCAACACCACACGACCGAACCGGGCGACCACCCGCAGCGTGTAGTCCAGGACTTCCGGGCTGGTGTTGTCACAGTCGACCAGAACGGCGACTCGGGGTTCAGCCGCGGCGGCGGTCCGGGGCAGGTTCGACGACAGACTCATGAAGCGGATTCAGGCCGCCATCAACGCCGCATCCAGCGTGCGCGCATGCTGGACCGCCGGCCGGGACTCGAAGCGGGTGACGTAGTCGTCGATCTCCGGCAGCGCCGGCAGCATGCCGAAGCGGCGTGTCCAGCCGAGGGCCGAGCCCCAGAGCACGTCGACGGCGGTGTAGCGCTCGCCCAGCATCCAGGGGCCGCGGGCGAGCTGGGCCCGCACGGCCTCGATCACGCGCTCGTGGTCGCCGTAGGGTGACGCCGTGCGGCGGCCGGGATCGCGGCCCTGGACCTTGTCGATCAGCGCGGGCTCGAAGGCGCTGCCGTAGAACACCATCCAGCGCAGATAGGCGCCACGCAGCGGATCACCGACCCGCGGCGACAGGCCGCATTCGCCATACAGCTCGGCCAGATAGAGGTAGATGGCGGGCTGCTCGGTGACGATGACCTCGCCGTGCTGCAGCGTGGGCACCTTGCCCAAGGGATTGAGGGCGAGGAAGGCGGGCCGCAGTTGCTCGCCGGCCTTCAGGTCCATCACCGAGAGTGCGTAGTCCGCCCGCAGTTCCTCCAGCAGCATGCGCACGCCGCAGGCGCGGCTGGGCATCGCGTAATGCAGGACGACGTGGCGGGCAGGGTCTGACATCGTGGGGTGCTCCGGATCGATCGAGGGCCGCGGCAGGCGGTGCGGTTGCCGTGGTTTTTAACCCCACGGCGACGCGTACGGCTGCGACTTCTTTCCATCGGCGGGCCGCACATGCACAGAAGTGGGGAAGCCCCGTCGGCGCGGATGTCCGCCCGTGCCCGCCGGCCTCGCCACCGGATCAGACCCGATACCGACCGGGGCACCGGCGCACCACACTCGGCCGGCACGGCTGGACGCGGGGCCCGCAGGCCCGGCCGCTGCGGGACTCCGCAGCGCCGTGCCCACCGTCCCACCGTGGAGCTTCCGATGCCCTCAGCCCGCCGCCCTCCTGCCGCAGCGCCCGTGGCCTGCACGCACACGCACATGCACATGCACACGGGCACGGCACCCGCCCGCGCCGGGGCCACCGGCACGGCGCCTTCGGCGTGGCTGACGCAGCCCGACCGGCGCGCCTTCGGCCGCGCGCTGGCGATGGGGGCCGCCGGGCTGGCGCTGCCGCCAGCGGCAGGGGCGCAGCCGCGCACGGTGGCCGATCCCTGGCCTGCGCTGCGGCAGTCGCTGTACGGCGCGCGGCCGATCGCCGACGGCGCCGACTGGCTGCGGCTGGAGGCACCGACCCGCGCCGAGGACGCGGCCGTGGTGCCGGTCAGCGTGCGGGCGCTGCAGCCGCAGCAGACCGGGCTGTGGCTGCGCCGGCTCCAGCTGGTGATCGACGACAACCCCTCGCCGATGGGCGTGGACATCGGCTTCACGCCGCACAGCGGCCGCGCCGACCTGGAGACGCGGGTCCGTGTCGAGCAGTACACGACGCTGCGCGCGATCGCCGAGCTGTCGGACGGCCGGCTGCTGATGGTGACGCGGCCGATCAAGGCCTCGGGCGGCTGCTCGGCGCCGGCCGGCAAGGATCCGGCCGAGGCCCTGGTCGGCCTGGGCCGCATGCGGCTGCACGTGGGCCCGGATCCGGACGGCGGCGACGGCCCCGCGCTCGGCCAGCTGATGGTGCGCCATCCGCAGATCTCGGGCCTGGCGATCGACCCGCTGACCCGGCTGGCCCCGCTGCCGCGCTACGTGCGCGAGATCACCCTGAGGCTGGACGACACCCCGCTACTGGACGCCCGGGTCGACTTCACGCTCAGCGAGAACCCGCACCTGCGCTTCCGGCTCGACCCCCGCGGGGCCCGCATCCTGCACGCCCGCGTCGTCGATACCGAAGGCGCCCGCTTCGAGCAGCAGTGGCCGATCGGCGGCGCCTGAGCGGCCGCGGCGCGACGGCGCGCTGGCTGGCACCGTTCGTCGCCGCGGCCCTGGTGCCGGCCGGTGTGGCGACGGCGATGGCGGAAGCGGAGGCGGCATCCGGCGGCCCACCGGCGGCAACGGCGGAAGCGGTCCCGGGCGCATCCGCGCTGGCGATGCGCGAGCTGGCCCCGGGCGTCTGGGTGCACGAGGGCGCGCAGGCCGAGCCCGACGCGGACAACCTCGGCGATGTCGCCAACATCGGCTTCGTCATCGGCGGCGACTGCGTGGCGGTGATCGATGGCGGCGCCTCGCTGGCCGTCGGCCGGGCGCTGCGGGCCGCGCTGCGGACACGCACGGCGCTGCCGGTGTGCCACCGCATCGCCACCCACATGCACCCGGACCATGTGCTGGGGCTGGCGGCCTTCGACGGCACCGGGCCGCAGCAACGCGACCCGACGATGGTCGGCCACGCGCGGCTCGCCGCGGCGCTGGGCCAGCGCAGCACCGGCTACCGGGCGGCGATGCAGCGCGAGATCGGCGCAGCCGGCGCATCGCCCGAACCACCGCGACCCGGGCGCACGGTGGATCCGCAGGCGCCGCTGCTGCTGGCGCTGGGCGAGCAGACGCTGCACCTGCAGGCCCATCCCCCGGCCCACACCGACAACGACCTGAGCGTCTGGCTGCCCGCCGCCGGCGTGCTGTGGACCGGCGATCTGCTGTTCCACCAGCGGGTGCCGGCACTCGACGGCCGACTGCGCGGCTGGCAGGCCTGGACCGGCGCCCAGCGCGCGCGGGACTGCGGCGTGGACGGGCCGCACGCGGCCGGCGGCCCGCAGGGCGCGGCCGCCAGCCCGCACTGGATCGTGCCCGGCCACGGGCCGGTGCTGCGCCATGACGGACGGCCCGACAGCCCCTGGTGCACGGCCCTCGGCGCGCAGGCCGTCTATCTGGACGGACTGGCGCAGACGGTGCGGTCCGCGCTGGACGCCGGCCTCAGCCTGGGCGATCTGCTGCGCCGGGAGGGCGCGGAGGGCGCGCCCTCCGCAAAAGACACGTCCGCACAAGGCGGATCCGGACAAGACAGGCCCGCACGGCCGGCGACCGGAACGGGCGGCCCGGGCCCGGCGCAGGCCTCAGGCGCGGTCGGCTGGGCGCTGTACGCGCTCTACCACCGGCGCAACCTCTCGGCGGCCTGGGCGGAACTGGAGTGGGAGTGACGGTGGCCGGTGCCGGCGGGGTGTTGCCGGGTGCGCCGGGTGCCGTCACCGCGGCTCAGACGGGCGCCTGCATCAGCAGCGCCGAGGCCGCCGCGACCGCGCGCGACGCCACCGCCGGGGCCGCGGCAGCAGCGCCCTCGGTGCCGGTACCGGCGCAGGCACTGCCGCGCCAGTCCTTGGGATCACGGAAGACCAGGCCGCAGCCGGAACACTGGTACTGGCCGTTGGCGCGCAAGGCTCCGGCGGCGTCGCGGGCGATCACGGCGCGGTAGCTGGTGGCGCCGCACAGGCGGCAATGATTGGGAGGGTGCTTGGTATTCATGGCGGGATCTCTGTATGGTTATACAGTCTCCGTTGCCGGGCAGCTGACGGAAATTGCCACGGGAATACGGGGTACGCAAGGGCATCGATCCGTATCCGGATCGGGCAGCTGGGGATTGCGCCAGGTCGCCGGCGGTGTCTTCACGGTCGATGCAGGACCCGACGCACCGTGCCCCGCCCGGCCCCGCACCCTCTGCCCCCCACCCGCCCGTCGCCCCCCGGCGGCCCGACCGTCCGCCCTTGCCACGGCATCCACCATGCGCCGACCACCCGCCCATCCGTCCCGCCAGGCCACCGGCCGGCCAAGAACCGCGCACCCGCGCCACCGCGCCGGCACGTGAGCGCCGATCACCCGTCAAGCCCGTTGGACATGCGCCACGGCGCCGCCCCGGTGGCCACCGACGACGTCGCCGGCCTGCGCGTGAGCGTGCGCGAACTCTGCGCCTTCGCCGCCCGGCGTGGCGACCTGGACCTGCGCCACACCCCGGCGCCGACGGCCGCCGAGGGCATCGCCGGCCACCAGAGGGTGGCGGCCGCCCGCGGCCCCGACTACCGCGCCGAGTGGCCGCTGCACGGCCGCTGGCAGGCGCTGGTGCTGCGTGGACGTGCCGACGGCTGGGACCCGGGACGGCAGCGGCTGGAGGAGATCAAGACCCACCGCATGCCCGGCCAGCGCCGCCAGCGCCCGCCGCGGCCGGACGAGCTGCTGGCCTGGCTGCCCGAGCGCCAGCTGGCGCTGCACCGCGCGCAACTGCGGGTCTACGGCGCCTTGTTGTGCCGCGCCGAGGGGCTGGCGCAGGTCGAGCTGGCCCTGGTCTACCTCGATCTGGTCAGCGGCGGTGAGACGCTGATCGTCGAGACCCGCAGCGCGGACGCGCTGGAGGACGACCTGGCCGCCCTGTGTGCGCCCTACCAGGCCTGGGCCCGGCTGCAGGCCGCCCACCGCCGCGCCCGCGACGCCGCCCTGAGCACCCTGCCCTTCGTGCATGGCACGTTCCGCGACGGCCAGCAGCTGCTGGCGCGCCAGGTGTTCACCGCCGCACGGCGGCGCGGCCTGCTGCTGGCCCAGGCGCCCACGGGCACCGGCAAGACCCAGGGCCTGCTGTATCCGGCGCTGCGCGCCTGCGCCGACCAGGGGCTGGACAAGATCCTGGCGCTGAGCACCCGCAACACCGGCCGCACGCTGTGGCTGCAGGCGCTCGCCGCCAACCGGGCCCGGAGCCGCACGCTGCCGCTGCGGGTGCTGGAGCTGGTCGCCCGCGAGCAGGCCTGTCTGCACCCGCAGGCCCGCTGCGAGGCGCGCGACTGCCCGCTGGCCGTGGCCTTCTTCGACAAGCTGCCGGCTGCCCGGGCCGATGCACTGGCGCGTTGCGACGAGCTCGCGGGCGGCGCGGGCGGCGCGGCCGGCGCGGCCGGCGCGGGAGGCACCACCACCACCACCGCCCAGCCCGTGCTGCTCGACGGCGCCACGCTGCGCACGATCGCCGAGGCCCACGCGCTCTGCCCCTACTACCTGGCGCAGGAGCTGGTGCGCTGGGCCGACGTGGTGGTCGCCGACTGCCACCAGTGGCTGGACGCGAGCGCCCTGGTCGTCGCGCTGACGCAGGAAAACGACTGGCAGATGCTGGTGCTGGCCGACGAGGCGCACAACCTGGTCGACCGCGCCCGTGGCATGTACAGCGCCGAGCTGGACCTGCTGCAGTGGCGCGCACTGGCGCGCGAGGCCCCGACCGTGCTGCAGCGCCCGATCCGCCGCCTGCTGGGGCTGCTGCGCGGCGGGCCCGGGACGCCCGGGACGCCCGAGACGGCCAACCGGCCCGCCCCGGACGACACCGGCGGCGTCCGCCACACCGGGACACTGCCGGCCGGCCTCGGTGAGGCCATCGCCCAGGTCAGCGGGGTGCTCGGCGATGCGCTGGCCGACCCCGAGGGCCTGGCCTCGCCGGCCGGGCCCTGGCGTCCGGACGGCCGCTGGCAACAGGCCTGGCTGGAGCTGGCCGGCTTCGCCCGCCTGGCCGAGCGCCATGACGCGGCCCACACGCTGGTCGAGTGGCAAGGGCTGCACCCGCTGCACGGGCCGGCCCGGCTGGCGCTGGTCAACGCCTGGCCGGCACCTTTTCTGCGCACACGCTGGACGCTGGCGCACGGGGCGGTGCTGTGCTCGGCCACGCTGGCGCCGCCGCGCTTCCATGCCGACCTGCTGGGCCTGCCCGAGGACCATGCCTGGCTGGATCTGCCCTCGCCCTTCGATCCAGCGCATCTGCAGGTGCACCGCGTCAGCGGGCTGCCGATGCACTGGCGGGCCCGCCAGGCCGCCGCTGCGCCACTGGCCCGGCTGATGGACGGCGCGATCCGCCGCAACCCCGGCAACTACCTGGCCTTCTTCAGCAGCTTCGAGCAGCTCGATCAGGTGTGGCAGGCCTGGGAGACCGGGCAGGCCGAGCAGGACGGCCGCGGTGATGCGGGCGGCAGGGGTGGCATGGAGGAGGGGACCGGCCACGCGGCGGCGCAGCGTGGCCGGTCCCCGCCGATCGAGGCCTGGCGCCAGCACCGGCGCATGGACGAGGCCGCACGCGAGGCCTTTCTGCACCGTTTCCGGCCCGACGGCGTGGGGCTGGGCTTCGCGGTGCTGGGCGGGGCCTTCGGCGAGGGCGTGGACCTGCCGGGCCGGCGTCTGATCGGCGCCTTCATCGCCACGCTCGGCCTGCCACGCATCGATGCCCGGGCCCAGGCCCTGTGCGAGCGGCTGCAGGCCGCGTTCGGCGAGCGCGCCGGCCGCGACTATGCGTACACCGTGCCCGGCCTGCGCAAGGTGGTGCAGGCCGCCGGCCGCGTGATCCGTGGCCCCGAGGACCGCGGCCAGGTCTGGCTGATCGACGAACGCTGGCAACGCCGCGAGCTGCTGACCCTGTTGCCGGCCAGCTGGCAGCCCCGGCCGCTGGCGCTGCACGACGCGGCCTCGGCCGACCATCGGGCCTTGCCCCGGGATGACAGCGCCGACGCGCCGTGATCGGATCCCGTCATGCCCGAGATCCCGCTGCATCCGCCCCCTCTCGCTGGCCGCCGTGCCACGGCACCCGGACCGGGGTGGATCTTGTCGGTGCAGGGGTCCCGACCGGATGGCCGGTGCGCACCCTGGAAGGCCGGTGCGCGGCGGATGACCGGAACGGCCCTGCTCGTCCTCGGCGCGCTGGGGGCGGCGCTGCCGGCGGGGACGGCCGCCGCACCGGTCGACGCCGCGCCGCTGGCCACCGAGGCCGCGCTGCAGGGGCGGGCCCTGGCGGCGGCCTGCGCCAGCTGCCACGGCCGCGAGGGCCGGGCTCTGCCGGGCGCACGGCTGCCCGGCCTCGCCGGCCGGCCGGCCGCAGCGCTGCTGGCCCAGCTCGACGCGCTGCGCGACGGCCGCCAACCGGCGCTGCTGATGCCGCAGATCCTGCGCGGCTACACGCCGCAACAGCTGGCGGCCATCGCGGCCTGGTTCGCGCAGCTTCCGCCGCCCACACCGGCCGACGACAGCGCATCGCACGATGCGTCCACGCACGGCACCGATCGATGACACCGTCCTCCGCCCACCAGGACACGGCCGGGGAGGCCGGCGAGACCGGCGAAGGCACCAGGGACACCGGACCCGCGGCCCCGGCGGAGCCCGGTCATCGCCCCGCGCGCCGCCGCTGGCTGCGCGACGGCGCCTGCCTGCTGGCCGCAGGCACCGGCGGGGACGGTCTGCCGGGCCGCACGGCCGCCGCGCAGACCCTGCCCGTCGTCGCGCCCGCACCCGCCGCCGCACCCGACGGCGGCAACCCGCCCGCCGCGGCCAGCAGCGGTGGCGGTGGCGGTGGCGGTGGCGGCAGCAGCCCGCCGGCCCGCCTGCGCCCTGCGCGGGTGGTCGTGGTCGGCGGAGGCTATGCCGGCGCCACCGCCGCACGCTATCTGCGCCTGCTGTCCAACCATCGGCTGGAGGTGCTGCTGATCGAGCCGCAGCGCCACTTCCTCAGCTGCCCGATGAGCAATCTCGTGTTGACCGCCCAGCTGCCGATGCGGGCGATCAGCCACCGCTACGACGGCCTGCGGCGCGCCGGCGTCGAGCTGGTGCACGACCGGGTGCTGGCCATCGACACCGCCCGGCGGCAGCTGCGCCTGGCCGGTGACGGCCTGCCACGCCCGGCCGACGCCGCCTCCGCGGTCGGCGCCTCCACCCTGCCCTACGACCGCCTAGTGCTGGCGCCCGGCATCGAACTGGACCTGGGCGCCGTCGCCGGCCTGCCCGAGGCCACCGCCCGCGGCCAGGCGCTGCACGCCTGGAAGGCCGGCGAGCAGACGCTGGCCCTGCGCCAGCGCCTGGCGGCGCTGCCCGACGGCGGACGGGTCGTCATCACCGTGCCGCCGGTGCCCTACCGCTGCCCGCCCGGCCCCTATGAACGGGCCAGCCTGATCGCCGACTGGCTGCGCGTGCACCGGCCGCGCGCCAAGCTGCTGGTGCTCGATGCCAACCCGGACGTGGTCAGCAAGGGCGCGCTGTTCAAGGCCGTCTGGGCCGAGCGTTACGGCGGCCTGCTGGAGTACCGGCCCGACCACCGCCTGGTCGAGGTCGATGGTGCCCGCGGCGAGCTGCGCTTCGACCTGCAGGAGCCCGAGCGGGCCGATCTGCTCAACGTGCTGCCGCCGATGCGCGCGCCCACGCTGCTGCGCGAGACCGGCCTGTGCGGCGGCGACGGCCGCTGGGCCGACACCGAGGGCCCGGCCTTCGCCGCACGCCAGGCCAGCGGCGTGCACGTGATCGGCGACAGCCTGCGTGCGCCGCCGGGCATGCCCAAGAGCGGCCACATGGCCAACGCCCAGGCCAAGGTGCTGGCGGCCGCGCTGGTGGCCGAACTGGTGGCCGAACCGGGCGGCCAGGGCGACCCGGGGCCGCTGCCGCTGGTCAACACCTGCTACAGCTTCGTCGACGCGACACGGGCGGTGCACGTGGCCAGCGTCCACGGCTGGGATGCGGCGCAGCGCCAGTACCTGCCGCTGGCCGGTGCGGGCGGTCTGTCGGCCGCGCCGAGCGCGGTGGAGGCCGACCACGCCTGGCACTGGGCGCGCACGATCTGGGCGGACATGCTGGCCTGAACGGCCGCCGGCGCAGGATCGGCACGGGATCCGGTGCGCTCAGGGCGCAGCGGAAGACGCCGATGCCGGTCCGCGCAAATTGGTCGGACCAATCATCACGGCGCTCACGCGCCACGGCAAGATCTTTCACGCGTCTTCGCTGCGCCACCCCGGGGGCGGCGGCCGAGAATCGCGGCCGCCGGTCGGCGCCGAGGGGCGCCACGCGGCATCGGACCGCCGGATGAAGCCGATCTGGTCCGACCAATTACGGCCACCCTCGGCCACCCTCGCCCACCGTACCCATCAGGACCCCGCCGTGGATCTCCGCCTTCCGTCGCCGCCGACCGCCGCGGCCGCCCCCACCCGTCCTCGCGCCGGCGCGCGACTGCCGTCATGAGCAGCACCGAGCATGCGCTGATCGCGCGCCTGCGCGGCCTGCCCGGCGCCGGCCGCGTCGAGACCGACGCCCGCCGCAACGAGCACTACCGCCGGGGCTTCCGCTCCGGCAGCGGCGCGGCGCTGGCCGTGGTCTTTCCCGAGACCCTGGTCGGCCTGTGGCGCGTGCTGCAGGCCTGCGTGGACGCGGGCGTCATCATCATCCTGCAGGCGGCCAAGACCGGCCTGACCGAAGGCTCGGCTCCCAGCGGCGACGACTACGACCGCCCGGTGGTGGTGGTCAACGTGCTGGGCCTGGATGGCCTGCGGCTGCTCAACGGCGGACATCAGGTGCTGGCGCTGCCCGGTGCCACGCTGCACGGGCTGGAGAGCCGGCTCAAGGCGATCGGCCGCGCGCCGCACTCGGTGATCGGCTCGTCCTGCCTGGGGGCCTCGGTCATCGGCGGCGTGGCCAACAACTCGGGCGGCGCGCTGGTCAAGCGCGGCCCGGCCTACACCGAGATGGCGCTGTATGCGCAGGTCACGGCCGAGGGCCGGCTGGAGCTGGTCAACCACCTGGGCATCGAGCTCGGTGACGCGCCCGAAACCATGCTGCAACGGCTGGCCGACGGCGATTTCCGCTGTGACGGGCTCGACGACGGCGGCTTCCAGGCCTCGGACCGCGAATACGCCGAGCGCCTGCGCGACGTCGATGCCGACACCCCGGCGCGCTACAACGCCGATGTCCGCCGCCTCTACGAGGCCAGCGGCTGCGCCGGCAAGCTGGCGGTGTTCGCGGTGCGGCTGGACACCTTCGCCGTGCCGGCGCAGGACCGCACCTTCTACATCGGCACCAACGACGCGCAGGTGCTGACCCGGCTGCGCCGCCACCTGCTGTCGCGCTTCACCCACCTGCCCGACGTCGGCGAATACCTGCACCGCGAGGCCTTCGACATCGCCGAGCGCTATGGCAAGGACACCTTCGTCGCGATCCAGAAGCTGGGCACCGCGCGCATGCCGCGCCTGTTCGCCGCCAAGGGCCGCATCGACGCGACGCTGAACAAGCTGGACTTCCTGCCGCGCGATCTGAGCGACCGCCTGCTGCAGTTCGGCAGCCAGTGCCTGCCGCAGCACCTGCCCGGACGCATGCTGGATTTCCGTGAGCGCCACGAGCACCACCTGATCCTCAAGATGAGCGACGCCGGCATCGCCGAGGCACAGGCCTTCCTGCCGGCCTTCTTCGCCGATCCGGCCAACGAGGGCGATTTCTTCGAGTGCACGCCCGAGGAGGCGGCGCAGGCCTATCTGCACCGCTTCGCCGTCGCGGGGGCGGCGATCCGCCTGCAGACGGTGCGTTCGGCCGAGGTCGGTGGCCTGATCGCGCTCGACATCGCGCTGCGCCGCAACGACGTCGACTGGGTCGAGCGCCTGCCGCCGGCCATCGCCGACCAGATCGAGCACACGCTGATCTACGGCCACTTCCTGTGCCACGTCTTCCACCAGGACTACGTGCTGAAGAAGGGCGCCGACGCCGATGCGGTCAAGCACGCGATGCTGGATCTGCTCGACGGCCGCGGCGCCAAGTACCCGGCCGAGCACAACGTCGGCCATCTCTACGAGGCCGAGCCGGGGCTGCAGGGCTTCTACCGCCGGCTGGACCCGACCAACACCTTCAACCCGGGCATCGGCAAGACCGACCGGCGCCACCGGCGGCACTGCCTGTGTGCGGCCTGAGCAGGGCTTGAGCGGGACCTGATCGGGGCTTGACCGGCGCCCGATGACGGCCGGGGATCAGACCGTCAGGCGCCGCATCGAGCGCAGCTTGCGCGCCTCTTCCTCGTCCATGCGCTTGAGCGCCTCCTCGACGAAGGTCAGGTGCTCCTGGGCGGCGCGGCGGGCCTGCTCGGGCTGGCCGTCGAGGATGGCCGTCAGCAGGCCCTGGTGCTGGGTCGCCAGCGGGCCCTGCACCCGCGGCAGCGCGTAGAGCTGGCCGAGGTTGTGCGAGATGCTGGTCGACAGCAGCGCGAACAGGTTCTCCATCACGTGCAGCAGCACCAGGTTGTGCGAGGCCTCGACGATGGCCAGATGGAAGGCGGCATCGGCCTGCGCGGCCTTGACCGGGTCCTCGTGGCCGGGTGTGGCCACCATCGCGCGGTGGGCCTCGACGATGCGCGCGCGGTCCTCGTCGGTGCTGCGCAGCGCGGCGTAGAAGGCGGCGCTGCCCTCCAGCGCATGGCGCACCTCCAGCACGTCGAAGCGGTATTCGGGGTTCTGGCGGAACAGCGCCAGCATGGGATCGGCGGCCGGGCCGGCGGCCGCGCCGCCCTCGTCGGCCGGCTGCGCGACATAGGTGCCGCCGCCCGGGTGCGAGCGCAGCAGGCCGCGGCTGTCGAGCAGGCGGATCGCCTCGCGCAGCGAACCGCGCGAGATGCCGAGCTGGGCCGCCAGCTGGCGCTCGGCCGGCAGACGGTCACCGGCCTGCAGACCCCGCTTGGCGACCATGGCCTGCAGGGTCTGCGCGGCCTGTTCGGCGATGCGGAGGCGGGTCATGTCGGCGGCAACTGGTTGGACCAAAGAGACCCATGGTAAACCAGCGGCCCGATGGCTGACCACAGGGGCAGACCCGCGTCAGCCAGCGACCGCGTCCGATCGGCGACGCACGCGCCGCCCCAGGCCCACCAGATCATCGACCAGCGTGTAGAGCACCGGAATCACCAGCAGGCTGAGGAAGGTCGAGGTGATCAACCCGCCGATGACGACGATGGCCATCGGCGCGCGGAAGCTGGGATCGACGCCGATGCCGAGGGCGATCGGCAGCATGCCCACGCCCATGGCCAGCGTGGTCATCACGATCGGCCGCGCGCGCTTGCGGCAGGCGTCCAGGATGGCCTCGTGGCGCGACAGGCCGTGGTCGCGCCGCGCGAGGATCACGTAGTCGACCAGCAGGATGGAGTTCTTGGTGGCGATGCCCATCAGCATGATCAGGCCGATCATCGACGGCATGGACAAGGCGCTGCCGGTGGCGAACAGCGCCAGGAAGGCGCCGGGCACCGACAGCACCAGCGCGCCGAGGATGGTCAGCGGCTGGATGAAGCTCTTGAACAGCAGCACCAGCACCATGTGGATGCACAGCACACCGGCGCCCATGGCCAGCAGGAAGCCGGTGAACAGCTCGCCCATGGCCTCGGCATCGCCGACGGCGGTGATGGCGACGCCCGGCGGCAGCGCGCGCACCGAAGGCAGCGCCAGCGCCAGCTGCTCGACCGCGCCCAGCGGCTGCTGGTTGAGCTCGACCTCGAAGGTGACGTTGCGGCGGCGGTCATAACGGCCGATCTGCGCCGGCCCGCCATCGAGCGACAGGGTGGCGACATTGCCCAGCGGCACCGGCCCGTGGCTGCCGGGCACCGGCAGCCGCTGCAGCAGCGCCAGATCGCCGCGGGCGGACTCCGGCAGGCGCACCAGCACCGGCACCTGGCGCTGGGCCAGGTTGAGCTTGGGCAGGGCCTGGTCGTAGTCGCCGGCGGTGGCCACGCGCAGCGTGTCGGCGATGGCCGCCGTGCTCACGCCCAGATCGGCGGCGCGGGCGGTGTCCGGCCGCACCACCAGCTCCGGCCGCACCAGACTGGCACTGGAGGTGACGCCGCCGATGCCCGGAATGCCCCGCAGTTCACGTTCCACCTGCGCGGCATGGGTGGCCAGCACACGCCCGTCATCGCCGGACAGCACCAGCATGTACTTCTCGGACGAACCGCCGAAGCCGACCGTCACGCGGGCGCCGGGCACCGCCTCCAGCGCGGTGCGCAGACGGGCCTCGATGGCCTGCTTGCTCAGGCCCGGGCGCTGGCTGCGGTGGGTCAGGTTGATCGTCAGCGTCGCCTCGCGCACCTCGGCCGACGGGCCCATCGCGAATGGGTCCGAGCCGGTGCTGCCCCCGCCGATCGCGGTGTAGACCAGACGCACATCGGCATCGCGCCGCACCACGGCCAGGGCCTGCTCGGCCACGGCCCGGGTCTGCGCCAGCGTGCTGCCGGGCGCCAGCGTCAGCCGCACCTGGGTCTGGCTCAGGTCATCGGGCGGGATGAAGCCGGTGGGCAGCAGCGGCACCAGGGCGAAGCTGCCGACGAAGAAGACCAGCGTGGCCAGCAGCGTCAGCACGCGGTGGCGCAGGCAGGCGCCGGCCCAGGCCACGACCGTGTCCAGCCAGCGTGGCTCGGGCCGGATGCGGCGCGGCGGGCGCAGCAGGTGGGCGGCCATCATCGGCGTCAGCAGGCGCGCGACCACCAGCGAGAAGAACACCGCGATGGCCGCCGTCCAGCCGAACTGGACGAAGAACTTGCCGGCCACACCCGACATGAAGGCCGTCGGCAGGAAGACCGCGATCAGCGTGAAGGTGGTGGCGATGACGGCCAGGCCGATCTCGTCGGCGGCCTCGGTCGCGGCCTGCAGCGGGGTCTTGCCTTGCTGCAGGTGGCGCATGATGTTCTCGATCTCGACGATGGCGTCGTCGACCAGGATGCCGACCACCAGCGACAGGCTCAGCAGCGTGACCACGTTCATCGTGAAGCCGCCCAGGTGCATGACGGCGAAAGTGGGGATCACGCTGAGCGGCAGCGCGGTGGCGGCGACGAAGGTCGCCCGCGCATCGCGCAGGAACAGCCAGACCACCAGCACCGCCAGCAGCGCGCCCTCGTAGAGCAGCTTCATCGAGCCGTCGAAGTTCTCCTGCACCGGCTCGACGAAGTTGAAGGCCTCGTCGAGCCGGATGTCGGGATGGGCGGCCTGCAGCGTGCGCAGCGCGGCGCGCACGCCCTCGGCGACCTCGACCTCGCCGGCACCCAGCGCGCGCGTGATCTCGAAGCCGACCACCGGCCGGCCGTCGAGCCAGGCCGCGCTGCGTGGCTCGGCCACGGTGTCGCGCACGCGGGCGACCTCGGCCAGACGCACGGTGCGGCCGTCGCTCAGCGGGATCTGCAGCGCGGCCAGCTCCTCGGCCGAACGCACGGTGGCGATGGTGCGCACCGCCTGCTCGCCACCGGCGATGCGGGCCTGGCCGCCCGGCGCCTCCTGCTGCACCTGGCGCAGCTGGCGCGAGATGTCGGCCGCGCTGACCTGCAGCGCCAGCAGGCGCAGCGGATCGAGCTCGACCTGCACCTGCCGGCTGACGCCACCGACCCGGCTGACCGCACCGACCCCGCGCACCGCCAGCAGCTGGCGGGTCACGGTGTCGTCGACGAACCAGCTCAGACCCTCGTCGTCCAGCCGCGACGAGGCGATGGTGTAGGTCAGGATCGGCGAGGACGCGAGGTTCATCCGCGTGACCACCGGGTCGCGCAGATCGGCCGGCAGGTCGCCGCGCACGCGCGAGATGGCGTCACGCACGTCGTCCAGCGCCTCCTGCGTGGGCTTTTCGAGGCGGAACTCGGCGATGACGGTGGCGCTGCCGTCCTGCACCGTGGTGCGGATGTGCTTGAGGCCCTGCAGCGTGGCGATCGCGTTCTCGATCCGGCGCGCGACCTCGGTCTCCATCTGTGCGGGCGCGGCACCCGGCAGGCTGGCCGAGACGGTGATGGTGGGCAGGTCGATGTCGGGGAAGTTCTGCACCTTCATCGCGCGGAAGCCGGCCAGACCGGCCAGCGTCAACAGCACGAACAGCAGGATGGCCGGCACCGGATTGCGGATGGACCAGGCGGAGACGTTGAACATGGTGCGGACTCCGGCCGGGGCTCAGCGCGAGGCGGCGGCGGATGCCGCAGCCACGGCGGCCGGGACGCCGGAGGCGGACGGCACCGCCGCCGCCGCCGAGACAGCGGGCACCACCCGCACGCGGTCGCCATCGCTGAGGAAGCTGCCGCCGGCGGCGACCACGGCCTCGCCCGGCCGCAGGCCCTCGACGACCTCGATGCGCTCGCCCTCGCGGCGGCCGGTGCGCACACGGCGCTCCTGCACGCGCTGGTCGGCACCGACCACGTGGACCAGGCTGTGGCCGTCGCGCAGCAGCACGGCGGTCTGCGGCAGCACCAGGCCGGCGGCCTGCCCCAGCACGATCCGACCCCGCAGGAAGAGCCCCGGGCGCAGGGCGGCGTCGGCCGGCAGGGCGACATCGACCCGGCCATCGCGGGTGGCCTTGTCGATGGTCGGCGCCACGCGCAGCACGCGGCCGTCGAGCACCCGGCCCTGCGGCCCGTCCAGGCGCACGCGCTGGCCGGCCTGCAGGGCCGGCAAGGCCTCGGCGGCCACCTGGGCGCGCCACTCCAGACGGCCCTGGCGGATCAGGCGGAACAGTTCCTGGCCGGCCGGCACCACCGCGCCCGGCGCCGCCTGGGCGCTGCGGGCGGCGATCACGCCGTCATCGGGGGCGCGCAGCGCGCTGCGCGCCAGCCGCAGTTCGTGGGTGGCCAGCGCCGCCCGCTGGGCCTCCAGCCGGGCCTGGGCCGCGGCCTCGGCGGCCAGCAGCTGCTCGGTCTGCTGGGCGCTGAGCGCGCCCTGGGGCTGCAGCTGGCGGGCGCGACGGGCCTCGGCGGCGGCCGAGGCCAGCGCGGCCCCGGCCTCGGCCACCGCCGCGCGGAGCTGGCGCGTCTCGGCCTGCAGCAGCGCATCGTCGAAGCGCACCAGGATCTGGCCACGGCGCACGCGGTCACCGGCCTCGACCTCGACGGCCAGCACGCGCAGCCCGCCGGTCTCGGGGCCGAGGCTGGCCTCCTGCCAGGCCACGACGTCGCCCTCGGCCGCCAGCTCGCGCGACAGCTCGGCGGGCCGGGCCTCGACCAGGGCCACGCTGAGCGCCGGACGACCGGCCGGCGCCGAGGCCACCGCGCCGGCCACCGCGCCGGCCGGCGGCACGGCCGACGCCGCCGCATCGCCGCTGCCGGCCGCCGGGCGCAACGCCCAGACCAGACCGGCGCCCAGGCCCGCGCCCAGCACCAGGGCGGACAGCAGCGGCAGCAGGCGCCGCGGCGCGGGGCCGGCCGTGGTGGCGATCAGCGGCGGATGGGCGGCAACGGGCGACGGAGAGGCGGAATCCTGGGGAGCGGTCATGGCGGCGCAACAGCGGACAAGAAGCCGCGCACCGCGATGGCGCCCGTCGCACACCGGACGCCCGATCGTGCGTGCGGGCAGCCGCCGCACGACGCAGGGCCGCCAGGACAGGTCACCCGCCTCGGTGAGCCGGCCGGGGCACCGATGCTAAGGCCACGCACGCACGGACCCCGGGCGGACGCCGGGGCCCGTCTCATCCGGCGGCTGGAGATCAGCCGCGGCCGAGCAGCCAGCTGACGACCAGCAGCACGCCACCGACCAGCGCGATCGCGCCGCCCAGACTGACGACCAGATCCATCACGGTGAGGCGGCTGCGCCGCTGCAACGTGTCGAGTGACAGGGGTTCGGGCACCATGGCGCACTCTCCTTTCCGACAGACAAGGCCCCCGAAGGCCGGGAGCCACCGCATGGCCTGCATCCTGCCGTGGCGGTCCGGACGATGGTGCGACAGAAGTCACCGGGACACCTCGACCGGACCCGCAGGCGGGGGAAACCCGATCCGGGGGGCCGGGGCGGGTCCTCGCCCGAAGTCAAGCAAGAGCCAGGCCTGACAACTGGTCCGACAATCGGTCCATGCCCGGCTTCCGTCCCTCCCCTGCCCTGTCCGGTGCCACGGACCTCCACAGTGCCCTGTCGGCCCCGCCAGCACCGTCCAGCCGGCCGGCCCCGACCCAGGTGCACAGCGCCTTCTACCGCTTCGTGCCGCTGGCCGACCCGATGGCCAGCGCCGCCGCGCTGCGGCGCCTGGGCGAGGCCTGCGGCGTGCTCGGCGCCATCCTGCTGGCCCGCGAGGGCCTGAACGGCGCGGTGGCCGGCTCGCCACAGGCGGTGCAGGCCTTCGAGGCCGGCCTGTGCGCCGGTGGCGCCGCGCTGGGCTGGCACGCGCAGGCCCTGCAGGGCCTGGTCTTCAAGCACAGCGCCTGCCAGCAGCCGCCGTTCGCGCGGCTGAAGGTCGGCGTCAAGCCCGAGATCGTCGCCCTCGGACCCTTGCACGACGTCGACGCGGCCGGACTGCCCCCGCCGGACGAGCAGGACGACAGCCACCTGTCGCCGCAGGACTGGCGCACGCTGATGCAGCGCGACGACGTGGTGCTGCTGGACAACCGCAACCATTTCGAGTTCCGGCTCGGCCGCTTCGCCGGTGCGTTGGACCCTCAGGTGGCCAGTTTCCGCGACTTCCAGGCGGCGTTGAGCGATGCGGCCCCACGCTGGCGGGCCGACGGCAAGGCCGTGGCCATGTACTGCACCGGCGGCATCCGCTGCGACAAGACCGCGCCCTGGCTGCGCAGCCTCGGTCTGACCGTCTGGCAGCTCGACGGCGGCATCCTGAACTACTGCCAGAGCCTGCCCGACGCCGACCGCGACTGGCAGGGCGAGTGCTTCGTCTTCGACCGCCGCATCGCGCTCGACAGCCGGCTGCGCGAGACCGGCCGCCGGCCGCAGGAGGTCTACGACCCACGCCGACCGGATGAGGCCTGGCGGCTGGAGCGCGCGCTGCGGCTGGATGCGGCCGTCGCCGGGCCGTCAGCCCCGCAGGACGACGGCCATGCCTGAGCGGCTGGACACACGCGCCGCCATGGCCCGCCACCGGCGCCCGCCGCGATGAGCCGCCCGCGCCCGCTCTGGTGCCCGCCGATGCGCGAAGGCGTCAGCCCGAGCCGCGTGGCCATGGCCAGCGGCCACGGCACGACGGTGCTCGACTTCCTGCACGGCCGCCTGCCACGCGTCGACGACTGGGCCGCGCGCCTGGCCCGCGGCGACGTGCTCGACGCCGAAGGCCGGCCCGTCCGGGCGGACGAGCGCTGCCGCCCCGGCCAGGTGCTGTGGTACTGGCGCGCCGTGCCCGCCGAACCGCCGCTGCCCGGCGAACTGCGCATCCTCGCGCAGGACGCACACCTGCTGGCCGTCGACAAGCCGCACTTCATGAGCGTGGCCCCGGGCGGCCGCCATCTGCAGCAGACGGTGGTGGTGCAGCTCAAGCGCCGCACCGGCATCGAGACCCTGTCGCCGATGCACCGGCTGGACCGCGAGACCGCCGGCGTGATGCTGGTCATCGTGGCCGCCGAGGTGCGCGACGCCTACCATGGCCTGCTGCGCACGCCGGGCCGGGTGCACAAGACCTACGAGGCCGTCGCGCCCTGGCGGCCGGAGCTGGACGGCCGCACGCTCGCGCACCGGCTGGAGGAGGTGCCCTCGGCCACCTGCTCGATGCAGATGCGGGCGGTCGACGGTGAACCCAACGCCTGGACCGAGGTGAGCGTGTTGCGCCGCCTGGGCCCCCTGCCAGCCGCGGACCGTGCGCACTGGGGCGCGGCCGTGGCCGCAGCCGCCGGCGGCGATGCCGGGGCCGAGCTGGCCCACTACCGGCTGCATCCGATCACCGGCCGCAAGCACCAGCTGCGCGCACAGATGGCGGCGATGGGCGCACCGCTGATCGGCGACCGCATCTACCCGGTGCTCTGGCCCGAGGACACGCCCGAGACCGCCGCCGACTTCCGCTGCCCGCTGCAGCTGATGGCACGCGAGATCCGCTTCGACGATCCGGTGGATGGTCGGCCACGGCACTACCGCAGCGGCCACGCCCTGGTCCTCGCGGACGCCCCGGACCGCCACCCCGCCCCCTGAGGCATCCGGCACGGATCAGCGGCCCGAGCGCTCCGCATGCCCCGAGGCCCCCGTGAATCTGCACCCCCGGCCACGGCGCCTGACGGATAGAGTGCGCGGTCAGTCCGCCGGCAACCCGCACCGCCCCGACCTGCGGTCAGCAGGCCTGAGGTCTGAAGCCTTCTCCACCCCTGTCGTCATCCACCATGTCCCCTGCCCGTTCCCTGCCCTCCCGTCGCCAGCTCCTGGGCCATCTGGCCACCGTCGGCGGCCTGACCGGCCTGGGCCTGCTGGGTGGCTGCGCCACCGAGAGTTCCCGCAGCCTCGTCACCCCCCAGGTACAGGCGGCCGCCACCAGTTATGCCGGCCCGCGCGTGCGCGTCACCGTCGGCCGCTTCGACAACCGTTCGAGCTACATGCGCGGCGTGTTCTCCGACGGCGTGGACCGTCTGGGCAACCAGGGCAAGACGGCGCTGGTCGCCCACCTGCAGCAGTCGCAGCGCTTCGCCGTGCAGGACCGCGACAACCTGACCGAGACCGCGCAGGAAGCCCGTCTGCAAGGCGGCGCGCAGCAGCTGCGTGGCGCACCTTTCGTCGTCACCGGTGACATCACCGAGTTCGGCCGCAAGGAAGTCGGCGACCACCAGCTGTTCGGCCTGCTGGGCCGCGGCAAGCAGCAGATCGCCTATGCCAAGGTCACCCTGAACATCATCGACGCGGTCAGCTCCGAGGTCGTGTATTCGGTGCAGGGCGCCGGCGAGTACCAGCTGTCCAACCGCGAGGTGCTGGGCTTCGGCGGCACCGCCGGCTACGACGCCACGCTCAGCGGCAAGGTGCTGGACCTGGCCCTGCGTGAGGCGGTGGACAAGCTGGTGGCCGGCCGCGACGGCGGCGCCTGGGGCAGCCGTCCGTGAGCGCGCTGAACGATGCCGGCCGCCTGATCGCCGTCCGGCGCCTGGCGCTGACGGGGGTGATGCTGACGGGCGCGCTCGCCGTCCTCGGCGGCTGCGTACAGGCCCCGAAGCCGCTCTACCAGTGGGGCAGCTTCCCGCGCCAGCAGTACGAATGGCTGCTGCGCGAGGGCGCCACGCCGCAGGCCCAGATCGAGGTGCTGGAAGCCCAGGCCGAGAAGGCCCGTGCCAGCGATGGCCGCCTGCCGCCCGGACTGCGGGCCCATCTCGGCCTGGCCTACCTGTCGGCCGGCCAGCCCGACGCCGCCCGTGCCGCCTGGCAGGCCGAGAAGGTGGCCTTCCCGGAATCGACGCCCTGGATGGACACGCTGCTCAAGCGGCTCGATGCCGGCGCGGCTCCCAAGGCCCGGATCCAGAACCAGAACCAGACCCAGAACCACAAGCCCGCATGACCGCGACCCTGGTCTCCTGCCTGCCGACAGCACGCCGCCTGAGCGGCCTGGCCCTGCTGATCGCCGCGGCCGCCCTGACGGGTTGTGCCACCCCCCAACCCCACGACTACACGGCCTTCCAGCGCGCGAAGCCGGCCACGCTGCTGGTCATGCCGCCGGTCTCGGACGCGCCGGACATCAAGGCCTCGCCGGCCGTGTGGGCGCATGCCACGGCCCCGCTGTCCGAGGCCGGCTACTACGTGCTGCCGATCACGCTGGTCGACGAGATGCTGCGCGAGAACGGTGTGCAGACGCCGGCCGACGCCCAGGAGATCGCCGTGCCCAAGCTGCGCGAGGTCTTCCAGGCTGATGCGGCGGTCTACCTGAAGGTGCTGCGCTACGGCACCAGCTACAGCGTGATCGACAGCCAGACCGTCGTCGACGTCGAAGGCCGTATCGTCGACCTGCGCGATGGCAGCCTGCTGTGGAGCGGCCGCGCCCAGGCCAGCTCCGCCGAACAGCAGCAGCAGAACCAAGGCGGACTGGCCGGCCTGCTGATCGCCGCCGCGCTCAAGCAGATCATCGGCACCAGCACCGATGCGGCCTACGGCTATGCGGCCACCGCCCAGCAGCGGCTGCTCGGTGCGCCGCGGCAGGCCGGCGTGCTGCCCGGACCGCGATCGCCGCTGTACGGGCAGGTGCCGGGCGCGCCGCGCTGAGGTGGACGGTGCGGCGGCGGCCGCCGGACCCGGGACCGGGCCCGACCATGGCCACAGCCCCGGCCATGGGCCCCGAGACCCCGGGGCATGCGGCGGACGCGACAATCGCCGGATGTCCGTCCCCCATCCTCCGTCACGCGGCCTGCAGGGCGTGCGCCGCCGTATCGTCTACGTCACGCTGTGCGAGCTGTTCGCGGTGATGTTCACCAGCCTGGGCCTGGCCTTCGGCTCGGGCGCCGGCCTGGCCCAGGCGGGTGTGGCCGGCGTGTTCTCGTCGGCGGTGGCGGTGGGCTGGAACGTGGTGTTCAACCATCTGTTCGAGCGTTGGGAGGCGCGCCAGCCGGTGCGCGGGCGCAACCTGAAGCGCCGCATCGCCCATGCCCTCGGTTTCGAGGGCGGGCTGGTGGTGATGCTGGTGCCGGCCTTCGCCTGGTGGCTGGACATCAGCCTGTGGCAGGCCTTCGTGCTGGACTTCGGCCTGCTGCTGTTCTTCCTCGTCTACACCTACGTCTTCAACTGGGCCTTCGACCGCGTGTTCGGCCTGCCGCTGTCGGCCCAGCCACGGCCCGAGGCCCTCACATCGCCTTGAAGCGGGCCGCGTAGAGGCGGCTGACGACCACGGGCTCGGGCCGCCGACGCAACTGCAGCGTGATGCGGCCGGATTCGTCGCGCAGCGCCTGGGCGATCTCGCGCGCCTGCACCACGGTGCCACGGTGCACCTGCCAGAAGCGCTCGGGATCGAGCTGCGGCAGCAGCTCGCGCAGCGGCATGCGGATCAGCAGCTCGCGCTCGGCCGTCAGCACGCGCACGTACTTGTCGGCCGCCTCGAACACCAGCACGTCCTCGATCGGCACCAGCACCACCGCGCTGCCGACGCCGGCCTGGATCACGCTCAGCCAGGGCGCGGCGCCGGGCGCACGGGGGCCGGCATGGGCGAGGATGGCCTCCGGCACGTCGGCCGACAGCGCCGGTGCGGGCACCGGGGCCGCGGCCAGGAGGCCCGGCTGGGCCAGCAGCAGGCGCAGGCGCTGCAGCAGCAGGGCCTCGTCGTGCGCGGTGGTGGTGGGGATGGTGGCAGCACCGGCGGCAGCGGTGGCGGCACTCGCGGGCGCCGGGCGCTGGACCAGGCGCTGCCGCAGCCGCTCGCAGGTCTGGGCCAGGCGCTCGCGCGGGGCCGGCTTCAGCAGATAGTCGACGGCGGCCAGCTCGAAGGCCTGCAGCGCGTGGGCGTCGTAGGCGGTAATGAAGACGATGAGCGGCAGCGGCGCGCCGTCGGGCCAGTCCTCGACGATGGCCTGGGCCGCCGCCAGGCCGCTGCGCCCGGGCATGCGGATGTCGAGGAAGAGCACGTCCGGGCGCAGGGCCAGCGCGTCCTCGACCGCCTGCTCGCCGTCCAGCGCCTGGGCCAGCACCTGCAACTGCGGCCAGACGGCAGCCAGATCGGCCTGCAGCGCGCGGGCCAGCAGGGGCTCGTCCTCGGCGATCAGGGCGGTGGGGGCATGGCGGGGGGCGATCGGGGCGGCGGTCATGGCAAGGCTGTAGCGAGACGGGAGGACGGGTCAGGCCACGGCCGGCACCGGCCAGGGCAGACGGATGCGGGCCACGGTGCCGCCGCCGTCGCGCGGCGCCAGCGTCAGCGCGGCGGCCGAGCCGTGCAGGGTGGCCAGGCGTTCACGCACCTGGTGCAGGCCGAAGCCGGTGCCCACCGGCGGCGGCCGCGCCGCGTCGGCGGCCGGCAGGCCGACACCGGAATCCGCCACCTCCAGCATCAGGGCGTCGGCCTCGCGCCAGACCCGCACCTGCAGCAGGCCGCCGCGGCGCGCCGGCTCCAGGCCGTGGCGGATCGCGTTCTCGACCAGCGGCTGCAGCAGCAGCGGCGGCAGCGGCAGCGCAGCCAGATCGGGCGCCAGATCGAGCCGGACCTGCAGGCGCGGGCCCATGCGCATCGCCATCAGCGCCAGGTAGTCCCGCAGGTGCTCGAATTCGTCGGCCAGCGGATGCTGTGCGAGGCGGCTGGCGCTCAGGCTGCGGCGCAGCCAGGCGATCAGGTGATCCAGCATGCGCTGGGCCTCGGGCGGATCGAGCGCGATCAGCGCCCGCAGGTTGGCCAGCGTGTTGAACAGCATGTGCGGCTCCAGCTGGCTCTGCAGCGCACGCAGTTCGGCCTCGGCGGCCTGGCGGCCGAGCTCGGCCACGCGCATCTCGGCCGCGGCCAGCCGGCCCCGGGCGCGGAACACCAGCGTGCCCACCAGCGACGGCAGCAGCGAGAGGGCGAACAGGCTGACCCCGGTGTGCAGATCGCCACCGCCCGGCGCGACATGCCCGCCGAAGCGGCCGAGCTCGACCGCGATACCGGCCAGACCGAGCAGACGGCGGGCGATCCAGCCGCCCAGCGGATAGGCCAGCCCGACCGCCACGACCAGCACCACGGCCATGGCGATGCGCCCCGGCCAGCCCTGGCGCTGCGCCAGCGTGGGCTGTGGCGCGGCCTGGCCGGGGCGGGCGCGCAACTGCCAGGCCACCCATCCCCAACGTCCAGCATGGATGGCCAGCGCCGACAGATTGCCGATGGCCAGCGAATGGATCAGCGCGACCGGCCACGGCATGCCGAGCGCGGCCAGCGCGGCCGTCACGCACCCGCAGATGAGCTGCGTGCCCAGCAGGATGCGCGGCAGGCGGTCATGACGGGCGGAGACCGCGGAAGCAAGGGACAGGAACATGTGCGGCCCAGGGGCAGGGTGCAGCCGATCTCGACGGGGTGCAGGCAAACGCGCTCAGGTCAGGCCCAGGCCATGGTGCCACAACAGGTCCCCCAGGTAGCGGCCCGGCGCGAAGGCGAACACCCCGGCCACCACGCAGGCGCCCACCCAGGTGCGCAGCATCGTCCGACGGTGAGCGACGATGCGTCCGCGCAGTGCCAGGCGGACCCCGGCGGCGACGCCGACGAGCGCGACGACGCACAACAGATGGATGGGGGTCAGCCCCCCGGTGGCCGCCCATCGCGGATCACGGATGGCCAGCGCGGACAGGGAAGCCCCCACCATCGCCACCACCCAGATCCGGCCCCAGCCGCGATGGGCGGGGCTGCCCTTGCGCGCCAGCAGGGCCAGCGGGCCCAGCAGCAGCGCGAGGACGGCGCAGGTCAGGTGGATCTGGACGGCCAGGGTCAAGGCGAAAGGGGATGCGGCGTGCATGAAGGGTGCTCCAGGCGGGACGCGACGACGGGGGCGTCCGCGGTGTGCATCCTCGGCGCGGCGCGTGCGCGCGACCACGGCCCTGCGATGAAACGACGCAACGGAGGCGCCAGCCGTCAGGGACGGTCGCGAGCGGTGGCTGAGGTGAGGGCCGGGCCGAAGGCCGTGCGCCGCCGTGGCCCTCAGCCCGCCCGCACCAGCTCCGGCCGCACCTGCACCACCTCGCCGGCGCCGATGCCCGCGCCGTCGATGACGCGGAAGGCCTCGCCCATCAGGCCGTCGACGTTCTGCCGCACCATGTGGACCGGAAAGCGCAGCGCGGTGGCATACGGATCCCAGTCGTAGCTGCCGAAGCGGCAGGCGGCCAGCTCGGCATCGGGCAGCGTGCGCAGGAAGCGGATCGCGCCCTCCAGCGTGACGGCCGAGGCCAGCAGCAGCGCGCGCGGCAGGCCGCCCAGCGTGCCGTACAGGTCCTCCAGTGCGCGCGCGGCCTGGTCGGGGTTGTAGCCGCAACTGATCACCCGCTGGGCGGCGGGAAGGGCCACGGGCCGGGTGGCGGCAGCGGTGGTGTCGGCGTTGACGGCAGCGGCCGCGGCCGCCCTGGCCGTGGCGGTACGGCCGCGGGGCACAGCCGCAGCCGGGACGCCATCGGCCCGGCCATCGGCATCGCCCTCCGCCTCCAGAAAGCCGAGGATGCGTTGCTCGGTCGCGTACTCGCCGCGGATGCCGCCCAGGAACCACACCGCGTCGCGCGCACCCGGCGTGGCGGCGGGCGGCCCGGCCTGCAGCGCGCGTGTCAGCTCGGCCGCGCCCCAGCGGTTGTCGCTGGTGATCGACGGCGCACGGCGGCCCGGCAGGTCGACGTTGACGTGGCGCACGCCGGCCTGGCGGCATTCCTCGCTGATGGCGTCGGGCTGGGTGGCGCCGGTGACCACCAGGTGTTCGACCTGCCAGGTGATCAGCGTGCGCACCGTCTCCACCTCGAGCGCCGCGTCGCGCAGCGTGGAGACCACCACCGGGCACAGGCCGCGCGCCCGCGCCTCGCGCTCGAAGGCCTGCGACATGGTGCCGAAGAAGCGGTCCTCGTGGGTCGGGATCATCATGCCGATCAGGCCCGAGCGCTGGCGGCGCAGGCCGCTGGCCTGGCGGTTGACAGCGAACCCCAGCTCGCCGGCGAGCTGCTGCACGCGGGCGGCCGTGTCGGCGCTGATGCGCCGCTGCTGCCAGCTGCCGTTGAGGATGGCACTGACGGTCGAGGCCGAGGTGCCGGCACGCTCGGCGAGGTCGTAGATCGTGGACGGCTTGGCGGGAGGCTTGGCGGGCGGGGTCACGGCGCAACGGACGGTCGGGGCGGTCGGTCAGACAGGCGTTCAGGCCGGCCGTGGGGCGGCCACGGACGACGCGGGGCCGGTCGGCGCCGCGGCAGGCGGCCACCGTCCGGACAGGGGACGACGGGCCCCATGCTAGCGCCCCGTGACGCGGCCGCCCAGCCGTCGGATACGGACGGACAGCGCGGCGCGGCGGCCACGCGACGGATGCGGGTTTGCCCTGATCGGCAGGCCGTCCATCGAGCCGCTACAGTCTGCGCAATCGATTGCGCATCGTGTGCAGACCGGCCGGCCCAGGACCGTCGGCCGGGCGGCCATGTCGCGTGCCGATGCCCGGCCCCTGCCCCGGGGCCCACGCACCCATCCGGGCCGCAGACGCCCGACCTGAGGAGACATTCCATGGTTCACCTGTTCCCGAAGACCCTCGTCCGCGCACTCGCCGCCTGTGCCCTGGTCGGCGCCAGCGCCACGGCCTTCGCCGAGGACATCTCGGTGGTCGTCAAGATCGGCGGCATCCCCTGGTTCAACGCGATGGAGGCCGGCATCAAGAAGGCCGGCACCGAGCTGAAGACGCCGTCGAACATGATCGGCCCGACCGAGGCCGATGCCGCCCAGCAGGTGCGTGCCGTCGAGGACCTGATCGCCCGCAAGGCCAAGGTCATCGCCGTGGTGCCCAACGACGCCAAGGCGCTGGAGCCGGTGTTCAAGCGCGCCAAGGACGCGGGCATCAAGGTCATCACCCATGAATCGCCCGAGCAGAAGGGCGCCGACTGGAACATCGAGCTGACCAGCGTCGCCGGCTTCGGCGAGCGCCACATGGAAAGCCTGGCCAAGGCCATGGGCGGCGAGGGCAAGTACGCGCTGTACGTGGGCTCGCTGACGGTGCCGCTGCACAACGCCTGGGCCGACGCGGCCATCGCCTACCAGAAGGCCAGGTACCCGAAGATGAAGCTGGTGTCCGACCGTTTCGGCGTGGCCGAGAACCTGGACGAGTCGATCCGCACCACGCAGGACCTGATGCGTGCCAACGCCGATCTCAAGGGCATCCTGGCCTTCGGCAGCCAGGGCCCGGTGGGCGCCGGCCGCGCCGTGCTCGACGCGAAGAAGACCAGCAAGGTCGCCGTCGTCGGCCCGTTCTCGCCCGGCCAGGGCGCCAAGCTGATCAAGGAAGGCGCAATCCGCGAGGGCTTCATCTGGAACCCGTCGCTGGCCGGTGAGGTGATCGTGCGCGTGGGCAAGATGCTGATCGACGGCAAGGAGCCGACCGACGGCATGGAGATCCCGGGCCTGGGCAAGGTGGCGGTGGACAAGGCCACGCGCAACATCCGCGGCCAGAAGCTGGAGCCGATCAACAAGCAGACCATCGACACCCTGGTCGGCATGGGCCTGTGACGACCGGCCCCGCGGCCTGACCCCGATCCTGCGGAGATGACGATGTCCGAGCGCGCCGACCCGGCCCCGCTGGCCGCTGCCCCGGCCGATCCTGATGCCGGCGTGCCCTTCGTCCGCCTGCGCGGCGTGACGATGCGCTTCGGCGGCGCCACCGCGCTGCACGCCCTCGACTGGGACGTGCGCCCGGGCGAGGTGCACTGCCTGATGGGCGAGAACGGCAGCGGCAAGAGCACCACCATCAAGGTGCTGTCGGGCATCAACCAGCCCGATGCCGGCGCCGTCATCGAGATCGACGGACAGCGCATCGCGCGGCTGACGCCGGCCCTGTCGAAGTCGCTCGGCATCCAGGTCATCTACCAGGATCTGGCGCTGTTCCCCAACCTGTCGGTGGCCGAGAACATCGCCTTCGACCAGGCGGTGGGCGCGGGGCTGGCGGCCTGGGGCCGGCGCATCCGCCCGGCCGCCCAGCGCGAGACGGCCCGCCGCGCGCTGCAGCGCCTGGGCGTCGACCTGCCGCTGGACACCGCGGTGGGCACGCTGCCGATCGCCAGCCGCCAGCTGGTGGCGATCGCACGCGGCATCGCGGCGCAGGCGCGGCTGCTGTTCATGGACGAGCCCACCGCCTCGCTGACGCGCAGCGAGGTCGATGCGCTGCTCGACGTCGTGCGGCGCCTGAAGGCCGACGGCATCGCGGTGGTCTTCGTCAGCCACAAGCTCGACGAGGTGATCGAGATCGCCGAGCGGGTGACGGTGCTGCGCGACGGCCACAAGCTGGGCACCTGGCCGGCGCACGAACTGGACGACCGCAAGCTCGGCACCCTGATGACCGGCCTGGAGATCGCCCAGCAGGTGCGGGCCCGTGACCTGTCGCCGCGGCCGCCGCTGCTGCAGGTGCGCGGCCTGCACCGCGCCGGCGAGTTCGCCGCCATCGATCTGGACATCCGCCCGGGCGAGGTGGTGGGCCTGGTCGGCCTGCTGGGCGCCGGCCGCACCGAGCTGGCGCTCAGCCTGTTCGGCATGGCGCCGCCCGATGCCGGCACGGTGACGCTGGACGGCCGCACGCTCGACCTGAGGAGCCCGCAGGCCGCCATCGACGCCGGCATCGCCTATGTGTCGGAGGACCGGCTGTCGATCGGGCTGAACATGCGCCAGTCGGTGCAGGACAACCTGGTGCTGGCGGTGCTGCCGCGGCTCTCGGGCCTGCTGGGCTGGCTACCGCCCGCGCGGCGCGCGGCGCTGGCCGCCGACTGGCGCGAGCGCCTGCGCATCAAGATCCCGGCGCTGGATGCGCCGGTGCAGACGCTGTCCGGCGGCAATGCCCAGCGCGTGGTGCTGGCCAAATGGCTGGCCACCGAGCCGCGGCTGCTGATCCTGGACGCGCCCACCGTCGGTGTCGACGTGGGCAACAAGCAGGGCATCTACGAGATCGTCCACACGCTGGCCGAACGCGGCGTGGCGGTGCTGATGATCTCCGACGAGGTGCCCGAGGTGTACTTCAACTGCGACCGCGTGCTGCACATGCGCGGCGGTCGCCTGTGCGGCAGCTTCGTTCCCGGTCGGGACGACGAGGCCCGCATCCAGGAGGCGGTCTATGCCTGATGTCCTGCACCAGGCCCTGCGCAGCCCGGCCGCGCTGCTGGCCGCGGTGATCCTGGCCATGGGACTGCTGTTCGGCAGCGTGGCCCCTGATTTCTGGAGTCTGGGCAACTGGGTCGACCTGATCGAGGGCACGTCGGTGACGGCCATCATGGCGCTCGGCCTGCTGGTGGTGCTGGTGGCCGGCGGCATCGACATCTCGTTCGCCGCCACGGCCAGCGTGGCCCAGTACCTGGCCGCCAGCGCGGCCACGGCCTGGGGCTGGCCGCCGGCCGCGGCGCTGGCGCTCGGCCTGCTGGCCGGAGCCGGCCTGGGCGGCTTCAACGCGCTGCTGATCCATCGCCTGCAGGCGACGTCGATCATCATCACGATCTCGACGATGAGCCTCTATTTCTCGCTGCTGATGTGGGCCACCGGCGGACGCTCGGTCTACGACCTGCCGGCCTGGTGGAGCGACGCCATCGTCTGGGCCACCGTGGCCGGCGATCCCGAGCTCGATCCGGTGCGGCTGACGCTGCCGCCGCTGGTGCTGGCGGCCGTGGCCATCGCCACCGCCTGGCTGCTGCAGCGCAGTGCGCTCGGCCGCCAGATCCATGCCTTCGGCGGCAATCCCGAGGCCGCACGCCGCATGGGCGTGCCGCTCGGCGCACTGCAGGGCTTCGCCTACGGCTTCCTGGGCCTGATGGCCGCGCTGGCCGGCCTGCTGCAGGCCCACCGCGTCGGTGAGGCGGTGCCCAACGCGATGGTCGGCGGCGAGCTGTTCGTGCTGGCCGCGGCGGTGCTCGGCGGCGCCAGCCTGACCGGCGGCAGCGGCACCGTGGCCGGCGTGCTGATGGGCGTGCTGCTGCTGGCCGTGCTGCGCAACGGCCTGAACCTGATGGGCGTCTCGCCCTACTTCTTCCAGGTGCTGCTGGGTGCGGTGGTGCTGGCCTCGGCCGCGGCCACCGGCCTGAAGCGCCAGCGCCGCCGGGCCACGCTGGACGACGGAGCCACCCCACCGCCGGCCGCCCCGAGCGCGCCGGCCACCGGCGTCGCCGACACCCTGCCCGCCATCGGCGCCCTGCCGCGATGAACCGCACGTCCGCCGCCATGACCGCCTCCGATTCCGCCCTGCGCGCCGGCACCCGCCCCGGCACCGGTGCCACGCCGGCCCCCGCGTCGGCCGCCCCGGCCGTGGACGCCCGCCCCGCCCTGCCCGCCTGGCGCCAGGCCCTGCGCGCCCATGACGGCGATGGCACGGTGCGCGGCCTGCTGGGCCTGCTGCTGTTGCTGTGCATCGTCTTCAGCCTGCTGCTGCCCGGCCGCTTCGCCACCGTCGACACGCTGCAGTCGGTGCTGATGCAGGTGCCCGAGCTCGGCCTGCTGGCGCTGGCCCAGCTGCTGCCGCTGATCTCCGGTGGCATCAACCTGGGCATCATCGCCAGCACCAACATGGCCGGTCTGGCCATGGCCTGGGTGCTGACCGGCGGCCTGGCGTCGTGGGGCCTGGATCCGGCCGCACAACCGCTGCTGACCCTGGCCGTCGCGCTGGCCGCCGGCGCGCTGCTGGCGCTGGCGACCGGCCTGGCCAGCGGCTGGCTGGTGGCCAATGTGCAGGCCCATCCGATCCTGGTCACGCTCGGCACCATGTCGCTGGTCAACGGCCTGTGCGTGTGGCTGACCCGCGGCAAGCCGATCGCCGGCTTCCCCGAGCCCTTCCTGGCGCTGGGCAGCGGCAGCTGGCTCGGCATCCCGCTGCCGTTCTGGCTGTTCTGCGCCGCCACGCTGGCGATGTGGGCCTATCTGGAGCGCAGCCGCCACGGCCTGGCCGTCTGCATGATCGGCTCCAACCTGGAGGCCACGCGCTACAGCGGCATCGACACCCGCCGCGTGCTGATCGCCGTCTACACGATCTCGACGCTGATGTGCTGGCTGGCGGCGGTGCTGATGATGGCCCGCTTCAACTCGGCCAGCGCCGGCTATGCGCAGTCCTATCTGCTGGTGACGGTGCTGGCGGCCATCCTCGGCGGCATCGATCCGCTGGGCGGCTTCGGCAAGGTGGCCGGCCTGTTCATCGCGCTGCTGGTGCTGCAGGTGATCTCCAGCGGCGTCAACCTGCTGGGCGTCAATGCCCAGCTGACGCAGGCGATGTGGGGCGCGACGCTGATCGCCGCGATGGCGGTGCGCCACTGGGCGGCCCACCGCCGCCCGCGCCGGCACTGAGCCCGGTCCCCTGTCCGGTGCGCCCGCCGCGGCGTGCCCCTTCCCGACCTCGTTCCCGACCTTTTCTCCAAGGAGCCTTCCATGAACCCGCTCGGCGTCCACGCCCTGGTCTGGGCCGGCGATCTGTCGCCTGAGTCCACCCGTCATGTCATCAGCCAGACGAAACGTGCCGGCTACGACCTGATCGAGCTGTCGCTGCACGGTCCGCAGCTGATGGACCTGGCGCTGACGCGCGACCTGCTGCAGGAACACGGCCTGCGCGTGGGCTGCTCGCGCGGCCTGACCTTCGAGGCCGACGTCTCCAGCGAGGACCCGGCCGTGGTCGCGCGCGGCGTGGCCATGCTGGAGGAGGGCATCGCCATCACCCAGGCCATCGGTGGCAACTACTTCGGCGGCATCCTCTACGGTGCGATGGCCAAGTACCACCAGCCCTGCACCGCCGCCGGCCGCCGCAACGCCGTCAACGCCGTCAAGCGCGTGGCCGACTTCGCCGGCGCGCGCGGCATCACGCTCGGCCTGGAGGTCGTCAACCGCTACGAGAGCAATCTGCTGAACACCGCCAACCAGGCGCTGCAGCTGCTGTCCGAGGTCGACAAGCCCAACGTCAAGGTGCACCTGGACACCTACCACATGAACATCGAGGAGGTGGACTTCGTCCAGCCGGTGCTGCTGTGCGGCGACCAGCTGGGCTACGTCCACATCGGCGAGAGCCACCGCGGCTACCTGGGCTCGGGCACCATCGATTTCGGCCAGTTCTTCAAGGCGCTGGCGCAGATCGACTACCAGGGCGTGGTCACCTTCGAGAGCTTCTCCTCGGCCGTGGTCAACGAGCAGCTGTCGAACGCGCTGGCCATCTGGCGCAACCTGTGGAGCGACGGCATGGACCTGGCCCTGCATGCCCACGCCTTCATGGCCGGCGGCCTGGCCGCCGCGCGCCAGGGCGTGGCCCACCGCTGAGCCGCCCGCGCCCGGCGCCCGTCAAGCGCCTGCGCGATGATCGGTCCCCTTCCGCCCGCACCGCCGACCTGCCGATGACCTCGTCCCACCCCACCACCGCCCTGCCCGCCGAAGCCCTGGCCCGCGCCCGCGCGCTGGCCGTCCCCGGCAGCCGCCGCATCCTGGGTCTGGTCGGCCCGCCCGGGGCCGGCAAGAGCACCGTGGCCGCGGCCCTGGCCGCCGCGCTCGGCGAGCGGGCCGTGCTGGTGCCGATGGACGGCTTCCACCTGGCCCAGGCCGAGCTGGAGCGCCTGGGCCGCGCCGGCCGCAAGGGCGCGCCCGACACCTTCGATTCCGCCGGTTATGTCGCGCTGCTGCGCCGGCTGCGCCAGCCGGTGGCCGGCGAGACCGTCTACGGCCCGACCTTCCGCCGCGAGATCGAGGAGCCGATCGCCTGCGCCATCGGCGTCGCGCCCGAGGTGCCGCTGGTCATCACCGAAGGCAACTACCTGCTGATGGACGAGACCGACGCGCCCGGCACCCACTGGGCCGGCGTGCGGCCGCTGCTCGACGAGGTCTGGTACGTGGACGTCGACGACGCGCTGCGCACCCAGCGCCTGGTCGCCCGCCACGAGCACCACGGCCGCAGCCCGCAGGCCGCCCGCGACTGGGTGGCCGGCACCGACGAGCCCAATGCCCGCCGCATCGCCGCCACCCGCGGCCGCGCGCACTGGCATCTGGCCTGGGGCTGAACGCCATGACGGCGACGACGGGGCCGAAGGCCGCGGCGGTCACGACGGCCGCCACCGCTGACCCTGCGGCGAGGGTGCCGACGCTGGCGACCGCAGCGGGGTCAGGGTCAGGCCCGGACACCGCCGACGGCTGGCGGCTGTCCTGGCCGCATGGCGAGCTGGCCGTGCAGGCCCTGGGCGCGATGCTGGGCCCGGTCACCTTGCGGCTCGACGGCGGCCGCACGGTGCAGCCGATGTACCGCGCACCGTGGCACGGCGCGGACGACCCGGCGCTGGCCGGTGCCCCGCTGCTGCGCCATCTGAACGGCGACTGGCTGTGCCTGCCCTTCGGCCCCTCGGGCCCGCATCCGGGCCTGCCCGCGGGCTGGACACCGCGCCCGGAAGCCCCTGAGGAAGCCGGGCAGGACCACGGCTGGATCGCCAACCAGCGCTGGAGCCTGATCGCCCGCGAGCCGCACGCGCTGGTGCTGGCGCTCGACCTGCCGCCGGCCCATGCGCTGGCCCGCGTCGAACGCCGCATCGCCGTCGATCCCGACGCCCCGCGCGTGACGGTGACGCACACGCTGCACCCGCGGCGCGACGCCGTCCTGCCGGCCGCCCTGCACCCGACCTTCGCCGTGCCGCCCGGCGGGCTGGAGATCGTGCCGGGCCCGCATGCCGCCGCCCATGCCTATCCGCTGGACCCGGCCGGAGCCGACAGCGGACGCCCGCCCGCCCTGCAGCCGGGTGCGCGCGCCGCCCGCATGGCCGATCTGCCCACACCCGACGGCCAGCCGCACGCGCTGATGCGCCTGCCGGCCGCCGCGCCCGCCGAGGCCCTGCTGCAGCTGCAGGACTGCCGCCCGCCGCTCACGCTGCGCTGGCACGGCGACGGCTCGCCCGCCGAGCGCCCGGTGCGGCTGCAGCTCGACTGGGACGCCGACCGCCTGCCCGACCTGCTGATCTGGATCAGCCAGGGCGGCCGCCGCGCCGCGCCCTGGA
This sequence comes from Pseudaquabacterium rugosum, assembly GCF_038066575.1. NCBI lineage: Bacteria > Pseudomonadati > Pseudomonadota > Betaproteobacteria > Burkholderiales > Sphaerotilaceae > Pseudaquabacterium > Pseudaquabacterium rugosum. Next base: position 65,298 of record NZ_JBBUTF010000015.1, on the reverse strand, counting down.
ACGGCCGCAACCAGGCGCTCGGCATCGAGCCCTGCGCCTCCTGCTTCGACCTCAGCCGCGTGGCCGAGCCGCCGGCCGGCCATCCGCTGGCCCACCGCCGCGGCCTGCCCTTGCGCGCCGGCGAGCCGTTGACGCTGGGCTGGTCGCTGTCGGCGCATCCGGACGGCTGATCGCGCCGGCGCCCCCGCGCCGCCTACACTGCGCGACCCGCCACCCGGCCTGCCCGACCGACCGCCTTGCGCGGCGCCGCGGCGCCATCGCACGCCCGCCCGCACCATGTCCTTCGCCGAACTGGGCCTCCAGCCCGCCCTCGCCCGCGCCGCCTCCGCCGAGGGCTGGGCCACGCCCACGCCGGCCCAGCAGGCCGCCATCCCCGCCCTGCTGGCCGGCCGCGATCTGCTGCTGCAGTCGCGCACCGGCTCGGGCAAGACCGCCGCCTATGCGCTGCCACTGCTGCAGCAGTGGCTGGAGGGCACGCCCCGCGCCCCGCGCCCGACGCGCGGCCTGGTGCTGGTGCCCACGCGCGAGCTGGCACTGCAGGTGGCCGAGCTGCTGCGCGGCCTGGCCCATGCGCTGCCCGGCCTGGCCAAGGTGGCGCTGGCCTTCGGTGGCGTGTCGATCAACCCGCAGCTGATGGGCCTGCGCGGTGGCGCCGACATCATGGTGGCCACGCCCGGCCGCCTGCTCGACATCGTGCGCCACAACGGCCTGCGGCTCGACGACGTGGCCACCCTCGTGCTCGACGAGGCCGACCGCCTGCTGGACCTGGGCTTCGCCGACGAGCTGCAGCAGGTGCTGGCGCTGCTGCCCGCACGCCGCCAGACCGCGCTGTGCTCGGCCACCTTCCCGGACAGCGTGCAGCGCCTGGCCGAGGGCCTGCTGCGCGATCCGGTCGAGGTGCGCCTGAGCGCCGCCCAGACCCGGCCCGACATCCGCCAACGCGCGATCTGCGTGGACACCGCCCGCCGCACCGCCCTGCTGCGCCAGCTGCTGGCCGAGCATGCGACCCAGGCCGGCGAGCACGGCGACCAGCGGGCGCTCGTCTTCGTCGCCAGCCAGCACGGCGCCGAGCACGTGGCCGACAAACTCAGGCGCCACGGCCTGTCCGCCGAGGCCTTCCATGGCGGCCGCAGCCAGGGCGCCCGCACCGATCTGCTCGACGCCTTCAAGGACGGTGACATCCGCGTGCTGCTGGCCACCGACATGGCCGCCCGCGGCCTGCACATCGACGCCCTGCCCCTGGTCGTCAACTACGACCTGCCCCGCGCCGCCGAGGACTACGTGCACCGCATCGGCCGCACCGGCCGCGCCGGTGGCCACGGCGACGCCATCAGCTTCATCACGCCCGAGACCGAAGGCCATTTCCGCCTGATCGAGAAGCGGCAGGGCCTGCGCGTGACGCGCGAGACGGTGGCGGGCTTCGAGCCGGTGGCCGCCGCACCGCAGGCATCGGCCACCCCGGTGGCGCTGGGCGGCGCGGACCCGAGCGCCGAGGCGGCGGACGCAGCGCTCGAGCCGACGGCGGAGGCGGCGACAGCCCACGCCGAGCCCGCACGCACCGGCCACGGCACCGGCCTGGACCCGATGGGCGGCGTCAAGGGCAAGCGGCCGAGCAAGAAGGACAAGGCGCGCGCCGAGGCGGCCTCCGCATCGGCCGCCGCGGACGGCGCCGGTGGGCGCAGCGCCGCCGGCGGGGCACGCCGGGCTCCGGAAGCGTCGGCCCGGCCCCGCGCGCCGGGCACCCCGGGCCTGCCGCCGCTCCGCCGGCCGCGCGGGCGCTGAATCAGCCCGCCAGGGCCAGCAGCTCGGCCACCGGCGCCGCCTCGACCGGCCGCACCCGGCGGCCCACCTCGACCCCGTCACGCAGCAGCACCAGCGTCGGCCACAGCTTGACGCGGAAGGAGCGGCCCAGCGCGCGCCCCGGACCGTCCTCGATCCTGAGGTGGCGCAGCGCGGGCGCCGCGGCCAGCGCCTGCGCGATCGGCGCCTGGGCCGCACGGCAGTGGCCGCACCAGTCGGTGCCGAACTCCAGCAGCACGGTGCCGACCAGGCGGTCGACCTCCTCGCGTGAAGGGGCCTCGATCGGGGGCAGGTAGGGGGCGGGAGCGCTCATGCGCGGATTGTGCGGTCCGTGCGGCGGACCGCACACCGGCCATGTCCGCAGACCCTGTCCGCAGATCCCGTCCGCGGCTTCCCGATGCCCGTCAGGCCGCGTGGCCGATGAAGCGCGACAGGAAGGCCTGGGTGCGCGGATGACGCGGCCGGCCCAGCACCTCGTCGGGCGGGCCGCTCTCGACCACCACGCCGCCGTCCATGAAGACCACGCGGTCGGCCGCCTCGCGGGCGAAGCCGATCTCGTGGGTGACGACGATCATGGTCAGACCCTGGTCGGCCAGCGCGCGCATGGTGGCCAGCACCTCACCGACCAGTTCAGGGTCCAGCGCCGAGGTCGGCTCGTCGAACAGGATCAGCTCGGGCTCGATGGCCAGTGCGCGGGCGATCGCCACCCGCTGTTGCTGGCCGCCGGACAGCTGCGCGGGAAAGGCGTCGGCCTTGTCGCGCAGACCCACCCGCTCCAGCAGCGCGAGGCCCTGGCGCCGCGCCTGCTCCCGCGGCACGCCGTGCACGCCGACCGGCGCCTCGATCACGTTCTCCAGCGCCGTCATGTGCGGGTAGAGGTTGAACTGCTGGAACACCATGCCGACGCGGCGGCGCTGGCGCGCCAGCTCACGCCCGGACACGCGCAGCAGCCGCTCGCCGTGCAGCGCGTAGCCGATCTGCTCGCCACCGACCTGGATGTGGCCGCGGTCCATGGTCTCCAGGTGGTTGATGCAGCGCAGGAAGGTGGACTTGCCCGAGCCCGAGGGCCCGAGGATGACGACCACCTCGCCGGCGCGCACCTCCAGATCGATGCCGCGCAGCACGTGCTGGGCGCCGAAGTGCTTGTGCACGTCCACCGCCTGCACCAGCGGGGCAGCCGTGGCGGCCGGGGCGATCGGCGCGCGCGGCGCCAGGGCTTCAGCAATGGCCATCAGACACTCTCCTGCAGGTTCAGCCGTGCGGCACGGGCCTGGCGGCGACGGGCCCACCAGCCGGCCGGCGCACTCTCGCGGTGGACGCCGCGGGCATAGTGGCGCTCGATGCCGCTCTGCACGACATAGAGCACCGTGGTGATGGCCAGATACCAGATCACCGCCACCATCAGCAGCGGCACGACCTGGAAGGTGGCGTTGTAGATGTTCTGCACCGCATGCAGCAGATCGCCCATCGCGATCACGCTGACCATCGAGGTGGCCTTGACCATGCTGATCAGCTGGTTGCCGGTCGGCGGCACGATGGCCCGCATCGCCTGCGGGATCACGATGCGCCGCAGCGCACGGCCGCGCGTCATGCCGAAGGCCTGGGCCGTCTCCATCTGCCGCGGATCGACCGCCAGCAGGCCGCCGCGGATGATCTCGGCCATGTAGGCGGCCTCGTTGAGGGCCAGGCCGCAGATCGCCGCCGTCAGCGGCGTGATCAGGTCGTTGGTCTTCCAGCGGGCCAGCTCGGGGCCGAAGGGCAGGCCGACGGCCACCTCGGGAAACAGCGTCGACAGGTTGTACCAGAACAGCAGCTGCACCAGCAGCGGCGTGCCGCGGAACACGCCGACGTAGAGGCTGGCCAGCGCCGCCGGCAGCGCGCGGCCCGACAGCCGCGCCATCGCCAGCGCCAGGCCGATGGCCGTGCCGATGACCATCGCCACGACCGTCAGGCCGAGCGTCATCGACAGCCCGCGCAGCACCGTGCCGTCGGTCAGGTAACGCGCGACCACCGGCCACTCGAACTGCGGGTTGCCGGCCAGCACCACGACCAGCTGCAGGCCGCCGATGACCAGCGCCGCGTCGATCAGCAGACGCAGGACATCAGGTGGCGTGCGCGCGTGGCGGACGTCGCGCAGCGCCGGCTCGGCACCCGCACCGGGGCCACGGTCGATGCCGGCGCTCACTTGCCCACCACCATGTTCGACAGGTTGACGCCCGGCGCCTTGAGCATGTTGCCCTGCAGGCCCCACTTCTTCATGATGGCCGCGTAGCTGCCGTTGTCGAACAGCTTCTCGTAGGCCTCCAGCAGCACGCCGGTCAGCGCCGAGCCCTTGGGCGTGATCGAGCCCTGGTAGAGGTCACCGAAGCCGTTCTTCTTGCCGGTGCCGGCCAGCTCCAGCGCACCGCCGGACTGCGCGACGAAGTAGGTCAGCGGCGCCTGCGACGAGAAGAAGGCATCGGCCCGGCCCGAGCGCACGGCCAGTGTCGAGGTCGGCTGGTCCTGGTAGGACTGCACCTCCAGCGCCGGCTTGCCGGCCTCCTTGCAGATCTCGGCCTGGCGCTTGATCACCTTCTCGGCCGAGCCGGCGGCCATCACCGCGATGCGCTTGCCGCAGGTGTCGTCCAGGCCGTTGATCGCCTTGGGATTGCCCTTGGTCACCGCGAAGACGACGTACTCCTGCACGAAGTCGACGAAGTCGTTGTGCGCCTGGCGGTCCGGGAAATCGCCGTGCGGGCCGATCGCGAACTGGTAGCGACCGCCCTTGATGCCCATCAGGATGGCCGCCAGGCCGTTGACCGTGGCGTGCTCGATGCGGATGCCCAGCATCTCGCCCAGCGCCTTGGTCAGGTCGACGCTGGCGCCGATCGCGCTGTGCGTGCCGGTGACGATCTCGTAGGGCGGAAACGAGCCGTTGTTGACGGCCGTCATCACGCCCGCCGACAGGATCTCCGGCGGCAGCCGGGCCCTCAGTTTGGCGTCCACGGTCTGGACGGGGATCTTCACGTCGACGGCTTGGGCCTGCACCACGGTGGTGAAGGCGGACAGCAGGGTACAGGCCAGCAGGGTGCGGATGGTCACGGTCAACTCCAGGGTCGGACGACAGCCAGCAAGAACCGGTCTCAGGCGAGTTCGGGGCGGGCGAAGCGGCGGTTGGCGAGTGCAGGCAGCAGGGCACGGGCGCGGTCCATGCGGGCGCGGTCGAGTTCGGCCAGCACCAGCGCGGGCGCCTCGGCCGCCGCGGCGACGGCCACGCCGAAGGGATCGACGACGCGGCTGGCGCCGATGTTGCGCTCGCCGCATTCGCCGACGGCCACCATCCAGCAGGTGTTTTCCAGCGCCCGGGCGGTGGTCAGCACCTCCCAGTGCATCTCCTTGAGCGGGCCCTTGACCCAGGCCGACGGCAGCACCAGCACCTCGGCACCGTCATCGGCCAGGCGGCGCGCCAGCTCGGGGAAGCGCACGTCGTAGCAGGTCATCAGGCCGACCTTCCAGCCGGCCACCTCGACCAGCGGCGGCACCTCGCCGCCCGGCACCACGTTGGTCGATTCCTTCATCGTGAAGGCGTCGTACAGGTGCAGCTTGCGGTACTGGGCGACGATGGCACCGTCGCGCACCGCCACCAGGATGTTCCAGACCTTGCCGTCGTCGGTGGCCGGCACGTGCACCGTCATCATCGTGGTCAGCGCATGGCCGGTGCTGGCCTCCAGCACCTGGCGCATGAAGGGGCCGTCCAGCGGCTGGGCGGCGCGGCGCACCAGATCGGGGTCGGCGATGTCGCGCGCCAGGATGCCTTCGGGCAGCACCAGCAGATCGGCACCGGCCGCGCGGGCACGGGTCATCAGGTCAAGGCAGGTGTCGAGGTTGTGCGTCCACTCGCGGTGGACGGCGAACTGGCCCATGGCCACTTGCATGTCGTGCTCCTTGTCGGGGGGTGGGGACCGCCGCGGGCGCCGGGTGCGCCGCGGCTGCGTTGGACGTCAGTCGAACAGCAGGCCGGCGTGGCCGCGTTCAGGGGTCAGGCCCTGGGCATGCAGCTCCAGGCAGAAGTCGTCGAGCATCGCGCGGTTGGCCTGCCAGCCGCTGCGGCTCCAGGTGGCGGGCAGATCGCGCTCCATGTGTCCGATCTCCTCCAGGATCCAGGGCGTGGTGTCCGCGTACTTGGCCCGTTTGGCCAGCCAGACACGGGTGGATTCGTCGATCAGGCGCGTCACTTCCTCGACGACGCCGGGGATGCGGCCCACCACCTCGGGCTTCAGGCCGATCAGGTGGATGCCGGGCACGTAGCCGGTGTCGTTGAAGTAGGCCCGTTCGGCCGCGCGCACGTCGGGCAGCAGCGGGCGCAGCGCCGCATCCGGCGCGAAGAAGCCCGGCGGCATGAAGGGCGTGAACACCGCATCCAGATCGCCGGCCAGCAGCGCGTCGACCAGCGGCACCTCGCCCGGCAGGGCCTCGATGCGACCCGGGCGGCCGAAGCCGTTGAGGCGGTCGATCACCGGATGATCCGCCGCCAGGCGGCCGACGAACCAGCGGGCGTCCTCGGTGCCGATGCCCTCGCGGCGCAGCAGCGCGCGGGTCCAGGTGTTGCCCGAGTCCTGCCAGCCGGTCATGCCGATGCGCTGGCCGGCCAGCGCGGCCAGGCTGTGCAGCGGGCTGTCGCGGCGCGTGATGATGCAGCGGTGGCGGAAGGCCCGCATGATGAACTGCGGCACCCCCACCAGTTCGCGCTCACCGCGCAGGCAGGACTGGGTGAAGCGCGACAGCGACATCTCGCCGCCGTCGTACTGCGGGTGGCGGGCCAGGCCGTCGACCAGGGCATTGACCCGGTGCAGCCTCAGGTCCAGCGTCGGCGAACGCACGTCGCCGAGCAGCAGCGGGGTGATGAAGTCCCAGTCGCGCACGGCCAGGTCGAGTCTTGGAGCGGTCATGTCCTCGTCTTCCCCGGCCCTCGGGATGACGGGCCGATGAAGGCCAATGTAAATGTCCAAAAATGTCCATACAATGTTTAATTCGTGCTTGAACATTGTTGGATGCATGCCCCGGAAACTGACAAGCGCGCACCTCGCCAGTGCACTTCAAGGCGTGCCGTCGCGCGAGCTGGCCCTGAAGATGACGGCGCTGATCCGCGCCGGCACCATCCCCGTGGGCACCGGCCTGCCGCCGCTGCGCGACCTGGCCGATGCGCTGGGCATCAGCCCGTCCACGCTGTCGTCGGCCTGGTCCGAACTGCGCCGTCAGCACCTGATCGCCGGTCGCGGACGCCAGGGCATGTGGGTGTGCGACGACAAGCCCTCACAGCGCCCGGCGCGCTTCGCCAACGTCGGCAACTTCGGTCGCATGATCGTGACCGACCTGACCTATGCGGCGCCCGATCCCGCGCTGCTGCCGGATCTGGCGCCCGCGCTCGCCCAGGGCATGCGCACGCCCGAGCTCAACAGCTACCGGCGCAGCCCGATCACCCCGGCGCTGGAGGCCGCCGCACGCCGCCACTGGCCGGGTGAGCCCGAGGCCTTCATGGCGACCAACGGCGGTTTCGAGGCCATCCACCTGACGCTGCAGGCCCTGCTGCCGCCCGGCGCCACGGTGGCGATCGAGGACCCGACCACCGCGCGCCTGCTCGACATCGTCGAGCAGCTCGGCTTCAAGCCGCTGCCCGTGACCTGCGACGCCGAAGGGCCCGAGCCCCAGGCCTTGAGCCAGGCCCTGCTGCAGCGCCCCGCGGCCGTGCTGTTCCAGCCGCGCACCCACGCGGTGACCAGCCACTGCATCACCCCGCGCCGGCGCCGGGCCCTGGCCCAGGTGCTGGCCGGCAGCGACGGCTGGGTGATCGAGGACGACGGCATCGGTGCGGCCTCCGCCACGCAGGCCTGGAGCCTGGCGCAGGACCTGCCCGGCCGCGTGATCCACATCCGCTCGCTGTCCAAATCGCACGGGCCCGACCTGCGGCTGGCGATCCTGGCCGGCGCGGGCGACGTGGTACGCCGCATCCAGGACGTGCGCAGCTTCACGTCGGGCTGGACCAGCCGTGTGCTGCAGGATGCCGCCGCCTGGATGCTGGACGACCCCGCGACCGGCCACCGCATCGCCGAGGCCTGCGCACGGCACAACGCGCGCCGGCAGGCGCTGATGCGCCGGCTGAGCGAGCGCGGCATCGAGGTGCGGGGCGACGACGGCCTGTCGGTCTGGATCCCCGTGCCGTCCGAACAGTACGCGGTGGTGACGATGGCCGTGCGCGGCTGGGCCGTGTTCCCGGGCGCACGCTTCGGCATCGGCCCCACCTCGCACATCCGCGTGGCCACGTCCACGCTGCGTGACAGCGACATGGACGCGCTGGCCGAGGCCATCGACATCAGCCGCCAGCCGCTCTGACCCTCCGCCGCCGCCCTGACCGCCCTCGCCCCATGTCCCGCACCCCGAACTACCTCGCCGGCTATCCGCCCTCCCTGCTGGCCCAGGTCCAGCCCCTGATCGACGACGGCTCGCTCGGCGAGCGGCTGGCCCGCCGCTATCCCGAGGCCCACACCGTGCGCAGCGACGGCGCGCTCTACGAGCACGTGCAGGCGCTCAAGGCGCGCCACATGCGCTCGTCGCCGCCGCTGGCCAAGGTGGCCTACGACAGCGCGCTGCAGCGCATCCACCAGGCGCTGGGCACCCACACCACGGCCGCCCGGGTGCAGGGCGGCCAGCTCAAGGCCAAGCGCGAGATCCGCGTGGCCGCGGTGTTCAAGGAGGCGCCGGCCGCCTTCCTGCAGATGATCGTCGTGCACGAGCTGGCCCATCTGAAGGAGCGCGCGCACGACAAGGCCTTCTACGCGCTGTGCTGCCACATGGCGCCGGACTACCATCAGCTGGAGTTCGACTTCCGGCTCTGGATGACGCTGCGCGAGCGTCCGGCGTCCGCGGCGCTGTCGGGTCAGGCCAGCGGCCCGCTCAGCCCCTGAGCCCGCGCACGCGCATAGCACAGAAGCGCAGCACCTGATCCAGTGAACAGCGGCAGGACAGGGCCGCTGTTCGGTGCCTCATTTTCAGGCATTCCAAGGGAAAGCCCCGCCTGACAAGGACTTGGGCGACTCCGTCACGGATTGTTCACATGCTTGCCCACGTCAGCCGGGGACAAGACCCGCCTGTGGACAACCCTGTGGGCCCGGTGTGCGGCCCCGGTGCAGCACGCACCCGGCCGTGGAAGTGGCGGGGAAAGCTGCCTCTTTTCCGGGCATTCCAAAGAAAGTCACGGACTGACAAGGGCTTGGCGGATCCAGTCACGGACCGGTCACAGTGTTGTCCACCTCGACCGGGGACAAGCCCGGCTGTGGACAAGGCTGGGGACAGCGCTGGCACAAGCCGCCCGGCGCACGGGGCGGCTGCGGTGGACAAGGGCGGCGCCGGCCGAGTTGTCCACGTCCGCGGGAGGTCAGGCGGGCCATCCACAGGGGCGTCCCCGGCCGGTCCTGGCGATCCGGGTGCCACCGGGCTCGGCAACCGAACTTCACGCCCGACCGCGGCAGCCGGCAAACCGCCGCCGTCACAGTCCGACGCCATGCCGATCGCCGACCCGTCCCCCGTCCTGCGCCTGAGCGGCCGCAACCCGCCGCACGCCTTCGTCGCACCGTCGCCCGCAGCGCCCGCCGGCCCGCCGCCGGCGCGGGTCCACGGTACGGCCACGGGCCCGACCGACGGCCGGCTGCGCCGCGTGTTCATGGTCGGCTGCCCGCGTTCGGGCACCACCGTGGTCCAGGCGGCGCTGAGCGCCCACGCCGGGCTGCTGACGCTGCCGGAGACGCACTTCTTCGCCCACCTGCTGGGCGGCTTCGACGCCTGGCTGGACGACGACATGGACGCCTGCCGCGCCGGCTGGCGCAAGCGCCTGGGCCTGTACTGGCGCCCGGCGCTGCACCGACGCATCGCCGAGGAGATGCAGGGCATCGGCCATCCGCTGGGCGCCGGCTACCGCTGGCGCGCGGGCTGGACCGGCCGTGCCAGCGTGCGCCGCTTCGTGGCCGGGCTCGACGAGGGCGCGCGCCGCACCGGCCGCCACGGCTGGCTGGAGAAGTCGCCCGACCACATCGCCCAGGTCGAGGCCATCCAGGCGCTGTGCCCGGATGCGCGCTTCATCCACGTGCTGCGCCATGGCGAGGACGTCGTCGCCTCGGCGATCGAAGGCGAGGCCCGCCATGCACGCGAGCGGGCCTTCAGCGGCGGCATCGGCCACTGGGTGCGCCGCTGGAACCGCGCCGCCGCCGCCCACCTGGACGCCGCCGGCCGGCCGGGCCACCTGGTGGTGCTGCTGGAGGACCTGATCGCGCAGCCCGAGCGCGAGATCGCCCGCCTGTGCGCCTTCCTCGACCTGCCGGCCCCGGTCGACGCCGGCCGCTGGGAGAGCCCCGGCCACGTCGCGGATCTGCAGCGTCATCCCTGGCAGACCGGTGCGCTGGCCCAGGGCTTCCAGACGCCGCAGCGCAAGTTCGAGGCCCTGTTCGGTCCGCAGATGCAGAGCTGGATCCGCAGCCATCTGGCCGACTACCCGCTGCTGCGCGAGACCCTGGCCCAGCGCCAACAGGCGCTGATCGCAGCGCTGGACGGCGACACCGGCGCGGTGGCGGCCGCACGCGGCGCGGCCTGTGCGGGCTGCCCGCACGCGGGCACGGCGCGGACGGGCTGAGACCCGCGGCGTCAGCCCGCCGCAGGCGGCGTGTCCAGATCCGCGGCCGCATGGCGCTCGGCCAGCTGCTGTGCGGGATCACCGGTCACCTTGTTGACGCGGCGGCCACGCTGCACGGCCGGCCGTTCGGCGATGGCATCGGCCCAACGCCGGACATGCGGATAGTCCTGCACCGACAGGAACTCGCCTGCACCGTACAGCAGACCCTGCACCAGCTGGCCGTACCAGGGCCAGATCGCGATGTCGGCCACGCTGTAGGCCTCGCCGGCCACGTGGCGGCGGTCGGCCAGCAGCGTGTCGAGCACGTGCAGCTGGCGCTTGGTCTCCATCGCGTAGCGGTCGATCGGGTACTCGAACCTGGCCGGCGCGTAGGCATAGAAGTGGCCGAAGCCGCCGCCGACGAAAGGGGCGCTGCCCATCTGCCAGAACAGCCAGCTCAGCACCTCGGCGCGCTGCGCCGGCTCGGTCGGCAGCAGCGGGCTGGCGAACTTCTCGGCGAGATACATCAGGATCGCGCCCGACTCGAAGACGCGCACCGGCTCGGGCCCGCTGCGGTCGACCAGCGCCGGAATCTTGGAGTTGGGATTGATCTCGACGAAACCGCTGCCGAACTGGTCGCCCTGGTTGATGCGGATCAGCCAGGCGTCGTACTCGGCGCCGGCATGGCCCTCGGCCAGCAGTTCCTCCAGCATCACCGTCACCTTGACGCCGTTGGGCGTGGCCAGCGAGTACAGCTGCAGCGGATGCGCGCCGACGGGCAGCGGCTGCTCACGGGTGGCACCGCTGACCGGACGGTTGATGCTGGCGAAAGCGCCGCCGTTGCCGGGGTTCCAGGTCCAGACCTGGGGCGGGGTGTAGTCGGCCGGAAGGTTCATGTCGCGAAGATCTCCGCCGGCCGCGGCCCGTCGGCGCGGCCCATCCGCGCGCTGCGGCCCGGACGCCGGCGCTGCCATGCTAGCGGCAGCCATCAAGGCCCCGCGCCGCGACAGGGCATGGCCTAGACTGCCACGCGACCGTCCACCCCGAAGCCGCCGCCCCCGATGTCCTCCGAACGTTACGGCCTGCACACCCCGCCACAGGCACGCCGGCCGGTGCCCTGGTATGCGCCGGCCGGCCTGCGCGGCATCGCGCAGCAGCAGCTGTGGTCGCTCAAGCTGCTGCAGCATCTGGACCGGCGCGAGACCTTCCAGACGCCGATGGCGGCCACCGATCTGCGCGGCCTGGCCGATGCGGACGGCGACTTCTGGTTCGACTTCCTGGCCGACACCGGTGACGGCGGCTGTGCGACCTATGCCGTGGCGCGCGGCGTGCTGACACCGCAGTTGCACGCCCAGGGCGCCCTGCGGCCGCTGCCCGAAGGCCGGCTGCTGCTGCTCGGCGGCGATCTGGCCTATCCGGGTGCCAGCCCCGAGTTCTACCAGGCGCGCCTGGTCGAGCCCTTCGAGCTGGCCCGCGACCGCGGCAGCCGCTATGTCGACACGGCCCGCGGCACGCCGCACGACGCCCCGTTCCAGCCGCACGAGAAGCTGGTGGCCGCGATCCCGCAGAACCACGACTGGTTCGACAGCGCCTCGACCTTCTGCCGCTATTTCGTCCACCACGAGAAGGCGGGGCTGATCGGCGCGCGGGCCCCGCAGTCGCGCACCTATTTCGCGTTCAGCCTGCCGCATGGCTGGCACCTGCTGGGCTTCGACGTCGCGCTCAGCGGCGATCTGGACCGCCTGCAGTTCGAGGCCTTCTGCGCGCTGATCCAGAGCGGCGGCATCCCGCGCGGCGCGCCGCTGATCCTGGTCTACCCCGAACCCTGGTGGACGCGTCCCTTGCACGCACAGCAGCGCAGCGCCTATCCGACACGCATCCAGCGCCTGGAGCACCTGATCGCGCAGGCCGGCCTGTGCGTGCGCCTGCGCCTGGCCGGTGACCTGCACCACTATGTGCGCGAGCGCCTGCACGACGCCCCGCCCTGCGGCCAGAGCAGCGATCTGGTGACCTGCGGCAGCGGCGGCGCCTTCGGCCATGCCACCCACACCCGCGACGTGAGCGAGCCCAAGGTCCTGCAATGGGCCAGCGAGCCGGCGGCCGCCCAGGCCGAGCTGCGCGGCCGGCTGCTGATCGGCCGCGTGGCCGATGCGGCCGCGGCCGATGGCCTGGGTCTGCGCTTCGGTGCCGACCGTGCCGCCGGCAGCAGCAGCCACAGCCACAGCCACAGCCACAGCCACAGCGGCAGCGGCAGCGGCAGCGGCAGCGGCAGCGACGGCCCGGCCGCCGTCTGGCCGGATCCCGCCACCAGCCGCGCCCAGGCCCGCGGCCTGTTCACCGCCTTGCTGCGCCCGCGCGGCGAGTCCTGGCACCGCTCCAACCTGGCCTTCTCGATGCTGATCGGTGCGCTGCTGCTGGTGGGTGCGCTCGGCCTGCTGGGCAGCACGCACGGCGGGCCGGCGGCCTGGCTGCTGGCGCTGCTGCGTTCGCCCTGGGCCCTCGGGGCCCACCTGGGGCTGGCGGTGACCGGCCTCTTCCTGGCCACCGACAACGATCCTGCGCGCGGCTCCCGGCGTGAACAGGTGGCCGGCGCCCTGCTGGGCGGTGCGCTGTGGCTGCTGTGTGCGGGCGGCGCCCGGGTGGCCGACGCGCTGCTGCGCGCCACCCGTCCGGTGGCCGGTTGGGCCGATGCCGCGCACGCCCTGCGCGACGGCCAGGCCCTGGAGGCCCTGCTGCAGGGCCCGCGGGCCGCCGGGCTGCTGCTGCTGGGCTGGCTGCTGGCCACCGTGGCCGCCGGCCTGATGCTGGGCGCCGGGCTCTACCTGCTGAGCCGCGTCGCCGGGCTGGCCGTCACCAACGTCAGCAGCCCGCTGTCGCTGCAAGGCCACAAGGGCTTTCTGCGCCTGCGGGTGCATGCCGACGGCGTCGAGGCCTGGATGCTGGGCTGCGACGACGTGCCCACCGCCTGGGAGCCGGTGCCCGGCGCCCGGCCCGAGACCCGCCCCTACTGGCAGCCCGCGGCCGGCCAGCCCCCGCTGCGCTGGCACGTGGTCGATCATTTCGAGATGCGGCGCTGACCGGGAGGCGGCGCTGAACAGGCGCGCCGCTGCCGCGCTCTTCCGGCGATGGCACGCGACAGGCCGGCGCTACAACGGCAGCCTGTCCGTGCGGCGCCACGGCCGCGGAACCGAGGCCGCCGGCCATCGCGCGCGGCACGCCCCACGCTTTCCGCCCGGGCCCTCGCCGGCCCCGCCGCCATGCCCAAGGTCCATCCCGGAGTCGGCCCCCGACACCCACAGGTCGTCGTGCTGTTCGGCGCCACCGGCGATCTCTCCCGCCGCAAGCTGCTGCCCGGGCTCTACCACCTGGCCAGCGCCGGCTTCCTGCCCGACTGCCGCATCGTCGGTGTCTCGCTCGACGAGCTGGACCTGGCCGCCTTCCGTGCGCTGGCCCGTCAGGCCCTGGCCGACTTCGCCAGCCGGCCCGTCCTCGATGACGACTGGGAACGCTTCGCCGCCCGGCTCGACTACGTGCCCTTGTCCGGCGGCGCGCCCGCCCTGCGGCACGCGGTCGACACGGCCGAAGCCGCCCTCGGCGAGGAAAGCCGCCGCCTGCACTACCTGAGCGTGCCGCCCAGCGCCGCGCTGCCGGCCGTGCGCCTGCTCGGCGAGGCCGGCCTGGTCGAGCGTTCGCGCATCGTGATGGAGAAGCCCTTCGGCACCGATCTGACCAGCGCCGTGCGCCTGAACCACGAACTGCACCAGGTCTTCGCCGAGGAGCAGATCTTCCGCATCGACCATTTCCTGGGCAAGGAGCCGGCGCAGAACATCCTCGCCTTCCGCTTCGCCAACGGCCTGTTCGAGCCGATCTGGAACCGCAACTTCATCGACCACGTCCAGATCGACGTGCCCGAGACGCTGGGCCTGGGCCAGCGCGCGGCCTTCTACGAGCAGACCGGCGCCTACCGCGACATGGTGGTGACGCACCTGTTCCAGATCCTGGCCTTCATGGCGATGGAGCCGCCCACCTCGCTGGAGCCGGTGCCCATCAGCGAGGAGAAGAACAAGGTCTTCCGCAGCATGCTGCCGGTCAATCCGGAGCACGTGGTGCGCGGCCAGTACCTCGGCTACCGCGAGGAGCCGGGCGTCGACCCCGAGAGCGAGACCGAGACCTTCATCGCGCTGAAGTGCTACATCGACAACTGGCGCTGGGCCGGCGTGCCCTTCTTCCTGCGCACCGGCAAGCGCCTGGCCGAGGGCCAGCGCATCATCTCGATCGCCTTCCGCGAGCCGCCCAAGAGCATGTTTCCGCCCGGCTCGGGCGTTGGCGCGCAGGGGCCCGATCACCTGACCTTCGACCTGGCCGACGCGTCGAAGATGTCGCTGAGCTTCTACGGCAAGCGCCCCGGCCCGGGCATGCGGCTGGACAAGCTCAGCCTGCAGTTCGCGATGCGCGACACCGGCCTGCTGGGCGAGGTGCTGGAGGCCTACGAACGCCTCATCCTGGACGCCATGCGCGGCGACGGCACGCTGTTCACCACCGCCGAGGGCATCGAGCGGCTGTGGCAGGTCTCCACGCCGCTGCTGGAGGCACCGCCGCCGGTGCGGCTCTACCAGGCCGGCTCCTGGGGCCCGAAGTCCATCCACCAGCTGATCGCGCCACACGCCTGGCGGCTGCCCTTCGAGCGCGCCTGGCGGGCGCCGAACGAGCTGGGCGCCTGACGTGGCCTGAGGTGACCTGGAACGGCCGGGGCCGACCGGCGCCGGGCCGCCGCGGCCGCCACCGCGGCCCCGCCGTCCCCGCGCGGAGCACGGCGGCCGGGTCGCTCCGCACTGGCCGGCCGCGCAGTCGGCATGCTAGGGTGTGCGGATGGCTGTCGCTTCCACCCTGCCCCGCGTGCTGCTGGTCGATGACGACCCCGGCGCCATCCATGTGCTGCACCGCCTGCTCGAAGGGCGGGCGCAGGTGCGCTATGCGCTCGATGGCGCGGCCGCGCTCGCGCTGGCCGCCGACTGGCAGCCCGAGCTGGTGCTGCTCGATGCCCAGATGCCCGATCTGCCGGGCAGCGAGGTCTGCCGGCGGCTGAAGGCCGATCCGGCCACCGCCGCGGTGCCGGTGCTGATGGTC
This sequence comes from Pseudaquabacterium rugosum, assembly GCF_038066575.1. Classification (NCBI taxonomy): domain Bacteria; kingdom Pseudomonadati; phylum Pseudomonadota; class Betaproteobacteria; order Burkholderiales; family Sphaerotilaceae; genus Pseudaquabacterium; species Pseudaquabacterium rugosum. Next base: position 49,733 of record NZ_JBBUTF010000015.1, on the reverse strand, counting down.
ACCGCGCTCGATGCCGCCGGCGCCGCGCTGCTGGCCCTGGAAGCCGGCGCCGACGGCGTGCTCGGCAAGCCGGTGGACGCCGCCGCGCTGTGGCGCCGGCTCGATGCGCTGGTGGCGCCCGCCGGGGCGGCGGACGCCGCAGACACCGATCCACACCGGCCCCGCCTGCTGATCGTCGACGACGACCCCGCCGCGGTCCAGCTGCTGCATGCCGCGCTGCAGGATCTGCCTGCCCACTTCCAGTTCGCCGGTGACGGCGCGCAGGCCCTGGCGCTGGCCCGTCGGCAGCTGCCCGATCTGATCCTGCTGGACCTCTACATGCCGGGCCTGGACGGCCTGGCCACGCTGCGCGCCCTCAAGGCGCTGGCACGGGAAAAGGGCGATCCCGGTGCACCGGACGATCTGCAGGTGATCGTCGTCACCCGCTTCGACGACCCCGACATGGAGGCCCGCGCGCTGCAGGCCGGCGGCGTGGACTTCATCGGCAAGCCCTACAGCCGCGCCGTGCTGCAGGCCCGGGTGCGCAACGTGCTGCAGCTGCAGCGCCAGGCCCGCGCGATGCGGGCGGCCGAGCGCGCCCACGGCCAGCGTCTGGGCGACGCGCGCCTGGCCCAGGTGGTGGCCGCCGCGCCGGACGGCATCGTGGTGGCCGACGCCGCGGGCCGCGTCGTGCTGGCCAATGCCGCGGCCTGCGCGCTGTTCGGCCATGACGCGGCCTGGCTGATCGGCCGACCACTGACCGCGCTGCTGCCGATGCTGGCGCTGCCGCCCGACGACGGCCAGCCGAGCCAGCACCGCCAGCGCCTGTCGCTGCACGAGGCGCCCGGGGCGGATGCGCAGACCCGCATCGTCGAGGTCGCGGTGGCCCGCCTGGCGCGCGGCGCCGAGGCGCTGACCACCATCGTGCTGCGCGATCTGGCGCAGACGCTGCGCGCCGAGGCGGCCGACCGGGCCCGGGGCCGGGCCGAGGCCGCGCTGCAGGCCAAGCGGCTGATGCTGTCCTACGTCGCCCACGAGATCGGCAACCCGCTGACCCACCTGCTGCACCTGGGCACGCTGCTGAACTCGCAGGCGCCGCACCTGCCCGATGCCCGGCGCGACGAGCTGCTGGCCCACATGGCCGACACCGGCCAGCAGCTGCGCGCGCTGATGGGCGACGTGCTGGACCTGCACCGGCTGGAGAGCGGCCGCTTCGAGGTGCTGCTGCAGCGCGTGGACGCGCACGCCGCGCTGCGCCATGCGATCGAGGTCTGTGGCCCGGCCGCGCAGGGCCGGGCCATCACGCTGCACCTGCAGGCGCCGGCCGACGGCGGCCCGGACACCGCGCCGCTGTGGGTCCGGGCCGACGCCACACGCCTGCGGCAGTGCCTGGTCAATCTGCTGGACAACGCGGTCAAGTTCAACCGCGACGGCGGCCAGGTGCGGCTGCAGGCCGGACGGGACGGCAGCGGCGAGGCCTGGCTGGCGATCGAGGACCAGGGCCCGGGGCTGACGGCGCCACAGCGCGCCCGTCTGTTCGAGCCCTTCGAGCGCCTGGGCCAGGAGGCGGTGCGCGGCACCGGCCTGGGCCTGGCCCTGACCCGCCAGCTGGTGCAGGCCATGGGTGGCCGGCTGGACGTCGACAGCACACCGGGCCAGGGCAGCCGCTTCTCGCTCACGCTGCAGGCGCTGGCCGACGACCCGTCCCACGCACGCTGAGCGTGCCGTCCCTCGCTCCGCTCCGACGCATGTCCACCGCCGATTCCCGCATCGCCCGCCGCCGACTGAATGCCGCCGCCCGTCGCCAGATCGACGGCCGCTGCCCACCCGGACACCGCTGCCCAGCCCCGGCCTGCACCCCGCGCGACACGCGCGACACGCGCGACGCGCACGGACCGGGCCGCCGCCACGACGCGGGCGCGCTGCCCGCACGCACCGCACTGGCCCGCCAGCTGCGCCAGCGCGACGCCCAGCTGCGCAGCACCGAACGCCGGCTGCAGGCCATCCTCGACGCGATGCCGGGCTCCATCGCCTACTGGGACCGCGGGCTGCACTGCCTGTTCGCCAACCGTGCCCACCAGCACTGGACCGGCATGGACGCGGCCACGCTGGCCGCCCACACGCTGCCCGACCTGCTGGGCTGGCGCGCCTGGCAGCGCGTGCGGCCCCATGTCGAGGCGGTGCTGCAGGGCCGGGCCCAGCAGTTCAGTGGTCTGGCGCCGGTGCCCGGCCAGCGCGGACGCACCACCCGCGCCCGCGTCTACCTGCAGCCCGAGCACGGCCCGGGCGGCGTCGTCGGCTTCTATTCGCTGACGCTCGACGACGAGGCGCTGCAGGCCAGCCGCGAGGCCCTGCAGGCCGAACGTGAGCGGCTGGAGCACATCGTGCGCGCCAGCGACGCCGGCGTCTGGGAATGGGACCTGGCGCGCGACACGCTGCAGGCCAGCCCGCGCGCCAAGGCCATCGGCGGCTACGGCCCGGACGACGCGCTGAGCCCGACGCGACGGCGCGAGCTGGTCCATCCCGACGACCTGCCGCGCATGCAGCAGGCCCTGCGCGAGCACCTGCAGGGCCACACGCCCCTGTTCATCTGCGAGAGCCGGCTGCGCCACGCCGACGGCCGCTGGGTGTGGGTGCGCGACAGCGGACGGGTCTGCCGCCGCGGGCCCGACGGCCAGGCCCAGCTGATCTACGGCACGATCTTCGACATCGACGCCCAGGTGCGCGCCCGCGAGCGGGCCGAGGACAGCGAGCGCCGGCTGTCCTTCTTCCTCGAACACATCGACGAAGGGCTGATCGTCACCCAGCTCGACCGCGTGGTCGACGCCAGCCCGGTGATGGCGCGCCTGATGCGCGTGGACGCGGACGGCCGTGCGCTGCTGGGCCGCAGCGTGCTCGACTTCGTCGCCGCCAGCGATCTGCCACGCGCGCTCGAACAGCTGCGCACCCGCGGCACCGAGCCCTGCGACCTGCTGCTGCAGCGGCCCGACGGCAGCACGTTTCCGGCCCAGGTCCTGGGCCGCACGATCGCACGGGACGGCCAACCGACGCGGCTGGTGACGGTGCGCGACATCAGCGAACGCAAACGCGCCGAGCAGGCCCTGGAGGCCGCACGGCTGGAGGCCGAGCGGGCCAACCAGGCCAAGAGCCAGTTCCTGGCCAACATGAGCCACGAGATCCGCACGCCGCTGCACGCGGTCATCGGCCTCACCGGCCTGCTGCAGGACAGCCGGCTGGAGCCGGCCGCACGCGGCCTGGTCGATCGCCTCCAGCTGGCCGCCCGCAGCCTGTTCGGCCTCGTCAACGACGTGCTGGACCTGTCGAAGATCGAGGCCGGCGAGATGAGCCTGGACGAGGCCCCGTTCAACCTGGAGCGCCTGTTCGACGACCTGCGGCGTCTGCTGCAGGTGCAGGCCGACGAGCGCGGACTGCACCTGCGCCTGACGATCGCGCCGGAGCTGCCCACCTGGCTGTTCGGCGACGAGCAGCGCCTGCGCCAGATCCTGCTGAACCTGGTGGGCAACGCGCTGAAGTTCACCGAGCGCGGGGGCGTGCGGGTGCTGGCCCTGCGGCAGCCGGCGGCCGACGGCCGGCCGCGGCTGCGGCTGGAGGTGCACGACAGCGGCATCGGCATCGCCGCGGGCGAGCTGGCCACGCTGTTCACGCCCTTCAGCCAGGCCGATCCGTCGAGCACCCGCCGCTTCGGCGGCACCGGCCTGGGCCTGTCCATCGTGCGCGAGCTGGCGCAGCTGATGGACGGGGAGGTCGGGGTGGTCAGCACGCCGGGTGTCGGCAGCCGCTTCCACGTCGCGCTGCCGCTGCAGCTGGCGCCGGCCGGCAGCGCCGAAGGCAGCCAGCCGCTGCAGCTGTTGGTCGTCGAGGACGACACCACCCAGCGCGAGGCCCTGCTGGCGATGGCCCGCCGCCTGGGCTGGCATGCCGAAGGCCTGGCCGACGGCCAGGCCCTGCTGCGCCGTGCGCAGCAGCGGCTGCAGAGCGGCCAGCCGCCGGATGCGCTGCTCGTCGACTGGCAGCTGCCCGACCTGGACGGGCTGAGCGCCCTGGCCCGGCTGCAGCCGCTGTGGCCGGGCCAGAGCCTGCCCGCCGCCGTGGTCGTCAGCGCCCAGCAGCGTGAGCAGGTGCTGGCCGCACCGCACGCCGGGCTGGCACAGGCGGTGCTGACCAAGCCGGTGGACATCTCCACCCTGTTCAACGCCATCTGCCAGGCCGTGGCCGACCGCGAACGCAGTTATGAACGGCTGCTGCGCAGCACCCGCGTCGAACACAGCGGCGCTGCGTGGCTGGAGGGCGTGCGGGTGCTGGTGGTCGATGATGCCGAGGTCAACCTCGACGTCGCGCGCCACCTGCTGCAGCGTCAGGGCGCCGAGGTGCACACGGCTCACAACGGCCTGGCCGCGCTGGCCCTGCTGCAGACACACGCCGTCGACATCGTGCTGATGGACGTGCAGATGCCGGTGATGGACGGCAACACCGCCACCCGGCACCTGCGGTCCGACCCACGCTGGGCGCGGCTGCCGGTGGTCGCGCTGAGCGCCGGGGCGCTGCAGGGCGAACGCCAGCGTGCGCTGGACGCCGGCATGACCGACTACCTGACCAAGCCGCTGGACGGTGAGCGCCTGGTGCGCACGCTGCGCCGCCACGTGCAGCCGCGGGTGGCGGGCGCGCGCCTGCGCCGCACGCCACCGGCGACCTCCGGCACCGGCACGGGCAGCGGTCGGCCGCACGGGCCGCACTGGCCCGCGCTGCCGGGCGTGGACATGGAACAGGCGCAGCTGCGGCTGGGCGACGACCGGGCGCTGTTCCTGCGGCTGCTGCGCCATCTGGTGCACGAGCACCACCCGCTGCCGCTGCCCGCAGCGGTCCGCCGCGCGGACGACGGCCCGCCCGGGCCGCCCGCCACGGACTGGGACAGCTGGGGCGCCCGGCTGCACAAGCTGCGCGGCTCGGCCGGCATGCTGGCCTGCCACGCGCTGCACGACGCGGCGCAGCAGGCCGAGCAGGCCTGCACCCAGGTCCGCACGGCGCCGCGGGAGGCGGACACCGGCGCGGCCACCGCCCTGGCCTGGGCCACGCTGCACCGGCTGGCCGGCACGCTCGGTGAACTGCAACAGGCGCTGCAGGCCTGCTCGGGCGAGACCGCGGACGACGGGCTGCCGCCGCGCCCGCAGATGGCCCCACCGGCCGGGCGGATCGATCCGGGCGAGGCAGCCGCGCTCGCCGACCGTCTGCCGCTGCTGTGCGAGCGCCTGCGCGACCACGACCTGTCCGCCCTGGAACTGGCGCGCAGCCTGCAGCCGACCTTGCGCGCCTGCCTGGCGCCGGCGGCGCTGGCGGCCCTGGGCACGGCGCTGGACCGCCTGGACTTCGCGGCGGCCGTGGCCCTGCTGGATCCGCTCCGGAACGGGGCTGTGCGCACCATGACGGTGCTGGAAATTGCACAAATTGAAAGCAAACTGAGCCAGAACCCCGGCTGACAAGCACTTGCGCGTGACAGGCACAAGTCATCCACAGACCTGTGCACGCAAACCGGGGAAAACCCGAAGCCGGGGCTCGCCCTGTGCATAACCCGGATCGGGAGGCGGCGGGCATGGTTGCCGCGGCGGGGCTGGCGTCCGTGACCGCCCGCCGGGTACTGCCCCGGAGATCCGACCGCCGGGTGCGTCCTCCGTCACGACCGGCCGCGGACCGATCCGTCACCCCCTGAGTGGGAGGCTGGCGCAGGTCAAGGTGAATATGAACAATCTGAACATTCAGATAGAGTTGCGTGGCAGCACCGGTCGGGTCCGGTGCTCAGGCCGGAAGGCGACGCAGCATCACCGCGTGTCGCATGACCGATTCCGTCCGCTCTCCAGATCGCCGGAGCATCACCGCCGCCCTGCTGCTGGCCATCGACGGCGTGCCGGCCGCACTGCTGCAATCGCTGGTGGCCAGCGGCAGTCTGCGCCAGGTCGCGCGGCTGGCCCGCATGGGCGTCCTGGCCGATTGGCAGGCCGCCACACCGGCCGATGAGCGCGGCAGCCACTGGCTGAGCGCCATCACCGGCCACGCGATGCCGACACCGGCCGGCCATGCCGCACCCCACACCCTGCTGGCGCGGGATCTGCCGGTCTCCCCCTTGTGGGACTGGGCCGATGCGGTGGGCCGGCCCTGCCGGGTGCTGGGCTGGCCCGGCGCCATCGGCAGCCCCGAACAGGCCGTGCCCGGACTGCCCACCGGCGCCGTGCGCGTGGCCGAGCCCCGCCACTGGCCCACGGTCAACGCCCAGGGTCTGCCACTGGCCAGTGACCGGCCCGAACCCAGCGCCCTGTGCTGGCCCGGCAGCCAGCGCGCCCTGCTGCAACGCGAACGGGTGCTGCCCGACGACCTGCCACCGGCCACGCTGCGGCGGCTGCAACCCTGGCGCCCCCTGCCGGGCCGCGACGGCGAAGCCGCCGAGTTCGCGCTGGAGCGCGCCGCACGCCGCCTGGCGGCCCACTGGTTGAGCGTGCTGGCCATTGGCGGCGCCTGGTGCGCGCGGCCGGACAACGCCCTGAACCTGCTGCGCTTCGACGGCCTGGCCGCCTATGCGGCCACGCTGCGCCGCTGGGTGCCGGCCACCGAGGTGCAGCCGCTGCTGCAGCCCTGGCTGCTCTGGCTCGACGAGCTGCTGGGCACCTTGATCGAGGAGCTGCAGGGCGCCCAGCTGGACCGCTGCCACGAAGGCCGGGGGCATGGCGACACGGTGGTGGCCGTGCTGGCCGAGACCTCGCCGCGGCCGGCCGCGCTCAGTCACGGCCTGCTGCTGCTGTGCGCGCCGGGCGTGCCGGCCGGGCTGCGGTTGAACCAACCGGTGGCGTTGGCCGACATCGCCCCCACGCTGGCCTGCCGTCTGGCGCTGCCACGGCCGCCCGCGCTGCAGGGCCGCGACCTGATGACCCAGGTCGCCGCGACACAGGGGCGGACGATGGGCGACGACCAGGACCTGGACGACGGCGACGACGGCGACGACACCGCTGACGACGACCGGGGCTTGATGGGCCAGGAGGGCCGGAACGCGAGCCACCCGCCACCGTCCGCACGACCGGGCCCGCGCCCGGCCGGATGGCCTGCGGCCTCGCGCCCCGAGGTGCGCCTGGCCCGCCAAGGCAGCGACACCACGCAGCCCCCGCGCAGCTCCTGGCTGCAACGCCTGCAGCGTCTGCTGGTGCCCGGCGCGCTGGACCGCGGTCTGTCCTGACCGGTCAGCCGTCACGGCCACAGGGCAGGACGGCGGCTGCGGGGTCGACGCGCCCGCACAATCGCCGCATGCGATCCGAAACGCACGCTGCCCCGCCGCCGCCCGAGCCGGCCCCGTCACCGGCCCTGCCACCGGCCGCACCGGCCCGGCGGCCCCGTCTGCGGCGACTCGCCGCGCGGGGCGTCATCCTGATGCTGCTGGCCGGCCCGGCGGCCGCCACGGCACCGACCTCGTGGGCGACGGCCACACCGGCCCAGCGCGAGGTGTCGCTGTGCGCGGCCGCCCTCGATGACCAGGCCCGGGCCCTGGCCCGCCAGGCCGGCGACGGTGACACCGCGGCCGAAGGCCGGTTGCGCCTCGTGCTGCGGGCCGGTGCGGCCTGGCTGGGCCGCGCCTGGCGCGACGGCGAGCGCGACGAGGACCAGGCCCATGCGCTGATGGACGAGGCCCGCGAGCATCTGCACACCTGGAGCGCCACGCGCCAGAGCAGCCATGGCACCGCCTGTCTGCGCGACGGCCAGGCGCTGTGGAATGCGGCCTCCAGCCTCGAACGCCTGTTGCTCGGCCGGGTGGTCGAGCGCCGCCAGCAACGCCTGCTGGACACGGCCCGCGCCGCACGCGGGCCCGCCGCCAGCGCCGCCTCGCGCTGAAGCGGATCAGGCGGCCAGCGCTTCCTGGCGCCCGTGCAGCGCCATGGCCAGGGCCTGCAGATCGACCAGCTGCAGCATCTGCTCGGCCTCCCCCGCTGCCGCGTCGCCGATCTGCACCAGACGGCGCGAACGCAGCACCGCATCGACCGGATCGCCCCGCGCCACGGCAGCGCCCCCGCCCAGATCCGGCTCCCAGCGTGCGGTCTCGATCCCCAACATGCGCGGCACGGCGAAGCCCAGCAGCTCGTCGCCACAGGCCACCACCAGCACGCTGACGCCGTCAGCGCACACCCGGGGCGACGGATGGCCGTACAGCTGCGACAGGCACATCACCGGGATCGAGCGCCCACGCAGCACGGTCAGGCCCAGCAGCGCGCCCGTGCCGGCGTACTGCGCCATCTCGGGCACGAAGGGCAGGATCTCCTGCACCTGGTCGATCGGCGTGGCCACCGAGGCGCCCAGCTCGTAGATCAGCATCGCGCGACGCCCACCGCCGCTGCCCAGCGAGCGCATGCCGTCGAAGCCCGCGGCCACGCGCCGCCCGTCCTGTTCGGTGTTGGCGGCCGCCAGCGCGCACAGGTCGGCATCGGCATGCAGCGCGGCCACGTCCAGCTGCAGGAAGGCGCGGCCGACCTGAGCGGCATCGACGCCCGTGGCCTCGGGCAGGTGCTCCAGCGGCAAGGCCGCGCGCACCAGGCGCGAACCTGCCCGGCCGACCCTCGGCACGTCGATCAGCCGCGAGCGCGGCACACTGACGACATCGACCACCTCGCTGATCAGCAAGGCGACCAGGCCCTGCGCCAGACGCAGCACGAAGGCCTGACGGGGCGCATCGGCGGCCAGCTCGCCCATGCCCAGCAAGGCCAGCAGATCGAGCGCGGGCACCCGTACCGCGCCGTACTCCAGCACCCCCAGGCAACGACCGATCTGCAGCACCGACGGCTGCAGGCGCGGATCCGCGACCGTCGCGTGCACGGCCACCGCATCGATGGCCAGCCCGACCCGGCCGCAGCGCAGCAGCAGCAGCGGACACCAGTCGGCCGAGCCATGCGCGACCGTCGTTCCGGGCTCGGACAGCGGGCTCGCGGGGTCCGCCGGCCCGTCACCGGGGGGGGCGGCCGGCCCGTCCCCGGAATCGGCGGACAGGGGCACGGTCGTTCCGTCGATGTCGCGCCAGCGGGCCTGACGCTGCGGTTCAGGGTCCTGCAACCAGGGCAGATCGGGCCGCAGCGCCAGCGCCGCGGCATCCAGCAGTCCCACCAGGCTGCCATCGTCGGCCCGCCGCAGGCTGGCCGAGACCAGCGCAGGCAGGGGCGACACCGGCTGTTCGAGGACGTGCCGCGCATCGTCGGCGACACGGAACACACCGCTGACGCCGTCGGCCAGCAGCCCGATCAGCCGCCCTTCGTGCACCAGCACGACCACCACCGGCGCCTCGTCGAGGGCCGAACCCGGCGGCCGGGCCGCCGTCGGTCCGTCGCCGCCGGCCGGCACACCCGGACCGAGCAGGCGCAGCAGATCGATCACCGGCAAGGCCACGCCACGCATGTCGAGCGCGCCGATGACCGCGGCATGGCCGGCCGCCCAAGGACGCAGATCGCGACAGGGCAGCACCTCACGCAGCACGTGCATCGGCAACGACAGCGACAGGCCCGCACGGTGGAAGCCGCCGTAGCCGACCCAGCCCTGCACCGGCCCCGCGGCCGTGGCCTCAGGCATCGCGCGCACCGTTGGCGTCGGTGGCGGTCAGGGCCTGGATCAGCTCGCGCACCCGGTTGGCCAGACTGCGCTGGGCCTCGGCCGCATCGGCGATCTGGGTGACGCTGCCGACCGTGCGGCCGACCGAGCCCATCACGCCCTCGAAGCTGTGGGCCGCCTCCTTGCTGACGTTGGCGCCCTGGCCGACCTGCATCACCGACTCGTCGATCAGCTTGGCGATCTCGCGTGCGGCACTGCTCGACCGCTCGGCCAGCTTGCGCACCTCACCGGCCACCACCGAGAAGCCCACGCCGTGCGGGCCGGCACGGGCCGCCTCGATCGCCGCGTTGAAGGCCAGCAGATTGGTCTGGTTGGCGATCTCGCCGATGACCCTCACGATCTCGCCCATGCGCAGCGAACTGGCCTGGATGGTGTCGATCGCGTGGATCGACTTCTGGATCGCCTCGAAGCCACCGCGTGCCACCGTCTGCGCCTCGTGGGCCATCTCGGCGGCGACACCCGAGTTGGCCGCGATGGCGACGATGCTCTCGGCCAGCGCGTTGACGCTGCAGCTCATCTCGGCCGACTTCTGCGTGATGCGCTGCTCCAGCTGCACCTCGGTCGTCACGTCATAGGCGTACTTGATGACCTTGACGATGCGCCCGTTGAGGTCGCGGATCGGGTTGTAGGTGGCCTGGATCCACACATCGCGCTTGAACTTGCCCACGCGATGGAAGCGCCCCGCGATGAACTCGCCCTCGCCCAGGCGCAGCCAGAAGTCGCGGTACTCCGCGGTATGGGTGTACTCGGGCGTGCAGAACATGCTGTGGTGCTGGCTCATCACCTCACGCAGCGTGTAGCCCATGGCCGCCAGGAACGGACGGTTGGCATGCAGCACGTTGCCGTCGAGGTCGAACTCGATGACGGCCTGGCTGAGATCGATCGCGCTGACCTTGGCCGCGGATTCCGCGCTCAGCAGCTTGTTCTGCGTGATGTCGGAGGCGAACTTCACCACCTTCAGCGGTCGCCCGTCGTGCGAGAAGATCGGGTTGTAGGTGGCCTGGATCCAGACCTCGCGCCCGTTCTTGCCCATGCGCTTGTACTCGCCGGAACGGAACTCGCCACGGGCCAGGGCCTCCCAGAACGCCTGATAGGAGGGCGCGGCCACATCATCCGACGGCACGAACATCCGGTGATGGCGGCCCTTGATCTCGTCGGCGTCGTAGCCCATCAGGCCCAGGAAGTTGCCGTTGGCCACCAGCACCCGGCCGGTCAGATCGAACTCGATGATGGCCTGTGCCCGGTCGATGGCCTTGAGCTTGCCTTCGGTGTCCAGCCGCTCATGCTTGACGTCAGTGATGTCCTGGGCGAGCACCAGGGCCTTGGCCATCTGGCCGTCCAGCCCCAGCACCGGCACGATCGAGGCCTGCCACCACACCTCGCGGTCGCCATAGCCGCGGCGGCGCAGTTCGCGGTGGATGGTCTGGCCCTCGCGCAGCAGACGCCAGGCGTCGGAGCGCGCGGTCGTGCTCACGTCGTCTTCGAACATGAAGCTGGACTCGTTGCGGCCGACCAGCTCGCCCGGGCTCCAGCCCAGCGACTGCGACAGCCGCTCGTTGACGCTCAGGATCGTGCCTTCACGGTCGAGTTCAGCGGTACACAGGCTCTCGGACAGCGCATGGATGCGGGCCGCGTTCTCGATCGCCTCCAGCTTGCGCTCGGTGATGTCGGTGCAGAACTTGACGACCTTCACCGGATGCCCGGACAGATCGAGGATGGGGTTGTAGGTCGCGTGGATCCACACCCGACGGCCGTACTTGCCATAGCGCTGGTAGTCGCCGGCGTGGAACTCGCCTTGGGACAGCTTGTTCCAGAACGCGCGATAGGCGGCGCCACCGGCCTCCTCGGGATCCACGAACATGCGGTGGTGCTGGCCGCGCAGTTCATCCAGGCCGTAGCCGGTCAGCGCCAGGAAGTTGGCATTGGCCGTCAGGATGTTGCCGGCCATGTCGAACTCGATCACGCCCTGCGAGCGGTTGATCGCCGACAGCCGCCCCTGGTTGTCCAGCGCATCGTTGCGGGCCTGGGTCAGATCGGAGGCGAACTTGATCACCTTGGTCGGCTTGCCGTCCAGGCCGAGCAGCGGCGTGTAGTGGGCCTGCATCCAGACCGGTCGACCGAGCTTGTGCACCCGCTCGACCATGCCGGACTGGTGTTGCCCGTGCCGCAGACCGTCCCACAGGTCCAGATAGTCCTGCGACTGGACGAACTCGGGGCGGCAGAACATCGCGTGCGGCTGGCCCTTGACCTCGTTGAGGGTGTAGCCGGTGGCCTTGAGGAAGTGCTCGTTGGCATGCAGCAGGCGCCCGTCGAGGTCGAATTCGACCACCGCCTGCGTGCGCCCGACGGCCTCGACGATGCCGTCGGCCTCGATCGTGCGGCGCTTGGCCTCGGTGACGTCGATCGCGTACTTCACCACCCGCAGCGGCCGGCCGTCGATGCCCAGCACCGGCATGTAGGCCGCGTGCAGCCAGACCATGCCGCCGGCCTTGTTCAGGCGGGGGAACTCGCCGGTGCGGTAACGGCCGTTGCGCAGGTCGACCCAGAACTGCTGGTACTCGGCGCTGGCGGCGTAGGCCGGCTCGCACAGCATGCTGTGGTGATGCGCGACCACCTCGTCGCGCGCATAGCCGAGTGCCGCGAGGTAGTTGTCATTGACCTTGGCGATGGTCCCGTCGAGCTCGAACTCGATCACGGCCTGCGTGCGGTCGATGGCCGCGATGCGCGAGTCGGCCTCGACGGCCTGCCGCTTGATCTCGGTGACGTCGCTGGCGACCTTCAGGATGGAGACCAGCCGGCCGGTGGCGTCATGCACGGGCGCATAGGTGGCCTGGACGTAGACGGCCCGCCCGTCATGGTGCTTGCGCGCGTACTGCCCGGTCAGGCAGCGGCCCTGCAGCAGCGCGTCCCAGAAGTGCTCGTAGTCTTCGCTGCGGGCGTACTCCGGATCGCACAGATCGCCGTGGTGGCGGCCGGTCAGCTCGGCCAGCTCGTAGCCGAACAGCTGCAGATAGGCGGGATTGGCCCGCAGGAAGCGGCGGTCGACGTGGATCTCCGCGATCGCCAGGCCCCGGTCCAGTGCCTCGTAGAGGCTGGCGGAATGGTCGATGGGGGGCCGGGCAGCCTCGCTCACGGCCCGAGCTTCGTCCTGATGATGAGCGGACACGCCTTCTCCCTGGTCGATAGAGATCCGGACCTGGGAAAGACGAACCACGGATGCACAGCCCAGGACGCACGCGCCACCCGGCGTGTGCGCCGGGCCCGTCCGCGTGGGTTCGTCCTGCTTATCGGCGGCCGTGCGGCGGGCTTGAGCCCAGGGTCGACCCGGATGGGATCGGCGCGCCGGGCCGTGGCGGGCGGTCTGCTCAGCCGTCGACGGCGACGGCAGCAGCGGCGACGGCAGGCTCGGCCGCCGTGGCCTGCACCTGCAGGCGCGCCGGATCGACGTAGGCCAGACGCCAGCGCTCGAAGTCACCGTCCTGGGGCGCGGCATCGATGCGGGCCTGCGCGGCCCGCGAGGCCTCGGCCTGCATGGCGTGCTCGCGGGCCTGCGCCGCCGTCCAGGGCAGGGCCAGCAGGCGGGCGCGGATCTGCTCGGCACGCTGGGTGATGAACGTGTTGTAGCAACAGCCGGACGGCTGCTGCAGGGCCTGCAGCACCCGGGCCGAAGGCAGACCGGCCGGGTCGTCGAGCGCGGCACGGGCAGCCGCCAGCGCACGGCCATGGTCATCACCGCCGCGCGTCTCGTCGAGCCGCGCGGCGATCGGCACCATCTCGTCGAGCAGCTGGGCCGCCCAGTCGACCAGCGGCAGCGTGTCGTCACCGCGCTCGAGCAGCAGGCCCGGCTCGCGGCCGCGCGCGGCGGTGCGGTGCTGGTTGCGGCCCAGCGCGCGGATCTCCTCGGGCGTGTCCGGCGGGCTGTCGGCCAGCAGGCAGTGCAGCAGGAAGATGTCGAGGAAGTGCATCGTCGACTCGGCGATGCCGACGTCGACGAAGGGATCGAGGTCCATGCAGCGCACCTCGATGTACTCGACCCCGCGCTCGCGCAGCGCGTGCAGCGGGCGCTCGCCCTGGCGGATCACCCGCTTGGGCCGGATCAGGCCGTAGAACTCGTTCTCGATCTGCAGCAGGCTGGTGGCCAGCTGGTTGTAGTCGCCACCGGGGTTGCGCACACCCACCGTCTCGTAGGCCGGCCACGGGCGCACGAGGGCATCGTGCAGGGAGTCGGCATAGCGCTCCAGGCAGTTGTAGCTGACGGCCAGCGAGGCCTGCGCCTCGCTCTGGTAACCCAGCCGGCCCATGCGCAAGGACGTGGCCCAGGGCCCGTGCAGGGTCGGGCTGCCGTCGCGCAGCGGCACCAGCTCATGCGGACGGTCCGCGACGAAATCGCTGCAGACCGCGGGCGAGGCACCGAACAGCCACAGCAACAGGAAGGCATGGCGCCGGAAGTTGCGGATCAGCGCGAAGTGCTGCGCGTTGTCCAGCCCCGGCAGCGACCAGTTGTAGTGGATGCCGGAGATGGTCTGCATGCGCCGGCCGTAACGGTGGCCCAGACCCATGCGGTAGATGCTCTTGGCGCGGCCGATGTGGCTGTTGCCGTAGCGCGCCAGCGGGATCGTCTCGTCGGTCGGCAGCCCGCAGGGCATGCTGCCGACCCACAGGCGCTCGGCCTCATCACCGCGGCCGAGCGCGTGGTAGACGGCCTGATGCAGCTCCGTCAGCTCGGCCAGGGCATCGGCGGCATCGCCGTGCACACCGGTGATCAGTTCGAGCTGGCTCTCGCTGTAGTCGGTCGTGATGTGCGGGTGGGTCAGGGCCGAGCCGAGCGCGGCCGGATGCGGGGTCAGGGCCAGTCCACCGCCGGGCAGACTGCGCAGGCTTTCCTTCTCGAGGCCGCAGCGCATGCCGCGCAGCTGCGCCGGCGTCAGGGACTGGGCGCGGGCGTGCAGTGCGGTCACGGGGCTCTCCTCGGATACGTCTTCAGGTTCTTCGGCGTCATCGTCCCCCGCACGGTAGCAGAACACCCATGACCGTGACGTGGACAGGCCGACCCCGGAAATTGGAGCGCGGCTTATCTCAAAAAGTCATCAAGAACCACCCTCCGGATGCGCGGTGTCGACGCCGGATGTGACCGGTTTCACGATAACGGACACCGATCCGAAGCTGGCCGTCGGCCGTCTTTACACCCGCCCCGGGTCTGCCCTGATGTCTGGCCGCAAACCCCTGAAAACAAACACTTTTCGATCGCTGGCACGGTGAATGCTTTGCTGTATCGGGTTGTCAGAAACTCTCTCGCAACCGTATCCGCCCCGTTCAGTGCCTGTCCCAGGCCCAGCGACGGGTCCGGTTGCAGGTATCAGTCGTAGGAAAGGTTTCATCATGTTCAATATCAAGAAGGTCGCCGCCGCTGTCACCGTCGCCCTGTGCGCCGTCCCCAGCTTCGCCGCCATCGTCAGCAACGGCTCGTTCGAGTCGGCCACCGGCGTCGCCAGCCGTGTCACGACCAACGTGACCGACTGGAGCAGCGTGGCCGAGTTCGCGTTCGTCGCCAACAGCACCACCCTGGGTCTGGGCAACAACACCAGCTGGGGCAACTTCGGTGCCATCGACCTGCTGGCGGCCACCACCAGCCCGGACGGCGGCAACTTCATCGCGATCGACGCCGACTTCCTGAACAACGGCGCGCTGTCCACGACCCTGTCCGGCCTGACCGTCGGCGAGTCGTACACGCTGAGCTTCTACCAGGCCGTCGCCAAGCAGTCGGTCGCCGGCAACAGCGGCGCCGTCTGGTCGGACTGGCAAGTCAGCGTCGGTGGCAACGTCATCGGCACCAGCACCCAGCAGACCGCGTCGACCAGCAACGGCTTCTTCTCGGGCTGGCTGCTGCAGACGATGACGTTCCAGGCCACCGCCGCTTCGGAAACCCTGAGCTTCCTGGCCCAGGGCGGCCCGACCGGCCTGCCCCCGTTCGTCCTGCTGGACGGCGTGAGCGTGACCGCCACCGCCGTGCCCGAGCCCACCATGCTGGCCCTGGTCGGCCTGGGCCTGGCTGGCATCGGTCTGTCGCGTCGCAAGCGCGCCTGATGGCCGCGGTCGCCTCGCCCGCCTGTCGCAGGCGGACGTCGTGACCGATGCACCGACATCGCCCGGCCTGGCCGGACGGTGCCGGTGCTGATCCTGGACAGGGGTGCCTCCGGCACCCCTGTTCCATTTCCGGGATCCCCTGCGCGCCGGCCCTTGCGTCACGTCAGCGCGTGACGGTTTGCGCCCGCGTGTGGAGGGTGATCCCCGATGCCGGCCATGACCGGCGGCTACAGTCCGGAACATGTCCTCGTTCAACATCGTGCTGCAGGATCTGTTGCGGCTGTGCACCTGGCTGCTGCTGCTGGCCCTGGTCTTCGTGCCACTGGAGCGCCTGTTCAGCCAGCAGCGCGGGCCGCTGTGGCGCCGCCAGAGCCTGACCGATCTGGGCTGGTACTTCGTCAACGGCCTGCTGGTGCAGCGCTGGGTGCTGGCGCTGCCGCTGATCGGCCTGACGCTGCTGGTCCATCGCATCGTGCCCGCGGCCTGGCACGAATGGGTCGCGCAATGGCCACTGGCGGTGCGCCTGGGCGCCGCGCTGGTCGTCGGCGACATCGGCGCCTACTGGGGTCACCGCATCATCCACGAGCGACCGCTGCTGTGGCGCTTCCATGCCGTCCACCACAGCGCCGAGCGGATCGACTGGCTGGTCAACACCCGGGCCCATCCGCTGGACATGGCCTTGATGCGCTTTTCCGGCATGGTGCCGATCTACGTCATCGGCCTCGTGCCCCAGGGCAGCGGCGCGACCGAACCGGTGGTGCTGATCTACATGATCACCGGCACCGTCTGGAGCTACTTCGTCCACGCCAACGTGCGCTGGCGCTTCGGCTTCCTGGAGCAGCTGGTGGCCACGCCCTTCTTCCACCACTGGCACCACACCAACGACCGCCCCGAGCTGCACGACCGCAACTACGCGGCGATCTTCCCGTGGATCGACCGGATGTTCGGCACGCTCTACCTGCCGCGGGACTGGCCGCAGCGCTATGGCTGCGACACCCCGGTGGCGCCGACGCTGCTGGGCCAGCTGACCCAGCCTTTCGGCCAGACGCCGGCGGCGGCAACCGGCACCGGGCCCTCAAGTCCGGCCGCGGACGGCCGATAGCCTCCGAAGCGCGAGTCTCGGACCTGTCGACGGATCCCCCGTGAACCGGGACGCGCGCGGCCGCTGCGCGTCATGCCCGCTCCAGACCGTCCCGTCCCCGATCGACACCCCCCGGCCCCGGCCAGCCCGGACGGCCGGCCACGTCTGCTGCTGGTCGACGACGAGGCGGTCTTCCGCCAGCTGACCCAGGCGATGCTCGAATCCGCCGACTGGAGCGTGCGGACCTGCAGCAGCGCCGAGGAAGCGCTGCAGTCCCTGCAGACCGAGAACCCGGCCCCGGCCGAGGTCGTGCTGATGGACATCGGCCTCGGCGGCATGGACGGCATCGAGGCCTGCCGCCGCATCCGCCAGCACCATCCGGCCTGGCCGCCGGTGCTGCTGCTGACGGCCGACACCGCGCCCGAACTGCTGCAGCGCGCCTACGCCGCGGGCGCCGTCGACTTCATCACCAAGCCCGTCGACTGGGATCTGCTGGACCTGCGGCTGCGGCGCGCCCGCGCCAGTGCCGGCGAGCAGCGCGAGCTCGCCAGCAGCCGGGCGCGCCTGCAACGCGCGCAGAAGCTGGCCCGGCTGGTGAGCTGGCAGCTCGATGCCGACGGGCGCCTGCATGGGGCCGAGGCCCTGTCCGCCCTGCACCGCTGGCCCGGCCGCCCCCGCGGCCGCCATGCCCCCCTGACCGAAGCCGGCATCCACACCCTGCTGCCGCTGCTGCGGCACGCCGACCGCCAGCGCCTGCTCGAAGCCCGCCAGCGCGCGCTGCACGAGGGCCGGCCCTATGCGCTGCAGTACGAGCTGCAGCTGCCCGACGGGGCCTGCCGCACGCTGGTCGAACGCGGCATCTCGGTGCGCGACCGCCACGATCCCGGCCGCCGGGTCGAAGGCGTCACCCAGGACATCACCGAGCGGGTCAGCACCGAGCGCCGGCTGCGCCAGCTCACCCGCTACGACGACCTCACCATGCTGCCCAACCGCAGCCATTTCACCGAGCTGTGCGCGGCGGAGCTCGAGCGCGCACGCGCCAACGGCCGCGGTTGTGCCCTGCTGCACCTGGACATCGACCGCTTCCGGTCCGTCAACGACGCGCTGGGCCGCACCGGGGGCGACCAGGTTCTGGCCACGCTGGCGCAGCGCCTGCGCACCGCGATCCGCCAGACCGGCGGCGACGCGCGCGACCCGGACGATGCCGGCCTGCACGACCGCATCGCCCGCCTGGGGCCGAACGCCTTCGGCGTGCTGCTGGGCGGTCTGACCGAGCCGACGCTGGCCGCCGCCGCCGCCGAACGCCTGATCCGGGAGGTGCAGCGGCCGCTGGAGATCGACGGCCGGCGGCTGCAGCTCGATGCCGGTGCCGGCATCGCCCTGTCACCGCGCGACGGCATGCGACCGACCGAGCTGCTGGCCCATGCCGAGCAGGCGCTGTACGCCGCCAAGCGGGCCGGCCGGGGTCGGCTGCAGGTCTACGATCCCGGCCTGCATGCCGAGGCCCAGGCCCGGCTGCAGCGCGAGCACGAGCTGCGCCAGGCGATCCAGGGCGGCCAGCTGCGGCTGCACCTGCAGCCCAAGGTCGACAGCGTCAGCCGCCGGATCATCGGGGTCGAGGCCCTGGTGCGCTGGCAGCATCCGCAACGCGGCCTGGTGATGCCGGGCGAGTTCATCGGACTGGCCGAGGAGACCGGCCTGATCGCGCCGCTGACCGACTGGGTGCTGGAGGCCGCCTGCCGCACGCTGCACGACTGGCGACGCGACGGCCGGCCCGGACTGCCGATCTCGGTCAACGTCGCCGGCCCGCAGCTGCTCGACGATGCGCTGTACCGCCGGATGGACGAGCTGGTGCGGCGCCACGACGTCCCGCCGCAGCTGCTGGTCGTCGAGGTCACCGAATCGATGCTGATGGCCGACACCGATGCGGCGATCGCCAGCCTGGACCGGCTGCGCCAGCGGGGCTTCCGCCTGTCGCTGGACGATTTCGGCACCGGCTGGTCCTCGCTGGCCCAGGTCAAGCGCCTGCCGCTGGACGAGCTCAAGATCGACCGCGCCTTCATCCGCGATCTGGCCTGCGGCCCGCGCGACAGCGCGCTGGTGGCCGCCATCATCACCCTGGCCCGGCTGCTGGACCTGCAGGTGGTGGCCGAGGGCGTGGAGACGCCGCAGCAGGCGGCCGTGCTGCGGCAACTGGGCTGCAGCCTGCACCAGGGCTTTCTGTACGCGCGACCGGCGCCGGCCGGGCTCGATCTGCCCGACATCGCGGGGCGGGTCGACGGCAGCTGATCGACGCCCACCGCTGGCCGGTCGCCGGTCACCGCGACAATCCACCCGGTGAGCCTGCCGCCTTCCGTCCTCGGCCTGTCGCTGCGCCAGCTGCAGGCCTTCGCCACCCTGGCCGAGACCCGCCACTTCACGCGGGCGGCCGGTCTGTGCCACCTGTCGCAGCCGGCCTTCAGCGCGCAGATCCGTGCGCTGGAGGACAGCCTGGGCACGCGGCTGTTCGACCGCGACACCCGCAGCGTCACGCTGACGCCCGAGGGCGAGCACTTCCTGGCCGCCGCCCGGGCCCTGCTGGCCGACGCCGGCAGTGCCTGGCAGGACCTGCAGGAGCGGGTCCTGCGTGAACGCGGCCGCGCCACGCTGGCCCTGCTGCCGGCGCTGGCCGCCGGCTGGCTGCCGCCGGTGCTGGCCGCCTTCAACGCCCGCCATCCGGGCATCCAGGTCGCGGTGGCCGACGTGCTGTCCGAGCACTGCGTCGAGCAGGTGCGCAGCGGCCGCGCCGATCTGGCGCTGGCCGCCAGCCCGCCGGCCGATGCCGAGCTGCTGGTCGAGCCCTTCTGCCGCGACGATTTCCGCCTCGTCTGCCGGCGTGACCATCCGCTGGCCGCCCAGGCCGAACCGCTGCCGCTGCAGGCGCTCGCCAGCCAGCCCTTCATCCATCTGGCCCGCCACAGCAGCGTGCGCCAGCACCTGGAGCAGGCGCTCTACCCGCAGGTGCCGCCGCCGCGGCTGGAGCTGGAGCAGCTGGCCAGCGTGGCCGGCATGGTGCGCGCCGGACTCGGCATCACCGTCGTGCCGCGGCTGACGCTGGCGCAGTTCGACCATCCCGAGCTGTGCGACCGCGCGCTCGACGCGCCCGGGCTGCGGCGGCAGATCCACGTCGTGCGCCACCGCCGGCGCAGCCTGTCGGCGGCCGCGCGCGCCTTGCTGGAGCATCTGGAGGCGCACCGGCCCGCCGACGCGGAGGGCAGCGACGCGGCACCGCTGCGGGACAACCCGCAGCATTGATCGGCGCCGACGATCCATTGATCCGAAGCTCCGATTTCCCTGCCGGCGGCCACCGGCCTAGAGTGCGTTCCCCGAGGAGCCGGTCGACGGCTTCCGCAACCGAACGACATGAGCCCACCCCTGCCCCTGCACATCGGCGCGGCCGCCGGCTTCTCCGGTGACCGCACCGACGCCGCCCGCCCCGTCGTCGACAGCCTGCTGCGACGCGATGGCGCCCGCGTGCTGATCTTCGAGACCCTGGCCGAGCGCACGCTGGCGCTGGCCCAGCAGGCGCGCCGCGCCGATCCGCAGGCCGGCTACGAGCCGCTGCTCGACGCGCTGCTGCGGCCGGTGCTGGCCGACTGCCTGGCCCACGGCATCCGCATCGTCAGCAACTTCGGCGCCGCCCATCCGCAGGCGGCGGCAGCCCGCATCCGCGCGCTGGCGGCCGAGCTGGGCCTGCGCCGCCCGCGCATCGCCGTGGTCAGCGGCGACGATCTGTCCGACCCGGCCCACCACGCGCTGCTGCGCGAGGCACTGGCCACCGCGCCGGCCTTCGATCCGGGCACCGGCGCGGGCGGCGACGCCGGCACGGACACGGGCAGCGACCATCGCATCGACACGACCAGCACGGCCGACCGCTGGTGCGCCGATGACGATGCCGCCCCCGCCACCGGCCCGCACACCCCGGCGGCCGGCCGCCGCGCGCCGACCGGCCGGACGGCCCCCGCCTGGCCGGCCGACGCCCCGATCGTCAGCGCCAACGTCTACCTCGGCGCCGAGGGCATCGCCGAGGCCTTGCGCGCCGGCGTCGACATCGTCGTCACCGGCCGCGTGGCCGACCCGGCCCTGGTGCTGGGCCCGGCGCTGGCCCACTTCGGCTGGGCCGCCGACGACTGGGACCGCCTGGCCGGCGCCACCATGGCCGGCCATCTGCTGGAGTGCGGCGCCCAGGTCTGCGGCGGCTACTACGCCGACCCCGGCTACAAGGACGTGCCCGGGCTGGCCCGGGTCGGCTTTCCGCTGGCCGAGCTGTTCGACGACGGCAGCTGCATCGTCGGCAAGGCCGAGGGCACCGGCGGCCGGCTCGATCTGCACACCGTGACCGAACAGCTGCTCTACGAGCTGCACGACCCCGGCGCCTACCTGACGCCGGACGTGGTCGCCGACATCCGCACGGCCCGGCTGGAGGCCGTCGGTACCGACCGCGTGCGGCTGAGCGGCGTGTGCGGCCATCCGCGCCCGGCCACGCTGAAGGCCAACGTGTTCCGCCCCGGCGGCTGGATGGCCGAGGGCGAGATCTCCTACGCCGGCCCCGGCGCCGAGGCCCGCGCCCGCCTGGCCGGCACCGTGCTGCGCGAGCGGCTGGCCGATCTGGCGCCGCTGGCGGGCGACGATGCGGACGACCCCGCCGCAGCCCCACGCCTGCGGCTGGACCTGATCGGCGTGGCCAGCGTGCTGGCCGACGATGGCGGGCGCTGGCTGGACGCGCTGCCGGCCGGCGAGGCCACCGACGTGCGCCTGCGCGCGGCCACCCGCCAGCCCACGCGCGCGGCCGCCGAGCGCCTGACGCGCGAGGTGACCGCCCTCTACACCTGCGGCCCGGCCGGCGGCGGCGGCGTGCGCACCGCGCTGCGCGAGCGCCTGGCCACCGCCAGCTGCCTGCTGCCGCGCGCCCACATCCACACCCGGGTCGAGATCGACGCATGACGCCCAGCCCCGCCCACGCAGCCGCCCTCACGGCCGGCGCCGCCGCCATCGCCCCTCCGGCGACCGCCGTGTCCGCCCCCTGTTCGGCTCCGTCATCGGCGCCGTCATCCGCGCCCCCGTCCACCACCGCGCCCGACACGGCCAGCCGCCCGGCGACCGACGCCGCGGCCTGCACGGCCCCCGCCACCGCCCGCCAGCGCGTGCCGCTGCGCCAGGCCGCCCACGGCCGCACCGGCGACAAGGGCGACCGCAGCAACATCAGCCTGATCGCCTGGGATCCGGCGCTCTACCCGCTGCTGGTCGAGCAGATCACCGCCGCCCGCGTGGCCGCGCACTTCGCGGCCCGCCGGCCGCGGCGCGTGCAGCGGCATCTGCTGCCGCAGCTCGGCGCGATGAACTTCGTGCTCGACGCCGCGCTCGACGGCGGCGTCAACGACGCGCTCAACCTCGACAGCCACGGCAAGGCGCTGTCCTTCCACCTGCTGGACCTGACGCTGGACGTGCCCGCCGCGCTGCTGCCACGGCTGCGCCGGCCCGACCTGCTGCCCGTGCCGCCGTCCCGCACGTCCCGCACGCCCCACACCATGGACGACGGCCCGGCGGCCGGCTGAGGACCCCTCCTGGCCACCGCCCCCGGGCGCCGGTCCACCGCCTGCGCATCCACCGCCACGTCCCCACGTCCCCGGCCCCACCTCCCCGGCCACCCGCCGACCACCCACCATCCACCGGCGGCCACCCAGCGGTGGCCCCTGTTCCCCCGTTCCCCACCCCGGGCCGACCGCAGCCCGACGACACGACCCCGGAGACACCGATGACCGATGCCACCCACACGCCGACCCGGCGCCCGGCCACCGCCCGCCGCCACCTGCTGCACACCGCGGTGCGGACCGGCCTGACCCTCGCCCTGGGCAGCACCGCCCTGCTGCCGGCCGCCCAGGCCCAGGCCACCCGATTCCCCGACAAGCCGATCACCTTCGTCGTGCCCTTCGCCGCCGCCAGCGCCACCGACCAGCTGGCGCGCGCGCTCGGCCAGGCCGTCAGCGAGGCGACGAAGCAGCCGGTGGTCATCGACAACAAGGCCGGCGCCAGCGGCATGCTGGCCACCCAGGCCGTGGCCCGCGCGCCGGCCGACGGCCACACCGTGCTGATCGCCACCAACACCACGCACGCGGCCAACGAGCACCTGTTCCGCAAGATCGGCTATGACCCGGTCAAGGACTTCGCGCCGATCACCACGCTGGCGCGCGGCGGCCAGGTGCTGGTGGTGCGCACCGACGCGCCCTGGCGCAGCGTGGCCGAGCTGGTGGCCGCGGCGCGCAAGGCCCCGGGCAAGCTCAGCTTCGCCAGCGGCAGCGCCAGCAGCCGCGTGGCCGGCGAGCAGTTCAAGGACCTGTCGGCCACCGACATCCTGCACGTGCCCTACAAGAGCAACCCGCAGGCGCTGACCGACCTCATCGGCGGCCAGGTCGACCTGATGATCACCGACACCGCCACCGGCGTGCCGCACATCAAGGCCGGCAAGCTGCGCGCGCTCGGCTACAGCACGCACAAGCGCAGCCCGCTGCTGCCCGACGTGCCGACGATCGAGGAGGCCGGCGTCAAGGGCTACGAGATGAGCTACTGGTTCGCCGCCTACGCGCCGGCCGGCACGCCGCAGCCGGTGGTCGCGCGGCTGAACGAGCTGCTGCAGGCCGCGGTGAAGAGCGCCTCGGCCAAGGCCTTCTTCGAGTCCGGCGGCGCCGAGGCCTGGGCCGGCGGTCCGGCCGAGCTGGCGAAGTTCCAGGCGGCCGAGACCCAGCGCTGGGGGCGCATGATCAAGGCGGCCGGCATCGAGCCGGAGTGAGCGCCAACCGGCGTCACCGCCGCGATCGGGCCGGGTCCACGGCGGCGCCCGCCGCCACCGCACCCGGCCTCGACCGGCCCTGCGAAAGACACTGAAGTCCGCGCGCGGCCGGCCGATACAGCGAAGGCCATGCACGACGCCCGCCGCCCCGCCCCTGCCGCCCCGCCCGCCACCACGGCCACCACCGCCACCCGCCAGAAGGTGGCCGAAGAGCTCGACCAGGCCCGCCGCAGCGGCCCGCTGCAGCACATCCGCATCCCGCCCTGCCCCGAACACCTGGTGCGCCTGCGCGAGGCGATGACCGGGGCGGAGCCCGACCTGACGGCCATCGCCCGCATCGCCGGCGAGGACGTGGCCATGTCGGCCACGCTGATGCGCAATGCCAACAGCCCGGCCTGGTCGACCAGCGGCCAGCCGGTGCAGACCGTGGGCCAGGCCCTGACCCGGCTGGGCCTGGACGAGACGGCGGCGATCATGACGCAGTTCCTGATCCGCCATGCGATCCCGGTCGACCACCCGCAGCTGCGCCGCTTCTGGGAGCGGTCGACACTGCGGGCGCAGGCCATGCGCGCGATCGCGCTGCGCCTGCCCGGGCTGGATCCCGAGCTGGCCCAGCTGTATGGCCTGTTCAGCCACGTCGGTCAGCCGGTGCTGCTGCAGTGCGTGCGCGGCTATGGCGCGACGTTGATGGAGGCGGCCGTGCGCATCGACCGCTCCTTCATCGCGACCGAGAACGCCAACCACCGCACCGACCATGCGGTCGTCGGCGCCCTGGTGGCCCGCACCTGGCACCTGGCGCCGGCACTCGCCACCGCGGTGCGCCTGCACCACGACTACACGCTGCTGGGCAGCCAGGAAACCGATGCCGAGGTGCAGACCCTGGTGGCCGCCGGCCTGGTCGCCGAACACCTGATGCGCCAGAGCGAAGGCCTGGGCCCGGAGGCGGACTGGAGCCGCCACGGCAAGGCCGCGCTCGACTGGCTGGGCCTGGACGCGGACCTGCTGCCGGACTGGGCCGACGAGCTGAGCCGCGAGAACGCCTGAGACCGCGCCCGGGGCCGCGCCGCCGGACCGCTCAGGGTGCGGGCGGCGCCACCCCGAGCGCCTGCAGCCGCTGCGCGAGCGAGGCCGCCGACAGCGCGCCGACATGGGTCGCGCGCACCTGGCCACGGGCATCGACGAACAGCGTCGTCGGCAGCGCGCGGCCCCACTGCGCGCCGAGCAGGCCGCGCTCGTCCAGCCACACCGCGTCGGGCGCCAGACCGCCGCGGCGCAGGAAGTCGCGCACCACCTCCGGCGTCTCCCCCTGGTTGACCAGCAGCACGCGCAGCTGCGGGTGGCGCCGCCGTGCGTCCTCCAGCACCGGCATCTCACGCCGGCAGGGGCCGCACCAGCTGGCCCACAGATTGACGACCGTGGGCCGGCCATCGCTGGGCGGCAGCGTCTGCGCTCGGCCATCGGGCGTGGTCACGGCCAGCGGCGCCAGCGGCCGACCATCGGGATCGGCCAGCTGCGCCAGCGCACCCGCGAACCACAGCGCGGTGCCCACCAGCAGGCCGGCCCCCAGCGGCAGCCGCCAGCCCCGCGGCGACACCCGCAGCCGCCACAGCGCCCAGGCCCAGCCGGCGACGATGCCGGCCTGCGGATCCCAGCCGCCATCGCGGATGTCCAGCAGCTGCCAGGGCGCACCGGCCCAGGCGTCGCGGAAGCGCCAGGCGAAGGCCAGCCGGGCCACCAGCAGCGTCAGGCCCAGCACCTGCCAGCGCAGACGCTCGAAGCCATGGGCATCGACGGCCGGGGCGGACGCGTCGGCCCCGACGGCCGCCCGGCGTGCGCCCAGCGTCCACAGCCCGCCCGCCGTCGCCCAGGCGGCACACAACGCGAGCAGCGTCAGCACCAGCGACCAGGGCCAGCTGAACGGCCCGATGAGCAGCGCGCCGCCCATCACCACAGACCCCCGGGCCGGGAACGCGCCGACGACAGCGACCTCATCGGCGGCACGGCCCGCCCCGGCGCGGGCGCCGCGCTGTCGTGCGGCCGACATCCGACCGGGGGCGTTCCGGTGTAGAAGGGCGGCTGTGACGTCGTCCCGTGGCCGCAGGCCTGCCGCGCGACGGCGGCACCTCCCTCACGCACACACGACGGATACCACCGCATGCTCGAACTGCTGACCAGCCCCGAAGCCTGGATCGCCCTGGCCACGCTGACCGCCCTGGAACTCGTCCTGGGCATCGACAACATCATCTTCATCTCCATCCTGGTCGACAAGCTGCCGGCCGCCCAGCGCGAGAAGGCGCGCCGTCTGGGCCTGCTGATGGCCATGGGCATGCGCATCGGCCTGCTGCTGGTGCTGGCCTGGATCATCGGCCTGGTCGAGCCGCTGTTCACGGTCATGGACCAGGCCATCTCCGGCCGTGACCTGATCCTGATCGTTGGCGGATTGTTCCTGGTCTGGAAGGCCACGCACGAGATCCACGGCAGCCTCGAAGGCGAGGAAGGCCAGGCCGCCAGCGCGGTGCAAGCCACCTTCGGCGCGGTGATCCTGCAGATCATGCTGATCGACATCGTGTTCTCGCTGGACTCGATCATCACCGCCGTCGGCATGGTCGACGACGTGCGCATCATGATCGCCGCGGTGATCGCCAGCGTCGGCCTGATGATGCTGTTCGCGCGCCCGATCGGCCAGTTCGTCTCCAACCACCCCAGCATCAAGATGCTGGCGCTGTCCTTCCTGGTGGTGGTGGGCGTGGTGCTGATCGCCGAGGGCTTCGACCACCATGTGCCCAAGGGTTATGTGTACTTCGCGATGGCCTTCTCGGTCATCGTCGAACTGCTCAACATCAATGCCCGCAAGCGCAAGGCGGCCAAGGCGGTCAAGCTGCACAGCCCCTATCAGGGGCCCGAGGGCGGCTGAGCGGGATGAGCGGCCGGCCCGGTCCGGCCCCCCGCCAGGACACGCCGGCCGGTCGCCCGGGCGGCCGGCGGCCCCTCAGTCCAGACGTCGGCCGTCGTCGGTGTCGAACAGATGCCAGGCGGCGGCCGTCCAGCGCAGGGGCAGCGCATCGCCCGGCGCGGGCGCGCGGCCGTCGGGCAGACGCACGACGGCCGGCTGCGCCCCCAGCAGGCCATGCACCAGTTGCTCGGCCCCGAGCGACTCGACGAACTGCACGGCCAGCGTGGCGTGCACCGACGGCACCGGCCCGTCGGACAGCCGATCGCCGGACGGCAGGCCGGCGGCGTCCCGCGGCGGCGGGCCACCGGCATCCTGGCGCTGCAGCTGCTCCGGCCGCACCCCGGCCTGCACCGTGCGGCCGGCCAGATCGGCACGCCGCTGCGGCAGCGGCAGCCACGGCCCGCCGTCGAGCTGCAGCGCGGCGCCGTCCGCGCTGACCCGGGCCCGCCACAGGTTCATCGCCGGCGCCCCGATGAAGGACGCGACGAAGGCCGTGGCCGGCCGCTGGTAGACCTCGCGCGGCGTACCCACCTGCTCGATGCGCCCGTCGCGCATCACCACCATGCGCTGGGCCAGCGTCATCGCCTCGACCTGATCGTGGGTGACGTAGACGCTGGTGGTGCCCAGGCGCTGGTGCAGGCGCTGGATCTCCAGCCGCATCTGCACGCGCAGACGGGCATCCAGATTGGACAGCGGCTCGTCGAACAGGAAGGCCGCCGGCTCGCGCACGATGGCCCGGCCCATGGCCACGCGCTGGCGCTGGCCGCCCGACAGATCCTTGGGCCGGCGCTCCAGCAGCGCGTCGAGCTCCAGCGTGCGGGCCACGGCCTCCACCCGCTGCGCGATCTGCGCCGCCGGCAGGCCACGCAGCCTCAGTCCGTAGGCCAGGTTCTGGCGCACGCTCATGTGCGGATACAGCGCGTAGTTCTGGAACACCATCGCGATGTCGCGGTCCTTGGGCTCGCGCTCGTTGACGCGCTGGCCACCGATGGCGATCTCGCCCTCGCTGATGTCCTCCAGCCCGGCGATCATGCGCAGCAGCGTGGACTTGCCGCAGCCCGAGGGGCCGACCAGCACGACGAACTCGCCATCGGCGATGTCGAGGTCGATGCCGTGCAGCACGGTGTGGCGCGTGGTGTGGCGGGCATAGTGCTTGCGCAGCCCGCGCAGGGTGATGGATGCCATGGGATGTCAGGGGATCATTTGTCGCCGTCGACCAGACCGCGCACGAACCAGCGCTGCATCACGATCACCACCGCCACCGGCGGCAGCATGGCCAGCAAGGTGATGACCATGACCTGCGGCCATTCGGTGTCGGCATCGGCGAAGGACACCATCTTCTTCAGCGCGATGATCAGCGTGTGCATGTCGTTGCTGCTGGTCATCAGCAGCGGCCACAGGTACTGGGTCCAGCCGTAGATGAAGACGATGACCGACAGCGCGGCGATGTTCGTGGCCGACAGCGGCAGCACCACGTCACGCAGGAAACGCCAGGGGCCGGCACCGTCGATGCGGGCGGCCTCCAGCAGCTCGTCCGGGATGGTGGCGAAGCACTGGCGGAACAGGAAGGTGGCGGTGGCCGAGGCCATCAGCGGCAGCGTCAGCCCGGTCCAGGTGTTGATCAGGCCGAGATCGACCATCACCTGGTAGGTCGGCATGATCCGCACTTCGACCGGCAGCATCAGCGTGACGAAGATCAGCGCGAAGGCCGTGCGCTGCAGCGGGAAGCGAAAGAACACCAGCGCGTAGGCCGACAGGAAGGAGATGACGATCTTGCCGGCCGCCACCGCCAGCGCGATCAGCGTGGTGTTGGCCAGCAGGCGCAGCGCGTCGACGCCACCGATGCGGCGTGCGCCGTCGACCAGCGTGGCGTGCCAGTTCTCCCAGCCGTGACGGCCCGGCCACAGCGGCAGCGGCGGGCTCAGGATCTCGGCCGCACTGCGGGTGGACGCGACGAACACGTACCACAGCGGAAACAGCATCACCAGCACGGCCACCACCAGCAGGCCGTGGGCCAGGGCATCGGCCCAGGGTCGGCGCTCGATCATGCGTAGTGCACCTTGCGTTCGACGTGACGGAACTGCAGCAGCGTCAGCACCCCCACCAGCACCATCAGCACCACGGACTGCGCCGACGAGGCGCCCAGATCGAGCGCGACGTAGCCGTCATGGAAGACCTTGTAGACCAGGGTCTCGGTGGCCTTGGCCGGACCGCCGCCGGTCACCGCGTGGATGACGCCGAAGGTGTCGAAGAAGGCATAGACGGTGTTGACCACCAGCAGGAAGAAGCTGACCGGCGACAACAGCGGAAAGACGATGGTGAGAAAGCGCCGGGCGGGCCCCGCGCCGTCGATGGCCGCGGCCTCGACCAGCGACTTCGGGATCGCCTGCAGCCCCGCGGCGAAGAAGATCAGGTTGTAGCTGACCTGCTTCCAGGCCGCCGCGCCGACGACCAGCGCCAGCGCCTGGTCGCCCTGCAGCAGCGGGTCCCAGTCCACGCCCCAGCGCCGCAGCAGCACGCCGAAGGTGCCGAGCGCGGGCGAGAACAGGAACAGCCACAGCATGCCGGCGACCGCCGGCGCCACCGCATACGGCCAGATCAGCAGCGTGCGGTAGAGGCCGCGGCCGCGCACCACCCGCTCGGCCATCACCGCCAGCGCCAGGCCGGCACCGAGTGCCAGCACCGCAACCGACAGGCTGAAGACGGCGGTGACACCGGCCGCGTGCAGCCAGGCCGGGTCGTCCGCCAGCGCGCGGAAGTTGTCCCAACCGACGAACTGGGTGGCCAAGCCCCAGGGATCCTGGCGGTAGAACGCGTCATGCAGCGCCTGGGCGGCCGGCCAGTGGAAGAAGACCAGGGTGATGGCGAGCTGCGGCGCCAGCAGCAGCCAGGGCAGCCAGCGGTGCGGAAAGACGGTGCGGCGCATGGGCGGCCGTGCAGCCGCCGGCTCAGGGCTGGGCCACGCCGCGGGCGGCCATCTCGATGGCGGCGTTGGCCCGCGTGGTGGCGCGGCGCAGCGCGGTGGCCGCATCCTGCTTGCCGGCCAGCAGCGACTCGATCTCCTCGTTCTGGATGTCACGCACGGCCGGCAGGTTGACCAGGCGCACACCGCGCGAATGCTCGGTCGGGGCCTGGCCCGTCATCTGCAGGATGGGCTGCTCGCGGCCCGGGTTCTGGGCATAGAAGCCGCTCTTCTTCGTTTCCTCGTAGGCGGCCCAGGTCACCGGCAGATAGCCGGACTTCTGGTGCAGACGGGCCTGGATCTCGGTGCGCGAGAGGAAGGCGAAGAACTTCGCCACACCCTGCACCTCGGCCTTGGACTTGCCGCCGAAGACCCACAGCGAGGCGCCGCCGGGCACCGTGTTCTGCGGCGCGCCCTTGGCCTGCGGCCAGTAGGGCAAGGGGCCGGTGGCATGGTCGATGCCGCTCTTGATGACGTCGCCCAGACCGCCCGAGGACTCGGTCATGATCGCGCACTCGCCCGACAGGAACTTGGTCTTGGCCTCCGAGGTGCGGCCGCCGTACTGGAACACGCCGTCCTTCTGCAGGCGGGCGATGGTCGACCAGTGCTCGACGAACAGCGGCGCGTCGATCCTCAGCTTGGGCGTCAGGCTGTCCAGGCCGTTGGCATCGCTGGCATAGGACACGTTGTTCCAGGCCGCGAAGTTCTCCAGGCCGATCCAGGTCGGCCAGGTGGTGGTCAGGCCGCAGGCCCAGCCGGAGGCCTTGATCTTGCGGGCAGCCTCGAACACCTCGGGCCAGGTGCGCGGCAGCTTGTCGGTGCTCAGACCGGCCTGGGCCAGCGCCTTCCTGTTGTAGTAGGTGATCGGCGAGGAGCTGTTGAAGGGGAAGGACAGCAGCTCGCCCTTGCGCGTCGAGTAGTAGCCGACGATGCCGGGCAGATAGGCCTTGGCGTCGAACTTCTCGCCGCCCTCGCGCATGACCTGGGCCACCGGCAGCACGGCGCCGCGGGCGGCCATCATCACGCCGGTGCCGACGTCGAAGACCTGGATGATGTGCGGCGCCTGCTTCGCGCGGAAGGCGGCGATGCCGGCGTTCAGCGTCTCCGGATAGGTGCCCTTGAACACCGGCACCACCTTGAAATCGGGCTGCTGGGCGTTGAATTCCTTGGCCAGCCCCTCGACCACCTCGTTGTTGGCACCGGTCATCGCGTGCCACCACTGCAGTTCGGTGGCGGCCTGGGCGGTACCGGCCAGGGCGAGCACGGACAGCGCGAGCGCGCGGGCGAGCGGGGTCGGACGGCTGACGATCGACATGAGGGACTCCAGCGGCTGGGGAAAGCCCGGGAGTCTCGGCCGCCCGCATGGCCGCCGCATGTCATGCGCGCGACAGTGGCGTGACAGCGGGCCGCGGCGCCTGGATGGCGCCGGCCAGCGCTGCGCCCGCGCCGCCTCAGGCGGCGTGGCGCAAGGCCGCCGCACCGGTTGCGCGCGACTGCGGCACGCGGGCGAAGCAGGCCACGGCCAGTGCGCCGAAGCCCGCCGCGGCCACCGCCAGGCTGGCATAGCCGGCCGTCTGCACCAGCGTGCCGCCCAGCACCGGGCCGATGGCCGCGCCGGTCATCAGCATGGCCGGCGTGGCCGCCATCGCGCGGCCACTGGCATCCAGCCGGGCCAGCAGGCCGAAGGCGAAGGTGTGGGTGAAGATCATCACCGCGGCGAACACCGAGGCCGCCGCCGCCCAGGCCGGGAACCAGGGCACGGTCATGATCACCGCCACCAGAGCGGCCTGCACCACCGGGCCGGTGCACATCACCGCACGGGCCGACCAGCGGCGCTCGAGCACCGCGGCCAGCACCGCGGGCGCCAGGTTGACCAGACCGAGGGCGACCAGCACGCCCTGGATGGCCCCGCCCGACCAGCCCCGCTCGACGCCGACGCGCTCCAGAAAGCTGAAGGTCATCGACTGCACCAGCCCCATGCAGGCCACGCCGACGATGCCGGCCCAGACCGCCGGCGACAAGCGCCCGGGCCGGGCCGCGGAGACGGCCGGCCCGGCCCCGGTCAAGGCGCGGGCCGGCGCAAGCGCCGCGTCGCCCGCCGGCCGCGGAAAGGCCAGCAGACAGGCGAGCGCGGCCACCGCCATCACGCCGGCGAAGACGACGAACAGCACCGGGCCGCCCACCGCGGCCACCAGGGGCGGCGTCGCGCCGAGAAAGACGATGGCGAACAGGCCGAGCGCCATGCCGGCCGCCGCGAACTGACGGTGCGGCCGCGCACTGCGGGCGATCGTGCCGTGGGTGACGCTGAGTGCCGCGCCGGCCGCGACGCCGGCCAGCGCATGCAGCAGCGCCATCGGCAGGCCCGCGGGCAGACGCGAGATCGTGGCGAAGGCCAGGGCCGCCAGGCCGTAGCCGAGCGCCGTCAGCGCACGGGCCGGCAAACGGTCCAGACGCGGGGCGACCACCAGGCTGGCCAGCACCGCACCGGCCAGGAACAGCGTGGCCAGGCCGCCAGCCTGCTGCGGTGCCAGGCCGTAGTGGCTGATCAGCACGCCGACCCACACCGGCAGGGCCACCAGATCGACCATGCCGGCACAGTGGGCGGCCATCAGGGCGGCGCGACCGCGCCGGGATTCGGTGTCAGGACGCATCGAAGACTCCTCAGGATGCAAGGTTGCCGGTCATCGGCGGATGCTCAGCCCCGCACCGCCAGCGTGCGCTGGAAGGCGAGCGAATCCTCGGGCGCCGTGCGCACCTCACGGCGCAGCAGCAGGTGGGCGAGCGCCGGCACCAGCACCAGGGCGCCGAGCATGTTCCACAGGAACATGAAGCCCAGCATCAGCCCCATGTCGGCCTGGAACTTGATCGGGCTGGCCAGCCAGGTCAGCACACCGGCGGCCAGGGTGACGCCGGTCAGCATCACCACCTTGCCGGTGAACAGCAGCGCGCGGTAGTAGCTCTCGGACAGGCTGCGGCCCTCGCGCAACTGGGCCAGCATCACGCTGAGGATGTAGAGCGCATAGTCGACGCCGATGCCCACGCCGAGCGCGATCACCGGCAGCGTGGCCACCTTCACGCCCATGCCGAGGGCCACCATCAGCGCCTCGGCCAGCACCGAGGTCAGCATCAGCGGCAGCACCGCCACCAGCACCGCCCGCCAGGAGCGGAAGGTGATGAAGGCCAGCAGCACCACCGCGGCATAGACGAGCAACAGCATGCGGTGCCAGGCTTCGCGCACGACGACGTTGGTGGCCGCCTCGATGCCGGCCGAGCCGGCGGCCAGCAGGAACGTCACCTCGGGCGTGTCGTTGGCCCGGGCGAAGGTCTCGACATGGCGCACCACGCCGTCCAGCGTCTGCGCCGTGTGGTCGCGCAGATGGACATAGACCGTCAGCAGGTTGCAGGGATCGTTGTAGAGGCCGCGCGGCGCACCGGCCGTCACGCTGTTGAGCATGTCCTGGTTCGGCAGGAAGTCCATCCAGCGCGGGCTGCCCTCGCTCAGGCCGGCCAGCATGCGGCGGTTGAGCAGGGCCAGCGTGTGCGTGCCCTCGACGCCGTCGAGCTGCCGCAACTGCCATTCCAGCGCATCGACCTTGTTCAGCGTCGCGTACTGCGCGCACTGGCCATCGGGCGTGCGCACCATCACCGCCAGCACGTCGCTGGAGGCGCCGTAGGCCGCGTTCATGAAGGCCACGTCGCGGTTGTAGCGGCTGTCGGCGCGCAGCTCGGGCGCGCCCGGGTCCAGATCGCCGATGGCCAGCCGGGTGCTGGCGGCCAGGCCGGCCGCCCCCAGCACGGCCGCGGCCGCGATCGCCAGCAGGGCCGGGCGGCGGCGGGTGAAGGCATCGAGCGCGGCCCACAGCGGGTGGCGGGCGGCACCGGCGGCCTCGGCCTGCTCGTCGCGCAGGCTGCGCGCGGCCGCCGCCGGGCTGACGCCGACGTGGCTGAGCAGCACCGGCAGCAGGATCAGGTTGGTGAACACCAGCACGCCGACGCCGATCGAGGCGGCGATGGCCAGCTCGCGGATGACCGGGATGTCGATCACCAGCAGCACGGCGAAGCCCACCGCGTCGGCCAGCAGCGCCGTCAAGCCGGCCATGAACAGACGGCGGAAGGTGTAGCGCGCGGCCACCAGCCGGCTGCAGCCGCGTCCGATGTCCTGCATGATGCCGTTCATCTTCTGCGCACCGTGGCTCATGCCGATGGCGAAGACGAGGAAGGGCACCAGGATCGAGTACGGATCCAGGCTGTAGCCCAGCAGCGGCAGCAGGCCCAACTGCCAGACCACGGCGATCAGCGAGGCCGCGACCACCAGCAGCGTCGAGCGCACACAGCGCGTGTAGGCCCAGACCATCGTGGTGGCGATGGCCACCGCCAGCGCGAAGAAGCCGAGCACCGCGCGCACGCCCTCGATCAGATCGCCCACCAGCTTGGCGAAGCCGGTGATGTGCAGGCGCACGCCTTCGGCTTCGTACTTGGTGCGCAAGGCCTCCAGGCGCTGGGCGAAGGCGCCGTAGTCGAGTGCCGCGCCCTGGGCATCGCGCGCCAGCAGCGGCACCACGATGACGGACGACCGGCCATCGCGCGCCACCAGCTGGCCGATCTCGCCCGAGCGCTCGATGTTGACCGCCAGCTGCTGCAGCTTGGCCGGCGAGCCGTCGTAGCCGTCGGGGATCACCGGCCCGCCCTCCAGCCCCTCCTCGGTCACGCCGACCCAGCGGGTGGACGGCGTCCACAGCGACTTCATGCGCATGCGGTCGACCCCGGGCAGCAGGAAGACCTCGTCGGACAGGCGGCGCAGCGTGTCCAGATAACGTGCGTCGTGGACGGTCTCACCCGGTCCGGTGCGCTCGACGGCGATGCGCACCTGGTTGCCCAGGCCGCTGAGCTCGTGCTGGTGGCGCAGGAAGTTGACGATCCACGGATGGCTGACCGGCAGCGTCTTCTCGAAGCTGGCGTTCAGTTGCAGCCGCGTGGCCTGCCAGCCCAGCAGCAGCGTGACCAGCGCGCACGCCAGCAGCACCCAGGCGCGGTGGTTGAACAGCGCGCGCTCGATCAGGGAACCGGAGCGCGGATCGAAGTCGGCATCGGGCGCCACGGCGGCGCCGGAAGGAACATGGGCGCTCATCGCGCGGACTCCTGGGTCAGGGAGGAGGACAGATCGAGCCGCGCCAGCCCGGTGGCGCCGACGACCAGCACCCGGCCATCGTCGAGTACCAGCAGTCCGGACGGCAGCGGCGGCGTGGCCGAGGTGGCCAGCGGCTCCAGCCGCTGCCCCTGCAGGCGCAGCAGACGGCCGGACGGATCGGCCAGCAGCACGCGGCCCGCCGCATCGGCGGTGCTGGCATGCAGCGCAGCCGGGCGGTCCTGCGTCACCGCCTGCCAGGCGGCGGGGTCCAGCGGATCGGTGCTGCGCCAGACCTGGCCCCTCAGTCCGGCCAGCAGCACACCGCCGCCGGGCAGCCACTGGCCGGTGAACCAGCTGCCCTTCCACGGCGAGGCTGGTGCGGCGAAGCGCGCACCGCCATCGCTGGAGACGGCCAGCAGGCCCTGCTCGCCGGCCAGCAGCAGGCGCTCGCCGTCACGGCGGGCCAGATACCAGTGCAGGCCGCGCGGGTTGGGCAGGCGATGGCTCCAGGACGTCCAGTGCTGGCCGCCATCGGCGCTGTGCAGGGCCAGGCCGTAGGCGCCGACCACCAGCAGGCGCTGCGCGTCCCACATCAACACGTCCAGGAAGGGCTTGTCGGGGCCGTCGGCCTCCAGGCGTTCGGCATCGCGCAGCGTGGCGTCCGGCGCGCCGGCGGCCCGCGCGTCCTGCAGCACCTGCTGCGCGGCACGGCGGCCGTCCAGGCGCAGCGTCCACTGCGCGCCGCCGTCCTCGGTGACCAGCACCGCCCCGCCGTGGCCCACCGCCACGCCGTGGCGTGCATCGGCGAAGCGCACGGCCGTCAGCGTCACGCTGACAGGCACCGGCGCCTGGCGCCACCGGCCGCCGGCATCGTCGCTGAGCAGGATCAGGCCCCGCTCGCCGACGGCCACCAGCCGCGCGCCGGCCTGCGCCACGGCCAGCAGCACCGCCCGCTCGGGCTGGCGCACGGCCAGCGCCGGGCGCTGCAAGGCATCGCCGACGGCCTGCGCGGCCATGGCCGAGGCACTGGGCAGGGCCGACCCGCTGGCCGTGGCCGACGCCGGCCGGGCCTGCGCCACGGCCGATGTCGCCAGCGGCCCGAACGCACCGCAGGCCAGCACCGCTGCCAGGGCCGCCAGGGCCGCACCCGCCCGGGCCGGATACCGGCACCTGAACATGGCGTCCATCTCAGCGCACGCCCTGGGCGGCCAGACCGTCACCGGTGAAGGTGTCGGTCGGCCACGGCTTGGTCGGGCGGTGCTGGAAGCGCTTGTCGCCCAGCACATTGGCCACATAACCATGGCCGGCCAGCAGATCATGGAAGCCGAAGGTCTGCTGCACCGTGCCCGGCACGTCCGGCATCACGTAGTTGAACTGCCACAGCGTCTTCCACAGCTGGCCCTTGGCATCCCAGCGGTCGGCCAACATGGCCACCCAGGTGTCCTCGTCCAGGTAGTAGATGCTGCGTGGGGCTTGGTGGCGCTGGCCGGCGGCCAGCGTGGCCTCGACCACCCAGACGCGGTGCAGCTCCCAACGCACATGGTCAGGATCCAGGTGGCGGCCGTTGACCAGCTCGGCGTCCTTCACGCCCAGCAGCCGGTTCTGGTGGTAGGGCAGCAGCAGCTCCTTCTTGCCGACCAGCTTCCAGTCGAACAGATCGGTCTTGCCGGTGAACACGCCGATCTCGTCGAAGGACATCAGCCCGGCGCTGG
Organism: Pseudaquabacterium rugosum; assembly: GCF_038066575.1. Classification (NCBI taxonomy): domain Bacteria; kingdom Pseudomonadati; phylum Pseudomonadota; class Betaproteobacteria; order Burkholderiales; family Sphaerotilaceae; genus Pseudaquabacterium; species Pseudaquabacterium rugosum. Next base: position 13,363 of record NZ_JBBUTF010000015.1, on the reverse strand, counting down.
CCGGCGTCGGCGTGTCGCAGCAGGCGTTGGGCAGCTTGCGCACGCGGCGCTGGCCGGTCAGGTAGACGAAGGAGGCCGACTTGCCGTCATCCACATGGTTGCGGCCGACGATCATCTCGCCGGCGCGGATCGGCGGGCCGGCGTTGGTCAGGTTGACCTCCCAGTAGTAACCGTCGAACTTGTCGGCCGAGCCGCCCTCCAGGTAGTAGGGCATGCGCTGGCGGATCAGGCCGTCGGTGGTCAGCACCACCTTGCCGTCGGCCGTCAGCTGGTACTGGTTGAGCTCGGCTTCCCAGGCCGTGCCGCGCCAGGCCAGCTTGTGGTTCCAGATCGCCTCCAGCCCGTTCTTCGGCACCGGGAAGGGAATGCCGCCGTAGGCGCCCTTGATCGCATGGCCCTGCAGTTCGGCGCTGGTGGCGTTGCGCGCGGTGTTGTCGTAGACCCACTGCGGGGCCATCGCCGTGCGGTGGGTCCTGTAGACGTCCAGGCGGTAGCTGTCGGGGTACTTGCGCAGCAGGGCCTTGATGCCGTCGCTGAGCTTGTCGGCATGCTGGGCCATGTTGGCCGCGCTGACCGAGTACAGGGGCTTCTCGCCCTTGAACGGATCGCCGCGGCGGCCGCCCGGCTTCTCGCCGGCGATCTGGCCGCTGAAGCCGCCGGTCCAGGCCGGGATGCTGCCGTCCTTGTTGCCGGCCTTCTCGGCGCCGAAGGGCGTCAGGTCGGCCTTCAGGCGGGCGGCGTCGGCGGCCGTGCCGGCCTGGGCGGGCAGCGCCCACAGGCCGAGGGCCAGCAGCGGCAGCACGGTGGCCGCCGGTCGGAACAGGGTGTGGATGGACATCATGAGGGGCTTTCCGATGGGGTGTCAGAGACGGCTCAGAACGAGCTGCGCAGCGACAGGCTGAGGAAGTCGCGGTCCTTCAATGCCTGGGTGAACTGCGCGTTGTTGGCGTTGTCCAGTACCGCGCCTTCCGGGCCCAGGTAGCGCACGTAGCTGAGGGCGGCCGTCCAGCCGCCGAGGTAGGTGGCGCTCAGGCCCAGGCTGAGGTCACCGCCGCGGTCGACGCCGAAACCCGGGCCCACGGCCGAGGACTTGCCCCAGGTCCAGCCCGCACCCACGCTGGGGCTCAGGTCCAGGCCGGGCAGCGCCTGGCGGTAGGTCGGCGTCCAGACCATGCGCACACCGGTGGCCGAGCGATCGGCGTTCGGGTTCAGCATCGCCGCGTTGCGCGTGGTCTTCAGCCGCGTGTTGAAGGCGATCTCGCCGACGAAGCTGCTTTCCTGGGCGATGGCGTTCGGCCCCAGGCTGGCGATCCACGAGAACTGCGCATGCGCCGTCTCACCGACGGCATACGGCGTGGCCTCGTCGTTGTTCCAGCCGCTGCCCACGCCGATGGCCGGGATCGCCGTCTGGCCCGCGCTGGCCAGCGGCGCATTGCGCCGCCACGAGAGCTCGGCCGCCAGGCTCCAGGCGCCGACGGTGCGTGCCGCGCTGAAGCCCAGCGTCTCGATGCCCCGGTGGTAGAGCCACTGGTAGCTGTCGGCACTCAAGGCGCCCGGCGTGCCGGCCATCGTGGTGACGATGTTGCTGGGCGTGGTCGCATGCCAGCGCAGCGCATACAGGCCGAACTGCGTGTCCAGGTCCGGCGCGTTCCAGCGCAACTGCAGGCCGTACTGGCCGCCGTCGCCCGGCGTCTGGTCGGCACGGCGGCTGAAGGTGCCGGTGGCGCCGGCGCTGATGCGCTCGGCGCCCGGGCCCATCGAATCGCTGCCCGACAGGTAGGCGCCGGCCGGCATCAGCTGCGTCTTCTCCCATTCGTATCCGATGAAGGCGCCCAGGCTCACGTCCTCGCTCAGGGCGAGCTGGGCCGAGAGCTTGCCGGTCGGCCGCGCCGTCTCCTTGAACTGGGAGTTGGGCACCGACAGCAGCTTGACCAGGTCCATCGGCGCCATGCCGCCGGCCACGCCATTGGCGCCGAAGAACAGGCTCTCGCCCCACAGCAGCGTGTGGCGGCCCGCCCGCGCCGACAGCCGGTGGCCGCCGATCTCGGTGCGGCCCCAGACGAAGGCATCCAGCAGCTCGGCATCGCCGCCCATCACGCGCCGGGTCTCGTCGGCGAACCGGTCCGACGGGCTCTGGTTCGACGTGGTCGTCGTGTTGTCGTTGCGCCGGCGGTAGACCGGGTCGTACCAGGCGGCCGCGCTCAGCCGTGCGCCGACGTCGCGCCAGCCCACATCGGCCTCGCTCAGCAGATCCAGACGGCTGGAGACCAGGCCGCGGCCGAAGTTGTTGTCGCCGTCGTCCTGGTTGATGTTGTTCGGTCCGCTGATGCCGGTGGCGCCGAAGCGCGTCGTCGACAGGCCATCGGCGCGCCGGTCCAGCCGTGCCATGCCACTCAACTTGATGGTGTTGTCCCAGCGCAGTTGCAGGTCCGGCACCTCGGTGTCGATGCGGACGGCCCGGGCCGGCAGGCTCGCGCCGACGATCAGGCTGCACAGTGCGGCCTGGGCGAGCGCATGGCCGGCCAGGGTGCGGGGCTGCGGGCGGATCCGGTGGTCAGCGGTCCGGCCGGTGGGCCGGCGGGCCTTCATGTGCGGGTGGGTCATGTGTCTCCTTCCGTGCTTGTCGTGATGCAGGCTTCGGCGCCGCCGGGCCGGTCATGGCCGGCCCGTGGGCCATGCGGCGGCGCACCTCGCGCGCAGCGGGGCTGCGGCGCGGGGGTCTCTCAGGTCTCGGGTGGGCCGTCGATCAGGGTGGCGACGCGGGGCCCGGCGTCGTCACATCGGCGATCCGCCGGCTGTCGGGCCAGGACAGGGGCGGTGCGATCGGCAGGTGTGGAGCGTACGCAAGCGATCTCCTCATGAAAACTGGAAGATCTGGAGGCCTCGATTCGATCCGGTGAAGGTTCTGCGGGTTGTCACCGAGGCCAGACCCGCCGCCGCACCGGGTTTCAGCGCAGCCCGGGCGGTGCCTTGTGGACGCGGCCGTCGATGAAGATGGCGCGCAGGCGCTGGCGGTCCTGCAGCAGCGTGATGTCGGCCGTCGGGTCGCCATCGACCAGCAGCAGGTCGGCCAGTGCACCGGCGCGCAGCACGCCGACCGGCGCCTGCGCGCCCAGCACCGAGCCCATCAGTTCGCCCGCCAGCGCGGTGGCGGCATGCAGCGCCTCGCCCGGCGTGTAGCCGAAGTGGCGCACCCACAGCTCCAGATCGCGCGCGTTGCGGCCGTTCGGGTTGAAGGGGAAGCCGTAGTCACCGCCCGGCAGCAGGCGCACGCCGCGGCGGCGCAGTTCGGGCACCAGCTCGCGCTGGCGGCGCAGCACGATCTCGGCGTCGTCCTTCATCGCGCGCATGTCGATGTGCGGCGGCGGCACCGCATCGAGCGTGGCCTGCACGATGCCGACGGTGGGCGCGACGAAGATGCGGTCGCGCGCGGCCTCCAGCAGGTCCAGCGCCTCCTCGTCCGCATAGGTGCAGTGGTAGAGGATGCGGAAGCCGTGGCGCACGCCCAGCTTCACCGCCTCGGCCGCGTGGGCATGGCCGGTCAGCCAGACCCCGCTCTCGCGCGCCTGCTCGCCGGCGGCACGCACCTCATCTTCGGTGTAGAGCAGGCGGTGGCTGGCGCCGGGCTGCAGCGCGCTCTCGCCCGAGAGCAGGAACTTGATTGACTGCGCGCCGAGCGCCGCGCACTCGCGCACGAAGTCGCGCACCGCCTGCGGGCCGCGGCCGTGGGCGGCCACCTGGCCGGGACTCAGCGCGGCGTCATCGACCGGCGGCTCGCGCTCGACCGAGGACGCCACCAGGCGCGGGCCCGGCAGGCCGCCATCGTCCAGGTGCGACTTCAGCGCGATCTCCACCCGCTGGCCCAGCGCGCCGGCCGACCAGGCGCTGGTGAAGCCGTGGTCCAGCAGGATGCGGGCGTTGCGCGCGGCCGTCAGCGCCAGATCGTCGGGCGGCAGCGCCATGCCGGGCACGAAGCGCTCGACGCTGCTGGGCCAGGTCAGGTGGGCATGGGACTCGATCAGGCCCGGCATCAGCACGCCGCCGGCGCCGTCGATGACGGTGGCGCCATCGCGTGGCAGGACGTCGCGGCCGGCGGCCACGGCCTCGATGTGGCGGCCGGCCAGGCGCAGTTCGCCGGGATACGGCGCGCTGCCGCTGCCGTCGAACAGACGGACATTCGTGAACAGGATGGGCGTGGTGGTCATGGTCTGGCGCTGGGCTGGGGGAAGCGGAACGGGAGCGGCAGGCCGGTGGCGGCGTCCACGCAAGACGGGGGTTTGTCCCGATGCGCAGACCGCACGGTCTTCAGCGCATCGACGACAGGTCATCGCGGGTGTCTCCAGGTCTGCGGCCCGTTCTGGCGGGCTCTTCGACGTTGATCTGACGCAAAGTCTAGGGATCACGAAGCCATCGTCACAGACGATCCGGTGGATACATAGAATCCAGCGCATGGATTGGAAAGGCATCGATCTGAACCTGCTGGTGGTGCTGCAGTCGCTGCTCGACGAGCGCAGCGTCACACGGGCCGGCGAGGCCCTGGGCCTGAGCCAGCCGGCGATGAGTGCCGCGCTCGGCCGCCTGCGCACGCTGTTCGGCGATCCGCTGTTCGTGCGGGCCGGGCGCGAGATGCAGCCCACGCCGCGCGCCCAGGCGCTGGCCGGCCCGGTGCGCCAGGTGCTGGAGACGGTGCGCGGCGAGGTGCTGCAGGGCGCCGCCTTCGAGCCCGCCACCAGCACCCGCCGCTTCACGCTGGTGACGCCCGATGTGGGCGAGCTGTGCCTGGTGGCACCGCTGGTGCAGCGGCTGCGCCAGCAGGCGCCGCAGATCAGCCTGCGCGCGATCGCCCGCACACCGCACGATGCGGCCGATGCGCTGGAATCCGGTGAAGCCGATCTGGCCGTCGGTCATTTCCCCGATCTGCAGCGTCCCGGATACTTCCAGCAGAAGCTGGCCGACATCGCCTTCGTCGGCCTGCTGCGCGAGGACCATCCGCACACCGGCACGCGCCTGACCCGCGCCCAGCTGCTGGAATGGGAGCACGCACTGGTGCGCCCCGACGGCCGCGGCCGCGACATCGAGCGTGCCCACGGCCTAGCCCATGACGGGCTGCGCGTGGCCGTCGAGGTGGCGCACTTCGTCAGCCTGCTGCCCATCCTGGCGGCTGGCGATCTGGTCTCGGTCGTGCCCGAGGACTTCGCCCGCTTCGCCTGCCGCCACGCCCGGCTGCGCACCGTCGAGCTCACGCCGCGCCTGCCGCCGATCGGCGTCTACCAGTTCTGGCACCAGCGCATGGCGCGCGATGCCGGTCTGGCCTGGCTGCGCGGCCTGCTGCAGGCCACCGCCCGCGAGCTCGACGCCGCGGCCAGCCCCCACCGTCCGAGCCGCCGCCCATGAGATTCAACCGCCTGGACCTGAACCTGCTGGTCGCGCTCGATGCGCTGCTGACCGAGCGCAGCATCACCCGCGCCGCCGAGCGCCTGAACCTCAGCCCCTCGGCCACCAGCAATGCGCTGGCCCGCCTGCGCGAGTACTTCGACGACGAGCTGCTGGTGCAGGTCGGCCGCCGCATGGAGCCCACGCCGCGCGCCGAGGGCCTGGCCGATGCGGTGCGCGACGTGCTGGTGCGCGTCGACAGCACGATCGCGAGCCGGCCGGCCTTCGACCCCACCGCCTCGGACCGCACCTTCCGCATCTTCGCCTCCGACTACACGCAGCAGGTGCTGGCGCCGCACCTGCTGGCGCTGGCCTCGGCCGCCCGCGCCGCGGTGTGCTTCGACTTCCTGCCGCAGGTCAGCAACCCGGCACGCATCCTGGAGCGCGGCGAGGCCGATCTGCAGATCATCCCGCGCGAGTTCCTCTCGGCCGAGCATCCGCACGAGCCCTTGTACGAGGAGACCTTCGTCTGCGTCGTCTGCCGCGACAGCAGCCTGGCCCGCGGCACGCTGGACCGCGCGCGCTACCTGGCCGCCGGCCATGTGGTGATGCAGCCACCGGGCGGCGGCAACACCGCCTTCGAGGCCTGGGCCTTCGAGCGGCTGGGCATCGCACGGCGGGTGGCGGCCACCAGCTTCGGCTTCGTCGCGCTGCCGGCGATGGTCGCCGGCACCGAGCTGATCGCCACCGTCCACCGCCGGCTGGCCGAGCGCATGGCCCCGGCGGCCGGCGGCGTGCTGCGTCCGCTGCCGCTGGAGATCCCGCCGATGACGCAGAGCCTGCAGTGGCACGGCTACCGCACCCAGGACCCCGGCCTGGTCTGGCTGCGGACGCTGCTGCGCCAGGCGGTGCAGCGCATGGACGCCGCCACCGTCTGAGCCCGCCGGGGCGGATCTCGGGCCGGCGGCGCGGCAGTCCTGCCCAGGGTCGCTGCAGCACTGCAACTTATGACTGCTATCTGATAGAAGACTAGGGTAAACACCTAGTCACACCCTGCATGCATCGGTGAGAACCCCGTTTTCCTTGAGGCGACAGCCACTTGCGCGTGACACCCGACCGCCGTGACGCGCCGCAGGCCCCGCCACCGCCACCCGTCTTGCGCTGGCACAGTGCGCATGGCACAGACAGGTTCCGCACTGTGAGAGACAATTTCAAGCAGGAACACCCGCTTCCGCCCGATCGCTTACCGGCGCTGGCCCGGCCACCCCGCCAGTCGCCCCTCACGGAGAGAGTTGAATGAGCACCAAGCAGCCGACCATCGTCTACACGCTGACCGACGAGGCGCCGTTCCTGGCGACCGCCTCCTTCCTGCCGATCATCCGCAGCTTCGCGGCGCCGGCGGGCATCGAGGTCGCCACCGCCGACATCTCGGTGGCCGCTCGCATCCTGGCCAGCTTCCCCGAGTACCTGACCGAAGAACAGCGCGTCTCCGACGACCTGTCGGCGCTCGGCAAGCTGACGCTGCGCCCGGACGCCAACATCATCAAGCTGCCCAACATCAGCGCCTCGATCGCCCAGCTGAAGGCCGCGATCAAGGAACTGCAGGCCAAGGGCTACGCGATCCCCGACTACCCGGAGAACCCGGCCACCGACGAGGAAAAGGCCCTCAAGGTGCGCTACGGCAAGTGCACGGGCTCGGCCGTGAACCCGGTGCTGCGCGAAGGCAACTCGGACCGCCGCGCGCCCAAGGCCGTCAAGGAATACGCGCGCAAGAACCCGCACAGCATGGGTGAGTGGAGCCAGGCCTCGCGCACCCACGTCTCGCACATGCACCACGGCGACTTCTACCACGGTGAGAAGTCGATGACGCTGGACAAGGCCCGCACCGTGCGCATGGAGCTGATCACCAAGTCCGGCAAGACCCTCGTCCTGAAGGAGAAGGTGTCGCTGCTGGACCGCGAGGTCATCGACTCGATGTTCATGAGCAAGAAGGCCCTGCTCGAGTTCTACGAGCGCGAGATCGAGGACGCCCGCAAGACCGGCGTGATGTTCTCGCTGCACGTCAAGGCCACGATGATGAAGGTCTCGCACCCGATCGTCTTCGGCCACTGCGTCAAGATCTTCTACAAGGACGCCTTCGCCAAGCACGCGCAGACCTTCAAGGACCTGGGCGTCAACGTCAACAACGGCATGGTCGATCTGTACACCAAGATCGAGAAGCTGCCGGCCTCGCAGCGCGACGAGATCAAGCGCGACCTGCACGCCTGCCACGAGCACCGCCCGGAACTGGCGATGGTGGACTCGGCCAAGGGCATCACCAACTTCCACTCGCCCAACGACGTGATCGTCGACGCGTCGATGCCGGCCATGATCCGCGCCGGCGGCAAGATGTACGGCGCCGACGGCCGCATGAAGGACGCCAAGGCCGTGATGCCGGAATCGACCTTCGCCCGCATCTACCAGGAGATGATCAACTTCTGCAAGTGGCATGGCAACTTCGACCCGAAGACCATGGGCACGGTGCCGAACGTCGGCCTGATGGCGCAGCAGGCCGAAGAGTACGGCTCGCACGACAAGACCTTCGAGATCGCCGAGGACGGCGTGGCCAACATCACCGACATCGAGACCGGTGAAGTGCTGCTGAGCCAGAACGTGGAAGAAGGCGACATCTGGCGCATGTGCCAGGTCAAGGACGCCGCGATCCGCGACTGGGTCAAGCTGGCCGTCAACCGCGCCCGCAACAGCGGCATGCCGGTCGTCTTCTGGCTGGACAGCTACCGCCCGCACGAGGCGCAGCTGATCCGCAAGGTCAAGATGTACCTGCACGAGCACGACACCAACGGCCTGGACATCCAGATCATGAGCCAGGTGCGTGCGATGCGCTACACGCTGGAACGCGTCGTCCGCGGACTGGACACCATCAGCGCCACCGGCAACATCCTGCGCGACTACCTGACCGACCTGTTCCCGATCATGGAACTGGGCACCAGCGCCAAGATGCTGTCGATCGTGCCGCTGATGGCCGGTGGCGGCATGTACGAAACGGGCGCCGGCGGCTCGGCCCCGAAGCACGTGCAGCAGCTGGTCGAGGAGAACCACCTGCGCTGGGACAGCCTGGGCGAGTTCCTGGCGCTGGCCGTCAGCCTGGAAGACCTGGGCCTGAAGAACGACAACGCCCGCGCCAAGCTGCTGGCCAAGACGCTGGATGCGGCCACCGGCAAGCTGCTGGACAACAGCAAGGGCCCGAGCCCCAAGACCGGCCAGCTGGACAACCGCGGCAGCCAGTTCTACCTGTCGATGTACTGGGCCCAGGAACTGGCCGCCCAGACCGAGGACACCGAGCTGGCCGCCAAGTTCGCCCCGCTGGCCAAGACCCTGGCCGACAACGAGGCCAAGATCGTCGAGGAACTCAACAGCGTGCAGGGCCAGCCGGCCGACATCGGCGGCTACTACAAGCCCGACATGGCCAAGACCACGGCCGTGATGCGCCCGAGCGCCACGTTCAACGCCGCGCTGGAAGCCGTCGGCGCCTGATCGAGCGAACCGAGCAAACGCCCGGCCCGAGGGGCCGGACGATCACCGGCGTGCCCACAAGGCGCGCTGGCCGCCAGACGACAGGCCGACATCGAGGGCCTGGTGTGTGACGGAACGGAAAGGCCGCCCATCGGGCGGCCTTTTTCATTGCCGCCCCGGATGCAGAATGCACGCCCCGCCCCCCTGAACACGCTGGTCACCCCCGCACGGCATTGGACTGCCGCATCTCGTCAGACCGCATCTCCCGAGTATCCTGCGGCCTAGGCAGAATGAACTGCAGGTAGGGAGAACGACCGATGTGGGTGGATGGCGAAACGTATACAGCGGCACTGCACAGCGCACTGACGCAAGCCGAGGACGCCTCTGTGGCCATCGCGTTCTGGGGCAAAGGCGCGCGCGAACAGTTGTTCTCGGACTGGCGGGGCCGCCACTTGCGCGTGCTCTGCAATTTGGCGCAAGGGGGCACCAATCCGGCGGCCATCCGTGAACTGCAACAGATCACAGGCGCCGAAGTACGTGCCCTGGATGACTTGCACGCGAAGATGGTGCTGACGGAGCGGCAGCTGATCGTTGGGTCTGCCAATGCCTCAGCCAACGGCCTTGACCATGGCGAACAGGACTTCAACGGCTGGCGCGAAGCCGGGTTGGTCACCGAGGACGAAGAGTCTCGTCGCAAGGCACAGAACTGGTTCTCGACGCACTGGACCCGGGCCGGCAAGTCAGTGAACGAGGACGATCTGCAAAAGGCGGAGCAGCTATGGAAGGCGCGCAACCGACCGCTGCGCGAGCCTGCGGCGGATACGCCAATGCTGGATCTGCCCAGCACATCGGCGGCATGCAATCGGGTGCATTTCGTCGTTTTCACTCACGGTCTAACTGAGGAGGCGGAACAGGTACGCCAAGAAGTCAGGACCGTAGAACACTCGCAACAGACGGAAGCAAAGACCGCCGCGTCAAAGATCGACGTCTACGAGGCGTGGAGCAAAGATGATCGGAAGGTGCTGACCAATCCAAATTCGATACTAATCGGCGTGAAGTGGAACGCAAGCCGGAAGACCTGCACGGTGTCCTGGCCCGAACTGCCTGCACCGATCTACCACCGGACATTCGGTCAGGGCAAGAATCGCAAAGACTTCGACTTTGTTTACTGCCCGGGTAGAAAAACAAAATGGATCCAAGATTTCAACTTCGATGCAGGAACAAAGCTTCTCTTGAAGCAAGAATTACCCGACTGGCTGATGACCTTGAACGGGTCATTCGAGACTGGCGAGACCTGGCCACTATGTGACTTCCTCGAATGGCGCACCTGCCAGAAGAAAAGATGAGCGCTCATGGAGTTTCGGATAGATTATGACCACAGCAGCGCCACATACAGCGCAAATCAAGGCGATTTACTCCTAATTCACACCGCGCCGGGGCCGACGCAGTTGTCAATTACCCCTCCACGATGCAGCCAAAGTCAGTCAAGCAACAACCGCCGCAAGAAAATATGGCACGCGCCGCATAGCCAAATATTAATATGGACCGCACCTTCAAAGACTTGAGGCAGCCCTCCGACAAAGACGAATCATTCGAATCAGCCTGGAATGAACGCTTCGATGAAGCCGGCATCAGCTGGGACGAATTACTAAAATCCAAACGCATCCTCATAGTCTCGGAAGCCGGTGCAGGAAAAACATATGAGTGCGAGTCGAAAGCCAGAGAACTCTTTGACCGCGGCGAGCCTGCGTTCTTCCTGTCGCTCGAGAGCCTAGCGGCCGTTGGCATCGTCGCCACACTATTCGGGGATGCGCAAAAGCGCTTCACCGACTGGTTGGACTCTGCATCGCAGATTGCATATTTCTTCCTCGATTCCATCGACGAACTCCAACTCGTTCACGGGTCGTTCAAGAACGCGCTGCATCGATTTGCGCAGGACGCCAAAGGGGCACTGGCGCGGGCGACGGTCGTCATTACCGCTCGCCCGGTATCCATTGATCGTCTAGCTTTCAGAAACATCCTGCCCGTGCCAGCTCCAGTGCGGCAAGCGGATTTGCAGGATGAGTTCATCCGCATCGCAATGGCCGAACCGAGCAAGACCGAGAATAATGGCCCGCCTGCCATCCGAGAGGTCGAACTGCTTCCGCTGACCAGCTCACAGATCATGGAGTTTGCGGCGACCAAAGGTGTTCAGAGTCCCGAGGCCTTGCTGTCTGCCGTTGATGCCAAGCACGCCAGAGAGTTCGCTCGCAAGCCTCAGGATCTGATTGAGCTTTGCGATGACTGGCGAGAACACGGCGGGCTTCGCACGCACTCCCAGCAGATCCAGGCCCATGTGCACGCACGGCTCGCTGCTCGACCGGAACGGCGTGAGAGGGCAGAGCTTTCGCCGGCAAAGGTGCAGAGGGGCGCTCAGCGTCTTGCGTTGGCGGTCATCCTGTGTCGACGCCTGACGATCCGGTACAGCGCTGGATCGGATGCCGACTCGTCAGGCGCCCCGCCGATCGATCCGCGAGAGCTGCTGGCAGATTGGGACCCCCAACGAGGTGTTGACGCTTTTGGAGCGACCGCTCTTTGTTGAGGGCGGATACGGCAGGGTCAGGTTTCACCATCGGTCCGTGACGGAGTTTCTCGCCGCTCGCCAGATCCATGACCTGATCGAGGCAGGGCTGCTGGCCCAGTCAGCTGCTTGTCGCATGTTGTTCGGACTCACGGGCTCGAACGAGAAGATCCTCAGACCGTCGATGAGGCCCGTGGCAGCATGGCTTGCATTACTGCAACCCGAGATGTTCGAACAAGTGGTCAGGATCGAGCCGGACGCCTTGCTGACCCAGGGCGACCCTGAGTCGCTGAACGGCCTCCAACGGGAACGCGCATTACTGGGCTACGTGGCCCGGTATGGCAAGGGTCAGTGGCGTGGGCTCGCAGTGCCGAAGGTGCAGGTGGCACGGCTGGCCCAAGTTGGACTCACACAAACGGTCCAATCAGCTTGGGATGCTGGAGTCGAGGCGCCTGAAGTGCGGGAGCTTCTGCTCCAACTCGTGAGCGCTGGCCACATGCAGGGTTGCGCGGAACTGGTCGCACAGGTTGCGGCGGACGCAGCATGCAGCGATCGCGAGCGTTTCGAAGCATTGCTCGCGCTTGGGTCCCTGGGCGATTCCCGCCTCGCAACGACGGTCGATGAAATCGTCACGCCAGCGCCAGGCCGGTCAGAACGACTTGCACGTCGGGTCGGAACAAATCTGTATCCGGAATATGTTACCGAAGGCCAATTGATTCTTCTCTTGGAAAGAGTGCGCAGCGAAAAGAGGAATCGTGAGAGCTTCGCCAACAGCGTTGCCCGGGTGATCCAGAACGCAGACATTAGCCAAGCCCGCCTTGAAGCCTTGTTGCCTGATGTACTTAGGATTGCACACGAGGCCCTGTCAGCGGCTGAGGAAGAGTTTCAAGAGACGGACGGGCAACTGGGAGTATCGAGCATCTTGCGCTCGCTGTGCATCCGGCTGCTTAAATTCGGAAGCGTCAGCGACTCGCTGATCGCAGCCTCGGTTCTTGCCTATCGCGCGGTAGACGCTTCTTTCTATGCGGAGAAAGGCAAGACGGAACTGACCGGACTTCTCGACGCGCTGCCAAACGCTTGCCGACCGCAGGTCTTCGAAACAGATCTGGCATGCGTGGAGTCACTCTGCCGCGATCGCAGCGCCGAGTACTGCTGGGTTCGCCTCAGCTATGGAGGCGTACTGAATTACTCTTTGGAGAGAGATGGCAAGTGGATACACGACTTGCTAGCCGACAGGCAAAATCTGCCGAAGCATCGAGAGATTCTCTTGCGCATGGCTGTACATCTCTACGCGATTGAAGGAGACCCAAAGACCGGCGAAGACGCTCTTCGCAAGGCCATAGCTGATTCAACAGCGCTGAACGACAAGCTGAACTCAATCATCCCCTTGAACTCACCAAACCCTGAGTTATTTAAGCGGCAGGATGAGCAGCAGAAGCGAAGAGAGCGCCAAGCCAAGCAACGAGCCGATCAGCAGGATGCGTGGGCTCGGATCAGGCGAGAACTGGCTGAGCAGCCCGCTCTGGCACTTGCACCTGGTCGTAGGGATTGCACCATTTGGAACCTTGGGCAGGTCTTGCGCCAACTGAGCAGGAACAGCGAAGAAGGGCAATGGAATCGTGCCTTCTTGACCTCGCATTTCGGGACCGAAATTACAGACAATCTGAGGCTCGCCTTGATGGCCAATTGGCGCAGCATGCGCCCGACACTTCGATGTGAGCGAGACATTGGAGAGAAGAACACCTATCTCATGGTGTGGTCGATCGGCCTGATGGGTGTTTATGCGGAAGCAGAGGATGGCGCACTCTAAACTGAAGCGCAACACCCGAACTGAATCAAAGACCTGAGGCGATGGGCCAAGCATATTCAAGCCTGAGCATCGAGGAGCGCACGCAGATCAGCCTGCTGCGCAGCCAG
>NZ_JBBUTF010000014.1:0-199378 GCF_038066575.1 Pseudaquabacterium rugosum | reverse complement strand
GAGCCCCGCAGCGTCTTGCCATCGATGGCGATGTGCTGCTGCGCCAGGTTCGGGCACAGCTGGGTCATCCAGCCTCGAAAACAGTCCTCGAACCGCGCCGAGTCCAGCATCGCGAACACCCGGCCGAAGGTGTCGTGCGAGGCGATGCCCTGCTCGAACGGCAGGAAGCGACGCAACCACTCCAGCTTGAACTCGCCCCACTCGCTGACATCGACCCAGTCCTCCGCCCCGGCGGAGATCGCGCACAGCGCCGCCAGCAGCAACTCCTGCAGCGGGTACTGGAAGCGTCCGCTCGGTTTGCGCGGATCGTCCAGGTCTTCGAAGCGCCGCATCAGTTCGTCGCCAGCAGCAGTCAGGTCGGATGCCATCGTGTCAGGTCGTTTTCGGGAGCCGCGTTCGTATCACACATCGGGGGTGGGGGCTAATGCAATCGCCCTGCCAGCGCATGCAGGCGGAGATGGACCGCGCCATCGCAGCAAGCGCCGAAAGCGAAACCCTGTACGACCAGCCAGAGAAGAGCAAGACCAAGCTGCGAATCACCGGCCCGTTCACGGTCGAGGCCGTGCCCTTCCCGACGGTGCTGAGCCTGGAGGCCGCCGAGGGCGGTGCATCGGCCACGCCCACCGAAGACCAGGCCTACCAGACCAGCATCGCGCGCAGCGGCGAGAGCAACCGCCAGCAGCAGTGGCGCGATGAGTTGCTGAAGACCGGCATCCGCGGCAAGGGCGGCCAGAAGCTGGAATTCGCCGAACTAGAGGTGATGGCCGGCACCACCTGCCTGCACGCCACCGGCACGCTGGCCGAGACGGGCGAGCGCGTGGTGGTGAGCTTCGGCCCCGAGCATGGCGCGCTGGAGCAGCGCCAGGTGGAGCACGCGCTGAACGAAGCCGGCGAGCTGTTTCCGCGGCCGAAGATGATCGTGTTCTGCGCCTTCACCTTCGATCCGGAAGCGGCCAAGGACATCGACGCGCTGAAGGGCATCACCGCGCTGAAGGCGCAGATGAACACCGACCTGCTGACCGAGGACCTGAAGAAGGCCCGCAGCAGCAACCAGAGCTTCTGGCTGATGGGCCAGCCCGACGTGGCGCTGACGCTGACGGCCGATGGCCTGTGGCAGGTGGAGGTCAACGGCTTCGATTACTTCGACACCGTGAAGGGCGAACTGATCTCGGGCGGCAAGGGCAAGATCGCCATGTGGAGCCTGGACACCGACTACGACGGCCGCAGCCTGTTCCCGCATCAGGTGTTCTTCCCCATGGCCGGCAAGGACGAAGGCTGGAAGAAGCTGAAGAAGACGATCCGCGCTGAGCTGGACGAGTCGATGCTGGACCAGTTCCACGGCACCGTGTCGCTGCCCTTCGAAGCCGGCAAGCACGCCAAGGCGGCGGTCAAGATCGTGGATGACCGCGGCATCGAGTCGCTGAAGATCCTGCCGCTGGTGAAGGGGGCCCTCTGATGGCGCCCAGCAAGGAGTGGCTGGACCTGGCCAGCCTGATAGGCGGCTTCGGCAGTGGTGTTGCGGGTGTTGGTGTGGTGGCCGCGTTCTGGCAGCTCAGGCTGCTGAAGATGCAGAGCGTGACCAGCTTTGAGGACGGGCTGGTGGACGAATACCGCGACATCGCCAAGGATCTGCCGCTGGACGCGCTGCTGGGCGCGGACATGACGGCGCAGCAGGTGGCCGATGCCCTGCCGGCCTTCTACCGTTACTTCGACCTGTGCAACCAGCAGGTGTTCTTGCACAAGCAGGGCCGCATCAGGGCGGAGACCTGGGTGCTGTGGAAGGACGGCATCGTGTCGAACCTGCGGCGCCCGGCGTTCGCCCTGGCCTGGGCCGAGATCGCCGCGAAGGCGGCCGGCGACTTCGATGAGTTGCGCGCGCTATGCCCGCCGAAGGCCGCTGCGCAGCAGGGGGCCGCATGAAGCGCCCCGGCAACGTCATCATCAACTCGCCCTTCGTCGTCCCGCAGCGCCACTGGCAGCAGCAGAACGACGGCACGCTGGCGCTGATCGAGGGCCGCCGGCCGGCCAGCTACGAGATCTACGACGTCCGCAACAACACGCGGCGCGTGGAGGTGCTGGAGCAGGTCAACGAGATCCGCAGCCGCGTGGACGCCTGGCGTGCCGACGACTACCCCGGCGTGACGGCGGTGACGCGCCAGCTGCTGGAACACTGGCGCGACCAGACGGCCGGCGTGCGCACCAATTCCTTCTACTACTGCCAGCTGGAGGCGGTGGAGACGCAGATCTGGTGGGTGGAGGCCGCTGCCTCCTACCGGCAAGGCGTGTTCCTGCAGGGCGACGGCGGCCCGTTCGAGCGCGTGTGCAACAAGATGGCCACCGGCTCGGGCAAGACCGCGGTGATGGCCATGCTCATCACCTGGCAGGTGCTCAACGCCGTCACCTACCCGAAGCGCCACAAGGACTTCTCACGCGCCGTCTTCATCGTGGCGCCGGGCCTCACCGTCAAGGGCCGGCTCAAGGTGCTGTACCCGGGTGAGCCGGGCAACGCCTACGACGAGTTCGCCACCTGCCCGTCGGATGCACTGCGCAGCAAGCTCAACCAGGCCGAGATCCTGGTGGAGAACTGGCACACGCTGATGCCGCTGAAGGAGCCCGACCGCTCGGTGGTGAAGAAGGGCAAGGAGCCCGACGAGGTCTTCACGAAGCGGGTGCTGGGCAAGCTGGCGCAGTTCAAGGACATCGTCGTCATCAACGACGAGGCCCACCACGCTTACCGCAAGCCGGCCGACATCAAGATCAGCAAGGCGCAGGCCGCTGAACTGGGCATCGACCTGGACGAGGCCACGCGCTGGATCGAAGGGCAGGACCGCATCCACAAGACTCGCCGCATCCAGCGCTGCTTCGACCTGTCGGCCACCCCGTTCGCGCCCACCGGCAAGGCCAACGCCGAAGAAGGCCTGTTCACCTGGGTGGTGAGCGACTTCGGCCTGAACGACGCCATCGAAGCCGGCTTGGTCAAGACGCCGCGGGTGGTGGTGCGTGATGACGCGCTGCCGAATGCCCAGACCTACCGATCCAAGCTCTACCACCTGTACCGCGAGCCCGAGGTGCAGGAGGACTTGAACCGCCGCGGCGCCGAGCCGCACGAGGCGCTGCCCAAGCTGGTGCAGGACGCCTACACCCTGCTGGGCGCCGACTGGCGGGCCGCGCTGCTGGACTGGCGCGCGGCCGGCCACGCGTCGCCGCCGGTGATGCTGACCGTCTGCAACCGCGTGGAGACGGCCGCGCGCATTGAGCACTACCTCAACCACGGCGATGCGCACTGGACCGAACTGAAGGCGCCAGAGCGCACGCTGCGGGTCGATTCCAAGGTGCTGGAGAAGGCCGAGATCGGCGAGAAGGCGACGGGCGAAAGCGTGTTCAAGGCGCGGCTGTCGTCGCTGCTGAAGGTGCTGCAGCTGCCAGAGGCCATCGCTGAAAAACTCGATGAAGCGAAGAAGGATGGCGACAAGCTGAAGGTGCTGGCCGCGCACATCAGCCTGAAGCCCGAGGCCCGCCAGCGCTTCGACGCGCAGCAGCCGGATGACCAGTTGGTGACCTTGATCCAGGCCGCGCCGATCGACGCGGCGGTGAAGGACTACCTGCTGGGCGCGACCGAGTACGTCAACCGCCTGCGCGAGATCGTGAAGGCGGCCCAGCTGCCCAAGGACCGCGAGGAACGGCTGCTGACGCTCGACAAGGAAGACCTGCTGCGCGCCATCGTGGACAGCGTGGGCAAGCAAGGCCAGGCCGGCCAAGGGCTGCAGAGCGTCATCTCGGTGGCGATGCTGTCCGAGGGCTGGGACGCCAAGAACGTCACCCACATCATGGGTCTGCGCGCCTTCACCAGCCAGTTGCTGTGCGAGCAGGTGATCGGCCGTGGTCTGCGCCGCGTGGGCTATGACCGCGACGAGAACGGCCTGTTCGTGCCCGAGTACGTCAACGTCTTCGGCGTACCGCTGTCGGTGTTCGTCGATGGTGACGATGGCGGACCGCCGCCGCCGCCGCCCAAGCCCAGCACGCAGATCGAGTCGCTGCCCTCACGCAACGAACTGGAGGTGCGCTGGCCCAACCTGTTGCGCGTGGACGTGGTGGTCAAGCCAACGCTGGCCGTAGCCTGGAGCACGGTGCCGGCGCTGCGGCTGGACCCGGCCGCCACCCCCATCAGCGCCGAGCTGGCGCCGGCCGTGGGCGGTGCGACCGACCTGGGCAAGACGACGAGCATCGACCTGGAGAAACTGCCCGAGGACTTCCGCGCGCAGCGCATCATCTTCCAGGCCGCGCGCAAGGCCTTCGACCAGATGAGCGGGCGCTTCAAGGGCAACCGCGAGTACCTGGTCTTCCAGCTGATCCGCCTTGTCGAGCAGTTCATCAGCCCGGCCGCGAACAAGCTGGACATCCCGAGCCTGTTCCACAGCGACGGCCTGCGCCGCCGCATCCTGATCGCGCTGAACGCCGACCTTGTCGTGCAGCACCTGGTCAAGCACGTGGAGCAGCAGAACGTCGCCAGCATCGAGCCCGTGTTCGACCCCGAGCAGCCGATCGGATCGACCCGCGCCATGCGCACCTGGTACACGACCAAGGGGAACCAGCCGACGAAGCGGTCACAGATCAGCCACGTGGTGGGCGACAGCTCGTGGGAGATCTACGCGGCCAACATCTTCGACAGCAGCGATCTGGTGTCGGCCTACGCCAAAAACGACCACCTGGGCTTCCAGATCTTCTACCTGTGGGGCGGATCACGCCGCCGCTTCCTGCCCGACTTCATCGTGCGCCTGGCCAACGGCAAGACGCTGGTGCTGGAAATCAAGGGCGAAGACTCACCGCAGAACGTCGCCAAGCGCGATGCGTTGAAGCTGTGGGTTGACGCCGTCAACGCCAAGGGCGGCTTCGGCACGTGGTGCTGGGATGTGGCGTTCGAGCCGGCGCAGGTGCATGACATCGTGCAGCGGCATGGGGCAACAGCTGATGCGCCCCCAGCGGCGCTGGCACTGTCATGACCAGCGGACAGGGGCTGGCGCAGCAGACCATCGCGTCGCTCATGCCGAGCAGGCGCGAGATCGTCTACGAGATCCTTAGAGACGAGATCCACGCCGATGTCTCGGACTGGGCCAACTACAAGAAGGGCGCGACAGCACCCGCAGCGAACCCGAAGTACTGCTATGAGTGGAGCTTCACCCAAGATGACCGCATCGTCGTCCTGAACCTTTGGCATGCCAGCTTCAAGCCGCGCGGCGACGATGTCATCTGCGAGCTGAACATGCGGGCGCACGCCCATGAAATCGCGCGCGCCCAAGACGAGCCTTGGCGAGACAAGAAGCCCAAGCCAATTTGGGAGAAGCGGGCCTTGAAGATGGATCGCGCCATCCAACTTGCTGATCGGAAGAAGCTGCCGGTTCGCGTGATCGTCTGCGAAGGCAACATGCGCGACGCCGCCGCCGGCGATGAAAAGGCCTCTGAGGTGAAGCGGCGCATGCTGGACCTGTTGCCATGGACCATCGAGAGCTACGACTGGACCTCAGGCGCAGCGATCCTGCGCAGGGGTGTTGTCGCAAGTGCCCCCCGAGACGCGGATCCCAGCGACCTGGGTACTACCACCTCGACACCGCCGACACCGATCGCAGCACAGTCCTCTGAGCCACCGCGGCCACTCGCCCCTGCCCACGCCCAGCCCGTTGCCGCTGAAGCCAGCCCCGAAGAAGCAAGGTATGTCGACCAGTTCGACGCCGCACTCGTGGCGCTGCCTGAGCGCCGCGAGACGACAGGCAGTACCTTCCTGCGAAGCCCTGACGTTCGCGCCGCCGCGTTGGCGCGCGCCGGCGGCCTATGCCAGCTTTGCGCCAGCCCCGGCTTCGTGACGGCAGCAGGGAAGGTCTACTTGGAAACTCACCACGTCATCCCGCTCGGAGAGGGCGGGGCAGACGCGTTGACGAACGTAGTTGCCCTATGCGCGACAGACCACCGGCGAGCGCACTTCGATGCCGATAGCGACCGGCTCAGAAGCATTCTCCTGCGCCTCGCCAAAGGCGAGCCAGTGCTGATGAAGCCTAACAAATGACAAGCACGTACAACATCTACTGCGATGAGTCTTGCCACCTCGAACACGATGGCCAGTCGGCCATGGTCTTGGGGGCTGTGTGGTGTCCGATCGAAAGGTCACGCGAGGCGTCTGTCCGGCTACGGGAGATCAAGAGCCGCCACGGGATGGCGCCCACGTTCGAGGTGAAGTGGACCAAGGTGTCTGCGTCGAAGCAGCAGCTTTACATCGACTTGGTCGACTACTTTCTCGACGACGACGATCTGCACTTCCGAGCGCTAGTCGTCCCCGACAAGAGCCGCCTCAACCACCAAGCTTTTCCCGGCCAGAACCACGATGTCTGGTACTACAAGATGTACTTCGAGATGTTGAAGGTGCTGCTGACCCCTGAGGACCGCTATCGCATCTACATCGACATCAAAGACACGCGGGGAACCGCCAAGGTGCGGAAGCTGCACGAGGTGCTGTGCAACAACCTCTACGACTTCAACCGGGATGTCGTCGAAAGGGTTCAACAGGTGCGGTCGCACGAGTTGGAGCTCTTGCAACTGGCCGACCTACTGATCGGTGCCGTGTCGTACGTCAACCGCGGACTCGGCGGCAATGCAGGCAAGCTGGCCGTGCTAGACAGGCTACGTGCCAGAACACACTACTCCTTGACGAAATCGACCCTGCTACGCGAGCAGAAGCTGAACGTGTTTCGCTGGCAGCCGCAAGGGGGTGCGCAGTGAGCGACCATTTCGCGTGGCTTCCAGCGTTGATCAGACTTGCCGACCACGGCGGCTCGTGGGAGAGCTACGAGGCCGAGTTGTACGACCATTTCTGCAATGACTTCGTCCACTCCAAGCCCACCTTCCGCGGCGTGAAGCTCGGGCTCAAGCGGTTCCCTCTAAGCAAAGGCAAAGAGGCCACCTACTGGCACATGGTCTCTGAAGGCAAGGTGGAGGACGACAGAACCATCGATCTCAAGCGCTGTGAGCGCATCCGCTGGCCCCGCCCTGGCATCGACAACAGCGAGGAGACCGGCGTGAAGGTCTGGGAAACTGAGGTCAAGGGCGAGACGCGCATCACGATCTGGCTGGAAGCCGAGGACTACGTGATCATCCTTGCCCGGCGGCAGTCCTACATCCTTCCGTGGACCGCCTTCGTGGTGGATCAGGAGCACCGCAAGCGTAAGCTCCGCGCCCAGTACGACGCCTACATCGCGGCCAGCGCATAGCGCGCGTACGCCACAAAGGCTGACGCCGCTCAGGGAGCGGCGTCGTAACTCCTTCTACACATGGTAGATGAGCTGAGAGCATTATCGGCACAGCCGCGACCCTTTTCAAGGCTCAGGGACTTTGCCGATCCAGTCAACTGAGGGGGATCTGTCGGCCAATTCCTTACGTATCAATCACTTAGCGAGATTCTGCGCCATGCACTAGCAGTGGCGGCGTGTCGCAGATGCGTGACGGTTTGCTCAGTGGGCGCGCTGAAGTCGGCATACCCAAGCCGAAACAGCCCCATACGTCAACGACATGTCATTCCCGTGGTCGCAGCCCAGCGGCACCGCACATCCACCCCGACCACGGAGCACCCATGACCATCGCATCCACCCTGTCCAGCCTGACCCGCACCTCCTCGTTCACCTTCCCCTCCCAGCTGGACGTCAACGTCCACGTGCGCGTCCGTCGCTGACATCGGCCCGCCCGCCGGCCTGAGCGCCGGCCTCCCTCCTACACGAACGCCCATGGCCTGACCGCCATGGGCGTTTTGCTTTCCGGGCACCCGATGCACCGAGAGGACGCCACACATGACCTCGACCACCACCTTTCACCTGGTCCGCCAGGCCACCGCCGCGAAGCTCGGCGCCAATTCCACGGGCACGATCAGCTACGCCGTCCTGATCGACGCCGAGCGCACCGAACCCTTCATCGCCTTGACGGGCAATGACGGCGGCGGCTACTTCAGCCGAGAGGCCGTGCCGATCTCCGCCCTGCGCCGCTGCGCAGGCCAGACCGACAGCGACAAGCCGCTGGGCGCCAGCGCGTTCAAGCCGGCTTTCGTCGGCCGCAGCACGAACAACGGCTATTTCGCCGTGGCTGCCCTGCGCGCCGAGGGCCTGCTGAACTGGCCTGTTCCCTTCCAGCCATACCCAGCAGAAGTCCGCCCTCCTCGCACCGACAATCGGCCACCCACCGTACTTCCCGCCGCTGTCCATGCGCTCGCCCATCCACATCGTCGACGTCGAACGCCCGGAGACCTGGACGCGCTGGCGTGCCGGTCTGTGCGACAGCTGCCAGGCCAACTGCTGCACGATGCCGGTCGAGGTGCGCATGGCCGATCTGCTGCGGCTGGGGCTGGTCGACCCCTTCGAGGTCGAGCACGAGGAAGAGCGGCTGATCGCCCGGCGGCTGATCAAGATGGGCGTGGTCGCGCGCTACCACGCGCGCTTCGGGCTGTTCACGCTGCCGCGGCGCGCCAGTGGCGACTGCCACTATCTGGACCGCCACACCCGGCGCTGCAGCGTCTATGCCGAGCGGCCGGACACCTGCCGCAAGCATCCGCAGATCGGGCCGAAGCCGGGGCACTGCCCGTACGGGCGGCGCAGCGAGGCCCCGCGCGGCTGAAGCGCGCGTCGGCTCGGCACACGCGTCACGGCGCCTGCCGGGCGGGGCCGGATGCGCCGGCCCGCTCAGTCGCCGCGTCATCCGCCGCGTCATCCGCCGCCTCAGCCGCCGCCTCAGTCACCACCCGTGGCCGCCTGCAGCCGCTGCTGGTAGGCCACGGCGATGCCGGCGGCCACGCGGGCGTTGTCCAGCACCAGCTGGATGTTGGCCGCCAGGCTGACGCCGCCGGTCAGTTCGGCCACCCGGGCCAGCAGGAAGGGCGTGCTGGCCTTGCCGTGGATGCCCTGCGCGTCGGCCTCGGCCAGGGCCTGGTCGATGGCGCCATCGACCCGCTCGCGCGGCAGCGCGTGTTCGAGCGGAATCGGGTTGGCGATGACCAGCCCGCCGCCAGGAGCAGGGCCGAAGGCCGCCGCGCCCACGGCATTCACGGCATTCACGGCATCCGCAGCACCCACAGAGCCCATGGCACCCACGGCATCCGCAGCGCCTGCGGCACGCGTGGCCAGCCGCGCCACCGCCGCCGGCCGCGGCCCCCACCCGTGCGCGCCGTCCGGTGGCCCGATCAGCCAATGCGCGTGCATGACGGCCGCGGCCTCGGCGGCATCGGCCAGGCGGGCGTCGACCGGGTGGCCGCTGTCGCGGCTGTAGAAGGCCGGCAGCGCGTCGCACTGCCAGCCCAGCAGCGGCACGCCGTGGGTCTCCAGGTACTCGCGGGTCAGGCCCAGGTCGAGGATGCTCTTGATGCCGGCGCACACCACGGCCACCGGCGTGCGGGCCAGCTCCTGCAGATCGGCCGAGATGTCCATCGTGCTGGCAGCGCCGCGGTGCACGCCGCCGATGCCGCCGGTGGCGAAGACGCGGATGCCGGCCAGCGCGGCGATGATCATCGTCGCCGCCACGGTGGTGGCACCGTCGCCGCGGCGGGCGGCCAGCAGCGCCAGATCGCGCCGGCTGGCCTTGACCGCGGCCGGGCCGATGCGCGCCAGGCGCTCGATCTCGTCGTCCGACAGCCCGGCCTTGAAGCGGCCGCCGAGCACGGCGATGGTCGCCGGCACCGCGCCGTGCTCGCGCACCCGGCGCTGCACGGCCAGCGCGGTCTGGGCGTTCTGCGGCCAGGGCATGCCGTGGCTGATGATGGTCGATTCGAGGGCGACCACGGGCCGGCCCTCGGCCAGCGCGGCGGCAACCTCGGGGCTCAGGTCCAGCAGGGGATGGGTGGGCGGCGTCGTCATGCGGCGATTGTGGGTGCCGGATCGCAGGCGGGCACCGGATGCCGCAGGGGATGCCCGGGCGCACGGCGGTCGGGTGCCGGCTGCGCGCAGACCGACCGCAGCCGGACCGCACCGGACCGCAAGGGGCGGCACCGGATCCAGCCGCTACCATCGGCCGGCCATGTCGATGTCCGCCCGCACGCCCTCTTCGCCGCCGGCCCCGCCGTCCGCTCCCGGCCGCCTCGCGCTGTACCTGAACCTGATCCGCTGGGACCGGCCGGCCGGCTGGCTGCTGCTGCTGTGGCCGACGCTGGCCGCGCTGTGGATGGCCGCCGACGGCTTTCCCGGCTGGCACCTGCTGGCGGTGTTCACGGCCGGCACCATCCTGATGCGCTCGGCCGGCTGCTGCGTCAACGACGTGGCCGACCGCGACTTCGACCGCCACGTCAAGCGCACCGCCCAGCGCCCGGTGACCTCGGGCGCGGTCAGCGTCAAGGAGGCGCTGCTGCTGGGCGCGGTGCTGGCGCTGCTCGCCTTCGCCCTGGTGCTGACGACCAATCCGCCGACCATCGCGCTGTCCTTCCCGGCGCTGGCGGTGGCCATCGCCTATCCCTGGGCCAAGCGGGTGCTCAACATGCCGCAGGCGGTGCTGGGCGTGGCCTTCAGCTTCGGCATTCCGATGGCCTTCTCGGCCGTGCTGGGCGGGCGCGATGCGTCGGTGGCCGGCGTGGCGGCCTCGGTGCCGGCGGCGGCCTGGTGGCTGCTGCTGGGCAATCTGTGCTGGGTGCTGGCCTACGACACCGAGTACGCGATGGTCGACCGCGACGACGACCTGAAGGTCGGCATCAAGACCTCGGCCATCACGCTGGGCCGCTTCGATGTCGCCGGGGTGATGGCCTTCTACGCGCTGTTCCTGGCCAGCTGGTCGGCGCTGGGCCATGCGCTGGGCATGGGCCGGTGGTACCAGGCCGGCATCGCGGTGGGCGCCGCCCAGGCGCTGTGGCACTGGACGCTGATCCGCGACCGCAGCCGCGAGGGCTGCTTCAAGGCCTTCCGCCTGAACCACTGGCTGGGCGCGGCGGTGTTCGCCGGCACGGTGGTGGATCTGGCGCTGCGCTGAGCGCAGCTGAGCAGGGCTGGGCGGGGCCGGTTGCGGCCGCTCAGGTGGCGCCGGCCCGCGGCGCCGCAGCGCGATGAGGCCGCGACGCGCCGCCCTCGACGGTCGACGTCGGCGGTCCGCATCGCCCGCCAGCGGCGGCGGCGGCCGGCTCAGCGGCCGAACTCGTCGCCCAGCTCGGCCGCCCGCCGCGCGGCGGCCTGCAGCGCGCGCACCATCGCGGCATCGACCTGGTCGGCGGCCAGCGACTGCAGCGCGGCGTAGGTGGTGCCGCCCTTGCTGGTGACGCGCTCGCGCAGGGTGGCCGGGCTCTCGGGGCTCTGCGCGGCCAGCGCGGCGGCACCGTCGAAGGTGGCCAGCGCCAGGCGCTTGCCCTGCTCGGCGCTCAGGCCCAGCGCCTGGGCGCCGGCCATCATGGCCTCGACCAGATAGAAGACGTAGGCCGGGCCGGAGCCCGACAGCGCGGTGACGGCATCGAGCTGGCTTTCCTGCTCGACCCACAGCGTCTGGCCGGTGGGTGCCAGCACGGCCTCGATCCAGGTCCGCTCGTCGGCGCTGACGGCCGGCAGCGCATGCAGGCCGGCGATGCCGCGACCGATCAGCGCCGGCGTGTTGGGCATGCTGCGCACGATGCGCGCGGCCGCCGGCGCCAGGCCGAGCGCGGCGGCGATGCCGTCACAGCGCAGACCGGCCATCACGCTCAGGTGCAGCGCGCCGGCCGCGTGCGGCGCCACCGGGGCCGCCGCCTCCTTGAACAGCTGCGGCTTGACCGCCCACACCACCAGCGCGGCCTCGGCCAGCGTGGCATCGGCCGCGGCCAGGGTGCGCACGCCGAAGTCGGCCACGAGCCGTGCGCGCTGCTCGGCGCCCGGATCGACCACGATCAGCTGGGACGGCGCCAGACCGGCCCGCAGCAGCCCGCCGATCAGGGCGCTGGCCATGTTGCCGCCACCGATGAACGCGATGGTGCGGGTGTCGGCGGTCGAAGAGGATGTGGGGGTGGAGCTCATGCGCGGCAGTGTAGCCAGCGGGCCAGCGGCCCCTTGCGCGACGGCGGCCGGCCCCCATCGGCCCCGCGTCGCCAACCCCGCAGACACGCGGCCATGCCGCCGCCGCATGGAGTCATGCACCAGATCGATGCGTGCCGCGCCAAAGGTCATGCATCGTTTGCATGATTGATCCTGCGCCGTCCTGCGTCTGCCTACAGTGCGCCCACGCCCGGCGACCCGCCGGACGACATGAGCCGGCGCAGGGGTATCCGGCGGCACCCCGCCGCGGCCCCACGCCGTCACAGGAGACCCACCATCATGAGCCTGTCCTACGTCCACCCCGCTTCCGACAGCCCCTGGGGCACCTATCTGTCCCAGGTCGAGCGCGTGCTGCCCTACCTCGGTGATCTGGCCCGCTGGGCCGAGACCCTGCGCCGCCCGAAGCGGGCGCTGATCGTCGACATCCCGATCGAGCTGGACAACGGCACCATCGCCCACTACGAGGGCTACCGCGTGCAGCACAGCCTGACGCGCGGCCCGGGCAAGGGCGGCGTGCGCTACCACCCGGACGTCACGCTGGAAGAGGTGATGGCGCTGTCGGCCTGGATGAGCATCAAGAACGCGGCCGTCAACCTGCCCTACGGCGGTGCCAAGGGCGGCATCCGCGTCGATCCCAAGCACCTCAGCCAGAAGGAGCTGGAGAAGCTGACCCGCCGCTACACCAGCGAGATCGGTCTGATCATCGGCCCGCACCAGGACATCCCGGCGCCCGACGTGAACACCAACGGCCAGATCATGGCCTGGATGATGGACACGTACTCGATGAACACCGGCGCCACCGCCACCGGCGTGGTCACCGGCAAGCCGGTGCACCTGGGCGGCTCGCTGGGCCGCGTCAAGGCCACCGGCCGCGGCGTGTTCGTCACCGGGCGCGAGGCGGCCCGCCGCATCGGGCTGGAGCTCGACGGCGCCCGCGTGGCGGTGCAGGGCTTCGGCAACGTCGGCTCGTCGGCGGCCGAGCTGTTCGGCCAGGCCGGCGCGAAGATCGTCGCCGTGCAGGACCACAGCGGCACCGTGGCCCACCCGAACGGGCTGGACCTGGCCACGCTGATCCCGTGGGTGCGCCAGCACGGCGGCGTGGCCGGCTATGCCGCCGACGGCGCGGGCACGCACGGCGCCGAGGTCATCCCCGACGAGGCCTTCTGGGACACCGCCTGCGAGATCCTGATCCCGGCCGCGCTCGAGAACCAGATCACCGCCGCCCGCGCCGAACGCCTGCACGCGAAGCTGGTGCTCGAAGGCGCCAACGGCCCGACCGGCTCGGCCGCCGACGACGTGCTGGCCGACCGCGGCGTGCTGGTGGTGCCCGACGTGATCTGCAACGCCGGCGGCGTGACCGTCAGCTACTTCGAGTGGGTGCAGGACTTCTCCAGCTTCTTCTGGACCGAGGACGAGATCAACGCCCGCCTGGACAAGATCATGGTCGGCGCGCTGCGCCGCATCTGGGAGGTGGCCGACCAGCACCGCATCACGCTGCGCACCGCCACCTTCGCCGTGGCCTGCGAGCGCATCCTGACCGCACGCCAGGAACGCGGCCTCTACCCCTGAGCGGCACGGGCGCGAGAATCGCGGCGTCCTGACCCGCCCCGGCCGCCGCGATGCCCGCTGAACCGACTGTCGATCCCGATGCCCCGCGCCCGCTCGACCGCATCGACCGCCGCATCCTGGCCTCGCTGCAGGCCGACGGGCGCATCAGCAACCTGAAGCTGGCCGAGGCGGTGCACCTGTCGCCCACGGCGGTGCTCGAACGCGTGCGCCGCCTGACGCGCGAGGGCTACATCCTCGGCTACGAGGCGCGGCTCAACCCGGTGCTGCTGGGCGCCGGGCTGCTGGTCTTCGTCGAGGTGCTGCTCGACCGCACCGTGCAGGACGTGATGGACACCTTCCGCGCCGCCGTCCAGGTGCACGACGAGATCCTCGAATGCCACCTGGTGGCCGGCGGCTTCGACTACCTGCTCAAGACCCGGGTGGCCGACATGACGGCCTACCGCAGCTTCATCGGCGACGTGATCTGGAGCCTGCCCGGCGTGCGCGAGACACGCACCTACGCGGTGATGGAAGAGGTCAAGAGCAGCGCGCGCATTCCGGTCTGAGCCCGGTCGGCGGCGCGCCTCCGGCAGCCGCCGCGGCATGGCGATTGCTTGACACGGTCCAACGAGGTCGACACTCCGGACAGACCCTGAACCCAGGGCTGGTCCGCACCACACAGGTTCATCGGCCCCGTCCTTGCGCACCGCCGGTGCGTGTCCGACCCGAGGAGGTGTCCAGATGACGAATGACGTGTCCCGCCGTGATCCGCAATCCTCTGCGCCGCCACGCCGACGTGGCCGCCGCCTGCTGCTGACCACGGCCTTGCTCGGCACCCTGGGCGCGACCTCGGTGGCCGCGGCGCCCCCGGGCCTGATCGACTGGCACCTGGGCTGGCACTCGCTGCAATCCTGGTGGGACTCGCCGCTGGGCGCCGCGCTGCCGGATCTGGCCCATCAGGCCAGCCGCGCCGTGAGCGAGGGGTCGCGCACGGCCCCCGGCGAAAGCGGCGGCCTGGACCTGCACGGCGCCGTGCTGCTGGGCCTGAGCGTCGTGGTCGCCCTGCTCAAGCTGCAGCACCGGGTGCGCTGAGCGCGCGGCCTCAGGCGCCGGTGGCCGCCCCGGCGACCGACGCCCCGGCGACCGGCGACCGGGCACGACCGCCGAAGACCGCCGTGCCGGCGCG
Source organism: Pseudaquabacterium rugosum (assembly GCF_038066575.1). Taxonomy (NCBI): domain Bacteria; kingdom Pseudomonadati; phylum Pseudomonadota; class Betaproteobacteria; order Burkholderiales; family Sphaerotilaceae; genus Pseudaquabacterium; species Pseudaquabacterium rugosum. Next base: position 184,642 of record NZ_JBBUTF010000014.1, on the reverse strand, counting down.
CACCCAGGTCGCCCCTTCGAGCACGGCGGCCTCCAGGTCGGCGCTCATGCCCATGCTCAGGGTGTCGAGCCGCTGGCCGCCGGGCGCCAGCGCCGCGTTGACGACGGCCAGCAGCTCGTGCAGCCGGCGGTGCGGCTCGCGCTGGGCGGCCAGGCCCTCGACCGGTTCGGGAATGCTCATCAGGCCGCGCAGGCGCACGCGGTCGGCCGGCAGCGCGGCCACCGCACAGGCCAGTGCAGCCACATCCTGCGGTGCGACGCCGCTCTTGCTGTCCTCGCCGCTGATGTTGACCTGCAGGCACAGCTGCAGCGGCGGCAGGCCATCAGGCCGCTGCTCGGCCAGGCGCTGGGCGATCTTCAGGCGGTCCACCGTGTGGATCCAGTCGAAGGCGGCCGCCACCGGCCGGGTCTTGTTGCTCTGCAGCGGACCGATCAGGTGCCACTGCAGCTGCGCCCGCAGATCGGCCAGGGCGGCGATCTTGTCCAGCGCCTCCTGCACGTAGTTCTCGCCGAAGGCGCACTGGCCGGCGGCATGGGCCTCGCGCACCGCCTCGGCCGGAAAAGTCTTGCTGACGGCCAGCAGGGCCACCGCACCCGGGGGGCGTCCGGCCCGTGTGCGGGCCTCCTCAAGTCGGGTCAGGGTCTGCTGCAGTTGATGGGCGACGCTGGTCATAATCCCCGCAAGCCTACCCGATGCCCTGTGGCATCGTGGTCACCGGGCCGGTCACACCCCGCCTTGCAGCGGCCGCCGCCTGCGCGGCGACGCCCGGCTCGCCCTCCCCCGATCCGCTCGCGCGCGCCCTCCATGGCCGCCCCCTGGACCGCACGCTGCGCCTGCACACTTTCGCCGTACAACGCCGTACAACGCCGTACATGGACATCACCCAGCTGCTGGCCTTCTCGGTCAAGAACAAGGCCTCCGACCTGCACCTCTCGGCCGGACTGCCGCCGATGATCCGCGTCAATGGGGACGTGCGCCGCATCAACGTGGACCCACTGCCCCACAAGGCGGTGCACGACATGGTCTACGACATCATGAACGACAGCCAGCGCAAGGCCTACGAGGACACGCTGGAGTGCGACTTCTCGTTCGAGATCCAGGGCCTGGCGCGCTTCCGGGTCAACGCCTTCAACCAGAACCGCGGCGCGGGCGCCGTGTTCCGGACCATTCCCAGCAAGATCCTGACGCTGGAGCAGCTGAACGCGCCCAAGATCTTCGGCGACCTGTCGATGCGCCCGCGCGGCCTGGTGCTGGTGACCGGCCCGACCGGCTCGGGCAAGAGCACGACGCTGGCGGCGATGGTCAACCACCGCAACGAGAACGACTACGGCCACATCCTCACCGTCGAGGACCCGATCGAGTTCGTGCACGAGAGCAAGAAGTCGCTGATCAACCAGCGCGAGGTCGGCCCGCACACGATGAGCTTCTCGAACGCGCTGCGCTCGGCGCTGCGCGAGGACCCGGACGTGATCCTGGTGGGCGAGCTGCGCGACCTGGAGACCATCCGCCTGGCGCTGACCGCCGCCGAGACCGGCCACCTGGTGTTCGGCACGCTGCACACCTCGAGCGCGGCCAAGACCATCGACCGCGTGGTCGACGTCTTCCCCGCCAGCGAGAAGGAGATGGTGCGCACCATGCTGTCGGAGTCGCTGGTGGCGGTGATCTCGCAGACGCTGTGCAAGCTCAAGGACGGCTCGGGCCGGGTCGCGGCGCACGAGATCATGATCGGCACGCCGGCCATCCGCAACCTGATCCGCGAGAACAAGATCGCCCAGATGTACTCGGCCATCCAGACCGGCCAGAACCTGGGCATGCAGACGCTGGACCAGAACCTCGTCGATCTGGTGCGGCGCAACGTCATCGCCTCGAGCGAGGCGCGCTCGAAGGCCAAGATCCCCGAGAACTTCCCGGGCTGACGCCAGACGCCGCCGGCCGGCGGAACGCGCGCGCCCGAGGGCTGTGGGCACGCGCGCAGGGAGCACGACACGAACATGACACCAGGAATCCAGCACCATGGAACGCGACCAGGCCTCCAAATTCGTCAATGACCTGCTGCGGCTGATGGTCGCGCGCGGGGGGTCGGACCTGTTCCTGACCGCCGACTTCCCGCCGGCGATCAAGGTCGACGGCCGCATCACCAAGGTCAGCCCGCAGCCGCTGACCGCCCAGCACACGATGGCCCTGGCCCGTTCGGTGATGAACGAACGCCAGGCCGCCGAGTTCGAACGCACCAAGGAGTGCAACTTCGCCATCTCGCCCCAGGGCGTGGGCCGCTTCCGCGTCAACGCCTTCATGCAGCAGGGCTGCGTCGGTCTGGTGCTGCGGACCATCCCGCAGGTGCTGCCGACCGTCGACAAGCTCGGCCTGCCGAAGGTGATGAAGGACATCTGCATGGCCAAGCGCGGGCTGGTCATCCTGGTCGGCGCCACCGGCTCGGGCAAGAGCACGACGCTGGCGGCGCTGGTCGACTGGCGCAACGAGCACAGCCAGGGCCACATCATCACGATCGAGGACCCGGTGGAGTTCGTGCACCCGCACAAGAACTGCATCGTCACCCAGCGCGAGGTCGGCCTCGACACCGACGGCTGGGAACAGGCGCTGAAGAACACGCTGCGCCAGGCGCCCGACGTCATCCTGATGGGCGAGATCCGCGACCGCGAGACGATGGAGCATGCCGTCGCCTTCGCCGAGACCGGCCACCTGTGCATGGCCACGCTGCACGCCAACAGCGCCAACCAGGCGCTGGACCGCGTCATCAACTTCTTCCCCGAAGAGCGCCGCCAGCAGCTGCTGATGGACCTGTCGCTGAACCTGCGCGCCATCGTCAGCCAGCGCCTGCTGCCGCGCGAGGAGGGCAAGGGCCGCGTCGCGGCGGTCGAGATCCTGCTGAACACGCCGCTGGTCTCGGACATGATCTTCAAGGGCGAGGTGGCCGAGCTCAAGGACCTGATGAAGCGCAGCCGCGAGCAGGGCATGCAGACCTTCGACCAGGCGCTGTTCGACCTCTTCGAGGCGCACGAGATCAGCTACGAGGACGCGCTGCGCAACGCCGATTCGGTCAACGACCTGCGCCTGCAGATCAAGCTCAACAGCCAGCGTGCGCGCAACCGCGATCTGGCCGCCGGCACCGAGGGCATCACCCTGCTGTGAGCACCGGCGCGGCCGGCCGGGCGGGCCGTCATGGCCCGCGCCGCTAGCATGCGCATCCGCCCCCTGACAACGTCGTCATCGACCATGAGCAAGACCTACGAACCGATCTCCCCGCTGCGCGTGGCCTTCCTGGGCCTGGGCGTGATGGGCCATCCGATGGCCGGACACCTGGCCCGCGCCGGCCACGACGTCTGCGTCTACAACCGCACCGCGGCCAAGGCCCGGGCCTGGGTCGCCGAGTACGGCGGCCGGGCCGCCGACACCCCGCGCGAGGCGGCGGCCGGCGCGCAGATCGTCTTCGCCTGCGTCGGCAATGACGAGGACCTGCGCAGCGTGGTGCTGGGTGCCGACGGCGCCTATGCCGGCATGGCCGCCGGCGCGATCTTCGTCGACCACACGACGGCCTCGGCCGAGGTCGCGCGCGAGCTGCATGCGGCCGCCGGCGCCGCCGGCCTGCACTTCGTCGACGCACCGGTGTCCGGCGGCCAGGCCGGCGCGGTCAACGGCGTGCTGACGGTGATGTGCGGCGGCGACGCCGAACCCTTCGCCACCGTCCAGCCGGTGGCCATGGCCTTCGCGCGCGCCGTCACCCGGGTCGGCGAGGCCGGTGCCGGCCAGTTGGCCAAGATGGTCAACCAGATCTGCATCGCCGGCCTGGTCCAGGGCCTGGCCGAGGCCATCGCCTTCGGCCAGAAGGCCGGGCTGGACATGAAGCAGGTGCTCGACGTGATCGGCAAGGGCGCCGCCCAGAGCTGGCAGATGGACAACCGCGGCAAGACCATGGTCGACGACCAGTTCGAGTTCGGCTTCGCCGTCGACTGGATGCGCAAGGACCTGGGCCTGGTGCTGGACGAGGCGCGCCGCAACGGCGCCCGCCTGCCGGTCACCGCCCTCGTCGACCAGTTCTACGGCGACGTGCAGAAGCAGGGCGGCGGCCGCTGGGACACCTCCAGCCTGATCCGCCGGCTGAGCGACTGAGCGACTGAGCGACTGAGCGACTGAGCGACTGAGCGACTGAGCAGCTGAGCGGCCTGGAAGCGGCACGGCCGCGGAAGGCCGCGCCGACCGTCAGCGGTTGCCGGCGGTCCTCGGTGCGGTCTCGGCCAGCTCTTCCTCGCTGACCACCTCGAAGACCCGCACCACCTTCTGCACGCCCGACACGCCGCGGGCGATGTCGGTGGCGCGGCGCGCCTCGCGCTCGCTGACGCGGCCCATCAGGTAGACGATGGCCCGCTCGGTGACGACCTTGACCGCCGAGCCCGGCAGATCCTTGGCATCGAGCAGCGAGGACTTGACCTTGGTCGACAGCACGGTGTCGTTGGAGCGCGAGCCCAGCGAGCTCACGCCGGCCACGGCCAGCTCGTTGACCACGCTGCGCGCGTTCTCCAGGCGCTGCACGGCCTGCTCGAGCTGCTGCTTGCCGGCCTCGCTCGGCACCTCGCCGGTCAGCAGCACGATGCGGTTGTAGGCGGTGACGTTGACGTGGGCGCTCTTGCCCATCAGCTCGACCGCCTTGCCCGAGGCCTTGATCTCCAGGCCCTGGTCCTCGATCTGGGTGCCGGTGGTGCGGCGGTCGACGGCCATCAGGCCCCCCCCGACGAAGGCGCCGCCGAGCAGCAGCGGCGCACAGGCGCTCAGGCTGGCCAGGGCGCTGGCGCCCAGGCCGACGGTGAGCGCCAGACGGGCGAGGCGTGCGGCCGGACCGCGGGCGCGACGGACGGACGCCGGCGCAGAGACGGGAACGGACAGGGACACGGGGACGACGGCGCGGACGCCGGACTGCTTCAGGTTCATTCGGGGTCCTCTTCGCCGAGGAGCTGCAGGTCGATCGCGTCGCACAGGCAGTGCAGGACGAGCAGTTGCATCTCGCGCACGCGCATCAGGCGCTCGTGCGGGACGGCCACCAGCAGGTCGGTGTCGGCCAGCGCGGCACCGACGGCGCCGGGCTGCTTGCCGGTGATCGCCAGCACCGTCATCTCGCGCTGCTGCGCGGCGACGACGGCCGCCAGCAGGGCGGTGTCGTGGGCCTCGTGCTCGCGCAGCAGCACCAGCAGGTCGCCCGGATGGCCGAGGGCCTCGATCTGGCGCGCCAGCACCTGCTCGGGGCCGGCGGCCGCGCCGATGGCCGCCAGCGCGACGCCGTCGGCGCCGAGTGCGATGGCGGCCAGGCCGGGGCGGTCACGTTCATGGCGGCCGGTCAGGGCCTGGGCCAGCCACAGGGCCAGCGTGGCGCTGCCGCCGAGACCGGCGACCAGCACGCGGCCGCCCGAGGTCAGGCCGGTGACCAGCATCTGCGCGGCCTGGGCGACCGGTCGCGCCAGGGCGTCCGCCGCCTGGTATTTCAGGTCGGCACTCTCGAAAAATTGCGTCTGGATGCGCTGCTCTAGCATGACGGGATCATAGAGCAGGGGTCGGCACGGTCAGTTCCGTGGACCCGGCCGGGCCCCGGCCCCGGCCCCGGCCCCGGCGGCGGCGGCGCCCGTCCGCCCGCCGCCCGCCCGGCTCAGGCCGAGAACGCCGCCGGCAGCCACTGCAGCCGATCGCCGTCGATGGCCACGACGTCGAAGCGGCAGGGCGGCAGCACCCGGCAGCCCAGCAGCCAGTGCTGGGCGGCGCGGATCAGCCGCTGCTGCTTGGCATGGCCGATGCTGGCCGCCGCACCGCCCGCCCCGGCCCGCCGACGGCTGCGCACCTCGACGAAGACGACGGTGCCGTCGCCGTCCTGCAGGATCAGGTCGATCTCGGCGCCGCGCTGGTGCGGGCCGCCGGCCAGCCGATAATTGCGCGCCAGCAGCCGCAGGCCGCGGGCCTGCAGATGGGCCAGCGCGCGGTCCTCGGCCGCGTCACCGACGGCCTTGGTCGACGACCGATCGTCCTCGTCACCCCGCACCCGGCCGCCCGCACGCGGCCCGTCCGCCTTGACCATCGACGCCTCCTTGCTGGCCCGGGCCGCGGCCGCGGCCGCCGGCCACCAGCATCACCCCGCCGCCACACTCTACGTGCTGGCCACACCGATCGGCAATCTGGCCGACATCAGCCTGCGCGCGATCCACCTGCTGTCGCTGGTCGACGCCGTGGCCTGCGAGGACACGCGGGTCACCGGCCAGCTGCTGCGCCACCTCGGCCTGGACAAGCCGCTGCTGGCCGTGCACCAGCACAACGAGCAGCAGGCCGCCGCCCAGGTGCTGCAGCGCCTGGCCGCCGGCCAGCGCGTGGTCTATGCCAGCGATGCCGGCACGCCGGGCGTCAGCGATCCCGGCGCGGTGCTGGTGGCCGCGGCGAGTGCGGCCGGCCACCGCGTGCTGCCGCTGCCCGGCGCCAGCGCCGCCATCACCGCGCTGTCGGTGGCCGGCGACGCGCAGGCCGCCGGCTTCCGCTTCGTCGGCTTCCTGCCGGCCAAGGGCCAGGAGCGTGCGCAGGCGCTGGCCCGCGTGCTGGCCGATGCCGACAGCCAGATCCTGTTCGAGGCACCGCACCGCATCGAGGCGCTGGCCGCCGCGCTGGCCGAGGCCGCACCGGCGCGCCGCCTGACGCTGTGCCGCGAGCTGACCAAGCAGTTCGAGACCGTGGCCACGCTGGAGGCCGGTGCGCTGCCGGCCTGGCTGGCGGCCGATGCCCAGCGCACGCGCGGCGAGTTCGTGCTGGTGCTGCACGCGCCGCCGCCGGTGGCGCTGGCCGAGGACGGGCTGCCGGCCGACGCGCTCGTGCTGCTGCAGCGCCTGCTGCCGGTGCTGCCGCTGAAGCAGGCCGCCGCGCTGGTGGCCGAGCACTGCGGCCTGCCGCGCAAGCGCGTCTACCAGCAGGCGCTGGCGCTGAAGGCCGATGCGGACGACGGTGACGGTGACAACGACGACGCGCAGGCCGCGGCCACGGACGACGCCCCGGCCTGAGCCCGGCCGCCCTCAGGCGCGCAGGAAATCCACCCGCGCCTCCAGCCAGCGCGCCACGTGCGCCCGCGCGGCCGCCGGATGGCCGCTCAGCAGCCTGGGTGCGACCGCCCGCGCCTGCTCCAGCAGCCCGGCATCGGTGGCCAGATCGGCGAAGCGCAGCAGCGCGTCCCCGCTCTGGCGCGCGCCCATGAACTCGCCCGGGCCGCGGATCTCCAGATCGCGGCGCGCGATCTCGAAGCCGTCGGTGGTCTCGGCCATCGCGCGCAGCCGGTCCTTGCCGGTCGGCGACAGCGGGCCCTGGTAGAGCAGCACGCAGACGCTGGCCACCGCACCGCGGCCCACGCGCCCGCGCAGCTGGTGCAGCTGGCTGAGGCCGAAGCGCTCGGCATGCTCGATCACCATCAGGCTGGCATTGGGCACGTCGACGCCGACCTCGATCACGGTGGTGGCCACCAGCAGCGCCATGCGCCCGGCCGAGAACGCGTCCATCACCGCCGCCTTGTCGGCCGGCGCCATGCGGCCGTGCAGCAGGCCGACCTCGACCCCGGGCAGGACGTCGGCCAGCTGGGCATGGGTCTCGGTGGCGTTCTGCAGGTCCAGCTTCTCGCTCTCCTCGATCAGCGGACAGACCCAGTAGACCTGCCGGCCGCGCGCGATCTCCTCGCGGATGCGGCCGATCACGTCCTCGCGGCGGTTGTCGGCGAAGACCTTGGTCAGCACCGGCGTGCGGCCGGGCGGCAGCTCGTCGATGGTCGAGACGTCGAGGTCGGCGTAGTAGGTCATCGCCAGCGTGCGCGGGATCGGCGTGGCGCTCATCATCAGCAGATGCGGCTCCAGGCCGACCGGCGCGGTGGGGCCGGACACGCCGCCCCCTCCGGGCACCCCGGACACCGCATCCGGCCGCTCCTCCAGCGGCTCGTCCGGCTGCGCGCCGGTGGCGGACGCGGACGCGGGCGCGGGCACCGCAACGCTGGCGCCCGCTCCGGCCACCTGGCCCTCCAGCTTGCGCCGCAGCTGCAGGCGCTGGGCGACGCCGAAGCGGTGCTGCTCGTCGATCACGGCCAGGCCCAGGCGGGCGAACTGCACGTCGTCCTGGATCACCGCGTGGGTGCCGACGACCAGCGCGGCCTGGCCGGAAGCCACCTGTTCGACCATCAGCCGCCGCGCCTTGCCCTTGCGGCTGCCGCTGAGCCAGGCCATCGTCTGGCCACGCGCGGCCAGCAGCGGCTCCAGCCATTGGGTGAGCTTGCGGAAGTGCTGCTCGGCCAGGATCTCGGTGGGCGCCATCAGCGCGCACTGCCAGCCGGCATCGATGGCCACGGTGGCCGCCAGCGCCGCCACCACCGTCTTGCCCGAACCGACGTCGCCCTGCAGCAGCCGGTGCATCGGGCGGGTGTGGCCGTCGGCCGCGGGTACCGCCACCGCCGTGCCGCCGGCCGCCGGGTCCGCCCCCGGATCGATCGCCAGGCCGCCGATGTCGGCCGCGATCTCGGCCACCACCCGCTGCTGTGCGGCGGTCAGGCCGAAGGGCAGCACGGCCAGCAGCTGCTCGCGCAGCCCGCCGTCGACCGCGCGCAGCACCGGTGCGCGCTGGCGCGAGCGGGCGCGCTGGGCGGCCAGCTGCGACAGCTGCTGGGCCAGCAGCTCGTCGAACTTCAGCCGTTGCCACGCCGGGTGCTCGCGGTCCTCCAGCGCATGCACCGGCTCGCCGGCCGGCGGATGGTGCAGGCGCTGCAAGGCCGCGCGCAGGCTGGGCAGGCCGGGCGGCAGCACGCCGGGCGGCAGCAGCTCGTCGAGCGGTGCGCGCGCCAGCGCGCTGGCCACGGCCTTGCGCAGATAGGCCTGCGGCAGCTGGGCGCTGGTCGGGTAGACCGGCGTCAGCGCCTGGGCCAGCGGCGTGTGCGCGTCGACCGCGCGGAAGGTCGGGTGCACCATCTCGTGGCCGAAGAAGCCGTGGCGCAGCTCGCCGCGGGCGCGGATGCGGGCACCCGCGGCCAGCACCTTCTGGTGGTTCGGATAGAAGTGCAGGAAGCGCAGCGTCAGCTCGGCCGTGCCGTCGGCCAGCCGCACCACCAGCTGGCGCCGCGGCCGCAGTTCGATACGGCAGTCGCGCACCAGGCCCTCGACCTGCACCGCATCGCCATCGCGCGCCTGGGCGATCGGCGTGATGCGGGTCTCGTCCTCCCAGCGCAGCGGCAGGTGCAGCGCGAGGTCGATGTCGCGCGCCAGGCCCAGGCGCTGCAGGGCGAGCTGGGCGGCCGAGAGCTTGCGGGCGGGGGCCGGGGCCGGCGCGGCAGGGTCGGCAGCGGCGGGCGGGGACGGCTTGCGGGCTCGGGACGGCGACACCATCGGCCCCATTCTGCCGTGCGGGCCGGCGCACCGGCCGCACCGGTGTCAGCCCTCACCGCCAGAGATCCGCACGCCACGACGAAAGCAGGCACACTGGCAGGAACTCGGGAAAACCCCAGGAGAGCAGATGCAACGTGTCTTCGACAAGTCGGTGGAGCTGGGCATCGCCGCGCCACAGGTCATCGCCCAGCGGGTGCAACGCATGCTGACGGCCGGGCCCGTGCCCTCGGCACGCGACCAGCGCGAGTTCCTGCGCATGGGCAGCGAGAAGGTGACAGCCTTCCAGCAGAGCTGGATGGCCATGGGCCTGACCTGGTGGCAGCAGAGCCTGCAGGCCCAGCAGCAGTGGCTGCAGGCCTGCGCCGGCCTGAACCCGTTGGCACCGATGCACACCTTGGGCACGCTGTCAGGCTGGTGGATGCGGCCGGCGACGATGGCCAACCGGGTGCTGGACGCGGGCCTCGCACCGGTCCACGCCAAGGCTGTGGGCAACGCCCGGCGGCTGGCCCGCGAGTCGCGCCGCCGGCCGCTGGCCCGCTGAGCGCCGGTCGGCCGCCCAGCGGCACGAACGCCCAGCGGCACGACCGCGCGGCCGGCACGGCGGAGAGGCCGGATTCACCGGCTATGCTGGGCCATGCGCCCGCTCAGCCCCGCCCTGCCCGCCGACCTGCTGCCCCTGATCCAGGCCCCGATGGCCGGCGTGCAGGGGCTGCGGCTGGCCCTGGCCGTCTCACGCGCCGGCGCGCTCGGTTCGGTACCGGCGGCGATGCTGGAGGCGACCGCGCTCGACGCGCTGCTGCTGCAGTGGCAGCAGGCGGGCCGCCCGCCGCTGAACCTGAACTTCTTCTGTCATCCGCAGCCCACGGTCGACCTGGCCGCGGAGACGGCCTGGCTGACGCTGCTGCGCCCGTATGCCGAGGCCATCGGCGTGCCCTTGCCCGCAGCGGGCGCGCCGCCCTCGCGCCGGCCCTTCGACGCGGAGATGGCCACGCTCGTCGAGCGCCACCGCCCGCCGGTCGTCAGCTTCCACTTCGGTCTGCCGGCGCCCGAGCTGCTGGCCCGCGTCAAGCGCGCCGGCTGCAGCGTGCTGTCGAGCGCGACCACGGTCGACGAGGGCCGCTGGCTGGTCGCCCACGGCGCCGACGCGGTGATCGCCCAGGGCCTGGAAGCCGGCGGCCACCGCGGCCATTTCCTGATCGACGGCCCACAGCCGCCGGAGCCGGCCGCACTCAGCGCCCATCTGGCGCGGCAGGCCCCGCTGGCGCAGCTGCTGCCGGCGCTGCGGGCCGCCCTCGACGTGCCGCTGGTGGCCGCCGGCGGTCTGAGCGACGCGGACGATCTGCGCGGCGCCTTCGCGGCGGGTGCCGACGGGGTGCAGCTGGGCACGGCCTTCCTGCGCTGCGATGAATGCGACACCAGCGCGCTGCACCGTGCCGCGCTGGCTGAACGCCCCCCGCGGCCGACGGTGCTGACCCGGCTGTTCAGCGGCCGGCCGGCGCGCGGCATGCTCAACCGCCTGCTGCACGAGCTCGATCCGCTGCATCCGACCGCGCCGGCCTTTCCGCTGGCCTCGACCGCGCTGGCCCCCCTGCGCGCCGCGGCGGAGGCCGCCGGCCGGGACGACTTCAGCCCGCTGTGGGCCGGCACCGGCTTCGCCGCCTGCCGGGCCGTGCCGGTGGCCACGCTGATCGACGGATGGCGCACAGTGCTGGAGGCCGGCCGCGCGGCCGCGGCGGGCGATCCGGCCGCTCAGGTGGCGCCGCCTGCGGCACCTCATCCGGCCGGTCAGCCAGCGGGCCAACGGCCGCGGTGACGGGCGGATGCGCCGGGCCCTGCGCCCGGCCTGGCCCACATCACCCGCCTCACCCGCCGTCGCGCGCCAGCAGCAGGTCCAGATAGGCGCCACGCACCAGATCCCCCGGGGCCACGCCGAGCTGGCGCATCAGGTCGCCGGCGATCGCATGGCCCTCGGCCTCGGTCTGGCCGGGCTGCAGCACCACCTCCAGCTCCATGAAGTCACCCAGGCCCTCGACCTGGTCCAGGTGCACCCGGGTGTGGCCGACCAGCACCAGGATGCGCGTCTTGCGCACCCGGCCGAGCACGCCGAGCCCGCGCGCCAGCACCTCGCGCATCCCGGCCGGTTCGGGCGCCGGGGTGAGCACGTAATCGGAGCGTTTGGGGCCCTGCGCATCCTCGCGCCGGTAGTGGATCAGCTCGCCCGAGCCATCGCCGAACACGCGCAGCTTGAGCCGGCCCTCGGGCACGCGGAAGAAGGTGTCGTCCTGGTGGATCAGGGGCAGATGGTCGTCGTCCGACAGGGCGCGGGCGATCGGCAGCAGCGCCTGGACGCTGGCGATGCGCGCCTTGATCTCGATGTTGGCTGGCATGCGGACCATTGTGGGCCCGGCCTGCCGGCCCGCACCGCCTGTCGACCACGGGATGCACAGCCTGTCACGGCGGGGTCACCGCGACCGGCCAGACTTCCGGCCGCGTGGCCGTTCGCGCCCCCCGCACCTGTTCCACGGACCTTCTTCTGCGCCCGACCGCAGCCGCCGATGCCCCTGACCGCCACGCCGTCGCCGGCATCCGCCTGCGCCGAGACGACCGCCGCCCCACCGCCCCCGGCCAGCGCCGCCCTGATGGCGCCGGCCCGCGTGCGCGCCGCGCTGCGGGCCCACGACCGCCTGCAGCAGCTGCTGGCCCTGCTGCAGCGCTGCGCGGCGCAGGCCTTGTCACCCGCCGCGGCCCATCCGCTCGACGAAGGGTCGCAGCGCCTGGCGCCGCTCGATCCGCGGCGGCTGCAGGCCGACGCCGCGGCGGGCGACATCGACGAGGACGGCCCTGCGGACGGCCCGACCGACGCGCCCCAGGACACCTGGCTGCAGGAGCTGCCCGCCCTGGCCCGGCGGCAGCAGGGCCGCCTGCTGCTGCCGGGCCTGCGGCGGCTCGCGGTGAGGCTGGATCAGGCGCTGGCCGTGCTGGCGCGCCCCTGGCTGGAGCTGATCGAGACCGAAGGTGGCGCCCTCGACGACCCGGCCGATCTGGCCACCCGCATCGCCGAGACCCACACCCTGCTGCAATCGATCACCCTGGCGGCCGACGAGACGCTGGATGACGCGCTGTTCGACCGACTGACCCACGGCCAGCGCGCCCGCGGTGACAGCCTGCAGCTGCTGCTGATGGACCTGCTGCCGGCCCTGCACCGGCTGAGCGCCCGCCGCGCCACCGAACGCGTGGCCGGCGCCCATGTCTGGCAACTGGCCGACGGCGCCGCCGGCGAGCTCGACCGTGCGCGCATCGGCGCCTGGATGCGCGGCATCACGCGCACCCAGGGCCTGAAACTCGATCACCCGGGGCTGGAGACGGCGGCCGCGCGCGACGGTGATCGGCTGCTGCTGCAGACCGACATCGGCAGCCGCGACGCACGCCTGGTGCGGGTGGAGGTGATGGACGACCGGCCGGCGATCGAGCAGCCGATCGAGCCGTCGACCCGCCGCCCGCCCCCGGCGGACGCGCCGGGCCTGCCCGGCCCCCGGCATCGCCTGCGCGTGCACTGCGCCGACCTGCAGCCACGCCGTCTGGCCTTCCTGCAGCAACTGCTGCAGGACCTCGGCGCACGCTGGGAGACGCTGGGCGTGCCCGCCGCCACGACCGACGAAGGCCAGGCCACGCCGGTGGCCGGCATCGCCCATCTGCAGGCGGAAGACGAAGCGGCCCTGCAGGACATGCTGTGCGCGATCGCCTCACGCCTGGTGTTTCTGATCGACTGGAACCGCGCCCGCAAGCGCCTGCTGACCTTCGTCGACAAGGCCGGCGCCCAGGCCGTGCTGCTGGAGGCCGCCCGGCGCGAGGTCGGCCATGCGGCCTGGCTGGCCGCCGGCGGCGAGCGCCTGCTGTGGCAGGCGATGTCGGACCAGGGCGCCAGCGCCTTCCACCTCGGCGACCGGCTCGACGAGGTGCTGGGCGACGAGGCCGCCCGCCAGTGGCTGGTCGAGGTGCTGGCGCTGGCCGCCCGTGCCGCCCAACGTCAGCAGCCGGTGGCGCTGCTGACCGACGAGGCCCGGCTGCTGCTGGCCCGTGCGCTGCACGGCCGCCGCAACGAGCTGGCCCTGCTGCAGGAACATGCCAGCCTGTGCCACGCGCTGGCGCAGAGCCTGCGCGACGGACTGGCCCACGGCCTGCAGACCCAGCCCGAGTCGGCACGCGCGCTCGCCTATCGGGCCAAGGCCTGGGAGCGTCAGGCCGACCATCTGGTGATGCGGCTGCGCCACCAGGCCGAACAGCAGCCCGCCTGGCAACCGCTGCTGCAGCTCATCCGCTGCAGCGACGACGTGGCTGACGCGCTGGAGGAGGCGTGTTTCACGCTCAGTCTGGTGGCCGAAGGCCATCACACCGGCTGGCTGGACAGCACGCGCCAGGCGCTGCTGGCGCTGGCCGATGCGGTGCTCGGTGCGGTGCAGGACCATGCGCAGGCGCTGGCGCTCGCGCAGAGCCTGGGACAGGCACCGCAGATCGGGGATCAGGAGGCGTTCATGGCGGCCACGCGCCGTGTGCTGCAGGCCGAACGCCGCTGCGACGAACTGCTGCGCGAGGCCCGGCGCACGCTGGCGCGGGACCTGCGCGATGCGGCTGCGCTGATGTTCGCCACGGAGCTGGCCCTGGCGCTCGAACGCGCCAGCGACCATCTGCTGACGCTGGTGCACGGCCTGCGCGGCCGGGGCATGCGGCCGGGCCAGACGCTGGCCTGGCACTGAGCCGGCACCGGGAAGACAGGGCCCGGCCTGCACGGGACCGCCGTGGCGGTCCGGCAGGGAGGGCCGAAGCGCCTGTGACGCCGATAGGCCGGACGCCGGTAGGCCGAAGAGGGCCTGCGCCGAGGCAGGCCTTCACGGGCGCGGCCGCCGTGGCGGCCATCCGGCCCGTGCCGCGATCAGCGGCGCTCGAGGTGACGGAAGGTGATCCGACCCTTGGTCAGGTCGTAGGCCGACAGTTCCAGCGACACGTTGTCACCCGCCAGGATGCGGATGTGGTGCTTCTTCATCTTGCCGCTGGTGTAGGCGATCAGCTCGTGGCCGTTGTCCAGCGTGACGCGATAACGCGAGTCAGGCAGGACTTCGGTCACCTTGCCGTGCATCTCGATCAGTTCTTCTTTGGCCATGGGCCGTATCTCCAGGTATCCGGTGGTGACGCGGTGCCGGAGAGTGCCCGGTGCCGCGCATGCTGGGTCGTACAGGCACCAGACACCGGATGACACGCGCCTGCGCGCACCGGATGGCTGCTCCCGTCGTGGCCACGGCACCGGTCGCCCACATCCGTCCCACCGTGGGCGGACATCCGGCGCCGGATGCCATGAGGCCGGGACGGTGGTGCCGGCACATGCCTGCGCATGTGGGCGGCCCGCCCGGGCCTGAAACACTCGACTCTCGACACCCCCGCCTCGACCCCGGCCCCGCGCGCCCCGCAAAGGTCACGCCGTACGGCCCAGGCCCCATACAGGGGCGAACAAACTTCGTATTCTAGCCCGCTCCCCTGGAATTGCCAGTGCGGGGTCGCAGGCGACGGCCCGCGGGCCCGCCCCCGGTCCCGCGCTGACGCCCGCCGGGCGCACCGGTCGGCGGCCGCCGGCCACTTTCTTGCTATGGTCCCACGGCCTGTCCGGTCGCGCCCCGGCACCCGCCGACCGCGCGACGGCCCGGATCCCCGCCGTCTTCGCCCCGCCCCGCACCATGACGATCCACGCCCTGACCTCCCCGTCCACCGCCCGCGCCGCCACCGGGCGCCGCCGCCTGCTGGCCGCCGGTGCCACGCTGGCCCTGGCCGCGCTGCAGGCGCTGGCCCCCGCCCACGCCGAAGGCCAGCCCTACCGGCTGCTGGTGGGCTTTCCGGCCGGCGGCGGCAGCGACGCCATCGCCCGCGTGCTGGCCGACAAGCTCAAGGACGAACTGGGCGCACCGGTGCTGGTCGAGAACAAGCCCGGGGCCGGCGGGCAGCTGGCCGCACAGGCGCTCAAGACCGCGCCGGCGGACGGCCACACGCTGTTCCTGACCCACGACCACACCGTCTCCATCCTGCCGCTGGTGGTGCGCACGCCCGGCTTCGACACCGCGCGCGACTTCGTGCCGGTGGCCGGCATCGCCACCTTCGTCAACGCGCTGGCGGTGGCGCCGGGCACGCCGGCGAAGTCGGTCGGCGACTGGGTGCAGTGGGTCAAGGGCCCGGGCGGCGGCAAGGGGGCGGTCGGCATCCCGGCACCGGCCTCGGTGCCGGAGTTCCTGGTCAAGGTGCTGGCGCAGAAGTACGGCCTCGACCTGGTGGCCGCGCCCTACCGCGGCAGCGCGCCGCTGATGGCCGACATGATGGGCAACCAGGTCGGCGCCGGCATCGCGTCGATCCCCGACTTCATCGAGCACCACCGCCAGGGCAAGCTGCGGGTGGTCGCGGTGCTGGGCCCGGGCCGCCAGCCGGCGCTGCCCGAGGTGCCGACGCTGGGCGAGCTGGGCCTGGCCGGCTTCGAGGAAACGCCGTTCTACGGCGTCTACGCACCGGCCGGCACCCCGGCGCCCCAGCTGGCCACGCTGGGCCAGGCCCTGGCCAAGGTCGTCGCCCAGCCCGAGGTGCGCGAGCGCCTGACCGCGATGGGGCTGAACGTCGGCTGGCAGAGCGGCACGCAGCTCGGCCAGCGCGAACGGGCCTACGCGGCCGGCTGGGCGCGCATCATCAAGGCCAGCGGCTTCCAGCCGCAGTGAGGCGACGGGCGGTGGCGTGACCTGCGGCTGCGGCTGCGCGCCATGGCTGGGGGGCGGGTGGGCTGGATGGACGCGCAGGCCGGATGCCCGGATGCCGGGTCGTGCTTCAGTGCTTCAGTGCTTCAGTGCTCTGGATGCCCGGATGCCCCAGGTGCCGCGATGCACGACGGTCGCGGCGACCGTCGTCGCGCGCACGCCACGCCCGGCGTGCGGCACACCGCCTCGGCGTGACGGAATGCCCGTCCGGACCCGGCCTGACGTGACGCCCTCCACGGCGGTCATCCGCCGTCCGACCGCGGCGGCCTAGCATGCCGGCGTCGCGGACGGACGACGGGCACGACCCGCATCCCGGCACCGCGACGTCCCGCCATCCGGCCGGGCCCGCCGCAGGTGACGGCCGTGCCCCGGCCACCACTCGCCCGAGGCAGTCCATGAGCATTTTCGGCAGCATCCTCTCGAAGCTGGGTTTCGGTGACAAGACCGAGGCCGCCGCACCTGCAGCCGCCGCCGCGCCGGCCGCACCCGAGGCCAGCGCCGCGCCGGTCGCCGCCGCGGCGCCGGCCGTGACCGCGATCAGCGTGGTCGATGTCGTCGCCCACCTGGAGAGCGCGGCCGCCGGCCACGCCGAAAAGCTGAACTGGAAGACCTCGATCGTCGACCTGATGAAGCTGCTGGGCCTGGACAGCAGCCTGGCCGCCCGCAAGGACCTGGCCACCGAGCTGGGCTGCCCGGCCGACAAGATGGGCGACTCGGCCCAGATGAACGTCTGGCTGCACAAGACCGTGCTGCAGAAGCTCGCGGCCAACGGCGGCAACGTGCCGGCCGAGCTGCTCTGAGATCCGCGCGCGGGCCGTACCGCCGCCCGCGCCGCCCTCGCAACAGCCCGAGTGGCCGCCCACGGCGGCCGTCAGGCGGCCGGTCCGACCTGCGTGCGTTCCGGCGGGTCGCCCGGACGGGCGTGGGGCGCGGACCGTGGGGCCAGGGCCCCGTGCCCGACACGGCCGGAGCCGCCACGGCCGAGGCCCTGACGCTCAGGGCCGGTCAGGACCGCTCAGGCCGGTCGGGGCCGCTCGCCGCGCACAGCGCGCGCGCCTGACGCGCCGCCACCCGTCCCTCGTCGGTCGGCACGACCCAGATCTCGGTGCGGCTGTCGGCCGCGTCGATGCGGCACACCGTATCCCCGGTGGCCGCCCGGTTGGCCTGCGCATCCAGCCGCAGGCCGAGGAAGGCCAGCCCCTCGACGAGCCCGGCGCGCACCGCCGCATCGTGCTCGCCGATGCCGCCGGTGAAGGCCAGCAGGTCCAGACCGCCGAGCACCGCCGTCAGCGCGCCGGCCTCGCGCAGCAGCCGCCGCGCGAACAGCGCCAGCGCCCGCTGCGCGCCGGCATGGCCTTGGGCGGCGGCCGCATGCAGCACGCGCATGTCGGCCGACAGGCCGGAGACGCCCTTCAGGCCCGACTCGCGGTAGAGCAGCCGCTCCAGCGAGGCGGCGTCGTCGCCGTGGGCCAGCAGGTAGAGCAGCACGCCGGCGTCCAGGCTGCCGCTGCGCGTGCCCATCATCAGACCGTCCAGCGCCGAGAAGCCCATGGTACTGGCCACGCTGCGGCCGTCGTGCACCGCGCACAGGCTGGCGCCGTTGCCCAGATGGGCCAGCAGCGCGCGGCCACCGGCCCAACGCGCGCTGCGGGCGGCCAGCTCGCCGGCCAGGTATGCGTAGCTCAGGCCGTGGAAGCCGTAGCGGCGCAGGCCGGCGGCCTCGGTGCGCGCCGGCGGCAGGGGCAGCAGGCGCTCGACCTCGGGCTGGCCGGCGTGGAAGGCGGTGTCGAAGCAGCCGATCTGCGGCACATCCGGAAAGGCCGCGCGCAACGCCCGCACGCCGTCCAGGTTGTGCGGCTGGTGCAGCGGGGCCAGCGGCGACAGGGCCGCCAGCCGCGCCAGCGCCGCATCGTCCAGCACCTGCGGGCCGTCGCCCTGCGCACCACCGTGGACGATGCGGTGGGCCACCGCCAGCAGGCCCTGCGGCGCATGGTCGACGACCGTGGCCTGCAGGCGCTGCAAGGCCGCATCGAAGGCCCCCGCCGCGCCGGCACCCTCCGCGGCACCGGCGGCCTGGGCGGCAGCGGCCACGGCCGGGCCCTCCCCCCCGAGCGCGGGCAGCGCTCCGACGGTGCGCTGTGGCTCGATGTCCAGCGCCTGTTCCGGCCCGCCGGCCAACCGCCAGCGCGGCCGCCCACCCGGCTCCAGGCCGCTGGCCTCACCGGCGAAGCAGGCCGGTCCCGTCGCCGGATAGAGGCCGAACTTCAGCGACGAGGACCCGGCGTTGACGGCCAGCACCGGGCGGGGATCGGCCCGCTGCGGCGTGTCCGCGCCCGCTCGGCCGGCCGCCGCGGGATCGGCCGCGCGGCTCATGCCAGCGCGCCGGTCGGCGACGTGCGGCCATGGCGCGCATGCAGCGCGGCCAGGGCGGTCGAGGCCATGCGGGAGGTCGCACCGTCGGCGCGGCTGGTCAGCGCGATCGGCACCCGTGCGCCCAGCACCACGCCACAGCTGGCGGCACCGGCCAGGTATTCGAGCTGCTTGGCCAGCATGTTGCCGGACTCCAGATCGGGCACGACCAGGATGTCGGCCTGACCGGCCACCGGCGAGACGATGCCCTTGATGCGTGCGGCCTCGGCCGAGATCGCGTTGTCGAAGGCCAGCGGGCCGTCGAGCAGCGCGCCGCTGATCTGGCCGCGGTCGGCCATCTTGCACAGGGCGGCCGCGTCCAGCGTGCTGGCGATGTCGGGCGTCACCGTCTCGACGGCCGACAGGATGGCCACCCGCGGCTGGGCGACGCCGAGGGCCTGCGCCAGCTCGATGGCATTGCGGATGATGTCGGCCTTGTCGGCCAGCGTGGGCGCGATGTTGATCGCCGCGTCCGTCACCAGCAGCGGCTTCGCGTAGGCCGGCACCTCGAAGCGGAAGACGTGGCTGAAGCGCCGGCCGGTGCGCAGCCGCGGCTGCTGCAGCACGGCACGCATCAGTTCATCGGTGTGCAGACTGCCCTTCATCAGCATCTGCACCCGGCCCTCGGCGGCGAGGGCGGCGGCGCGCTCGGCCGCGGCATGGCTGTGCTCGACCGCCTCGACCGGCAGCCCGCCCAGGTCCAGCCCGGCGGCCGCGGCCACCGCCTGGATGCGGGCCGGTGGGCCGACCAGCAGCGGCGCGATCAGGCCCCGGGCGGCGGCGTCGAGCGCGCCGCGCAGCGAGCCCTCGTCACACGGGTGGACCACCGCGCAGGGCACCGGGCCGCCGGCCGCCAGCGTCGGCGTCAGCGCGTCGACCCAGGCCTGCAGCCGGCCCTCGGGATGGAACAGGTGCAGCGTGGGCAGGGCCGCGCGCGGCCGCGTGATCTTCTCGGTCGGGGCCTTGACCTCGGCCAGGCCATCGACCACCACCTCGCCGGCCTGGTTGCTGACGCGGCAGTCCAGGCGCACCGTGTGGTGGGCCGGATCCTTGTCGCGCACCGTCAGCTCGACGCTCAGCGTGTCGCCCACGCGCACCGGGCGGCGGAAGCTCAGGCTCTGCGACAGGTAGATCGTGCCGGGCCCCGGGAACCCGGTGCCCAGCAGGCTGGAGATCAACGCGCCGGCCCACATGCCGTGGCCGATCACGCCGTGGAAGCGGGTGTGCTCGGCATAGTCCGGATCGACGTGGGCCGGGTTGACGTCGCCCGAGACCAGGGCGAAGGCCTGGATGTCGGCCAGCGTCAGCTGGCGCTGCAGCCGCGCGCTCTGGCCGGGCTGCAGCTCGTCGAAGGTCCGGTTCTCGATCAGGTCGTCGGCCTGGGCCATGGTCTGCGCGTCGGAAGACGGTGTGGGGAGGAGGATGCGGCCCGCGCCCCGGGGCGCCGCGGCCGCGCAGGATTCAGCCGACGGCGTGCAGGCCGCCGTCGACGTAGAGCGTCTGGCCGCTCATGCCGGCCGCGCCCGGCCCGAGCAGAAAGGCCGCGGCGTCGCCGACCTCGGCCAGCGTGACCAGGCGGCGCAGCGGCGCGCGCCGGCGCGCATCGGCCATCAGGCCGTCGAAGTCCGTCAGACCGGAGGCCGCGCGGGTGGGCATCGGTCCGGGTGACAGCGCGTGCACCCGCACCTGGCGCGGGCCGAGCTCCAGCGCCATGTAGCGCACCATCGACTCCAGCGCGGCCTTGACCGGCCCCATCAGCCCGTAGTGCGGCACCGCCTCGACCGCGCCCTGGTAGCTGACCGTCAGCAGGGTCGCGCCGTCGGCCGGCCAGTGCGGCTCACAGCAGCGCGCCAGCTCGGCGAAGCTGTGACAGGACACCTGCATGGCCTGGGCATAGCCCTCGGCACTGGTGTCGATGACGCGGCCGTGCAGCTCCTGCAGCGGCGCCCAGGCGATCGAGTGGACGGCGAAGTCGAGCCGGCCCTCCAGCAGCTCGGCGGCACGGGCCACGGTGGCGGCCAGCGCGCCGGGCTCGCGCACATCGCATTCGAGCAGCGGCGCGCCGATCGCGTCGGCCAGTGGCTGCACCTGGGCGCGGGCCTTGGCGTTCAGACAGGTCAGCACCAGGCGCGCGCCCTGGATCGCGCAGCGCTGGGCGATGCCCCAGGCGATGCTGTGGGCATTGGCCACGCCGAGGATCAGGCCATGGTGGCCCCGCAACGGGGGCAACCAGCGGGGCATGGCGTCGAGCGGCTCGGCCGCCGCATCGGCAAGGGACGGTGCATCGGGGCACATCGGCGGACTCCTGTGCGGACGCCCCGGTCGCGGACCATCCGCCCGGCCATCCTGCTGCAGTGCAGCATAACGGAGCCCGCCCGTGGACAGGATGTCGGCGCGATGACGCCCCCACGGTGCTTGATGCGCATCAAGCGTCGGCCCGGCGCCAGATGGGGTGAAATCAGCCCATGCCACATGCCGACGAGGACATCGACCGCCGCCTGACCGATCTGGAGGTCAAGGCCTGCTACCAGGACGACCTGCTGGAGACGCTCAACCGCCTGGTGGCCGAGCAGAGCGCGCAGATCACCCAGCTGCGCATGGCGCTGGCCCGGCTGGCCGAGCAGCAGTCCGATGCGCGGCCCGAGGGCTTCCGCAGCCTGCGCGACGAGCTGCCGCCGCACTACTGAGCGCTGGCCCGGCGCCGGACCGCGGGCGGCCCGGCCGTGGGACTCAGTCCGCCAGCACGGACGCCATCGCCTCGGCCACGCGGCCGACGTTGGCCTGGCTCAGACCGGCGATGCACATGCGGCCCGAGGCGATCAGGTAGACCGCGTGCTCGTCGCGCAGGCGGGCGACCTGCGCGGCGCTCAGGCCGGTGTAGCTGAACATGCCGCGCTGGGTCAGGAAGTAGCTGAAGTCGCGGCCGGGCAGGCGGGCCACCAGCGCGTCGTGCAGCGCACGGCGCATGGCGGCGATGCGCTCGCGCATCTCGGCCACCTCGGCGGTCCACATCGCGCGCAGATCGGCCTCGCCCAGCACGCGTGCCACCAGCTTGGCGGCGTGGATGCCGGGGCTGGAGTACAGGCGGCGCACGGTGTAGGCCAGCTGGCCGCGCACCAGCCCGGCCTCGGCGGCGCTGGTGCACACCACCGTCAGCGCGCCGCAGCGCTCGCCGTACAGGCTCATGCTCTTGCTGAAGCTGTTGGCGCAGAAGAAGGTGATGCCGGCGTCGGCCAGCGCGCGCACGGCGTAGGCGTCCTCGTCGATGCCGTCGCCGAAGCCCTGGTAGGCCAGGTCCAGATAGGGCAGCAGCTCGCGTTCCTTCAGCACCGGGATCAGCGCCTGCCACTGGGCGGGCGTCAGGTCGACGCCGGTCGGGTTGTGGCAGCAGGCGTGCAGCAGCACGATGCTGCGCGCCGGCAGCGTGCGCAGCGTGGCCAGCATGTCGTCGAAGCGCAGGCCGCCGGTGGCCGCGTCGTAGTACGGGTAGCGGTTCACCGTGATGCCGCTGCCCTCGAACATCGAGCGGTGGTTGTCCCAGGTCGGATCGCTGACCCAGACCGCGCTGTCGGGCAGCCAGGTCTTGAGGAAGTCAGCGCCCACCTTCAGGCCGCCGGACGAGCCGACCGTCTGGATCGTCACCGTGCGGCCGTCGGCCAGCGCCGGATGCGCGGCACCCAGCAGCAGCTGGCCGACCTCGGCCCGGCAGGCGGCGTCGCCTTCCATCGGCAGGTAGGGCTTGGCGCCACCGGCGGCCAGGATGCGCTTCTCGGCCTCCTGCACGCTGGGCAGCACCGGCAGGCGGCCTTCCTCGTCGAAGTAGATGCCGATCGACAGGTTGACCTTCTGCGGCCGGGCATCGGCCATGAAGGCGTTGACGACGGCGAAGATCGGATCGCCCGCGTAGGGCTGGATGTGCTCGAACATGGCGAAGAGGGCCGGCGACCGGCCGTTGCAGGGTGGGCGCGGAATGAAAGCGTGAATTGTCGCGTATCAAACCGCCTCAGGCGGCCGGCGTCGGGGCGGCCAGCGCCCGTGCGATGGCCTCGTCGAGGCGGGCCGGGGCGGTCTGCGGCGCATAGCGGTCGATCACCTGACCGTCGCGGCCGACCAGGAACTTGGTGAAGTTCCACTTGATGGCCTCGGTACCGAGCAGGCCCGGCGCCGCGCCCTTGAGCCAGCGCATCAGCGGATGGGCGGCCGGGCCGTTGACCTCGGTCTTGGCCAGCAGCGGGAAGTCCACGCCGTGCTCCAGGCTGCAGAAGGACGCGATCTGCTCCGCCGTGCCGGGCTCCTGGCCGCCGAACTCGTTGCTCGGCACGCCCAGCACGACCAGGCCGGCCTCGCGGTGGCGCGCCCACAGCTGCTGCAGGCCGCCGAGCTGGGGCGTGAAGCCGCAGCGGCTGGCGGTGTTGACCACCAGCAGCACGCGGCCGTCCCAGTCGCGCAGGCGCAGCGGGCGGCCGTGCAGATCGGTCAGGTCGAGGTCGGGCAGGGCCATGGCGGGAGCGGGACGGATCAGGCGGATCGGGTGCGGCGTGGACGGACCGCGCCGGGCTCAGTGCGCGTCGTCGCTGCGGGCGATCTGGAGCAGGCGCTCGACCTCGCCCCGGTGCTCGACGCAGTTGCGCAGGTGCCAGCGGCGGATCAGCTCCATCACGCCGGCCACGACGAGGCCGAAGACGGTGATGGCGATGAAGGTCGACAGGCCGAAGCGCGACATGCCGGCGTAGAAGGCGCCCAGGCCCAGGATGCAGGCCTGCTCGTTGAAGTTCTGCACCGCGATCGAGCGGCCGGCGCCCATCAGGTTGTGGCCCCGGTGCTGCAGCAGCGCGTTCATCGGCACCACCAGGTAGCCGCCGGCCGCACCCAGCAGGATCAGGAAGGGCACCGCCAGCCAGAGGTTGGTGACGAAGTTCAGCAGCACCGTCAGCAGGCCCAGCGCGATGCCCAGCGGGATCACGCCGACCGCGCGGTCCAGCCGCATCTGCATCGAGGCCGCCACCGCGCCCAGCGCCGTGCCCACCGCCACCACGCCCTGCAGGCTGGTGGCCTGGGTGGTGGTGTAGCCCAGCGCCACAGCCGCCCAGGCCAGCACCAGGTAGCGCAGATTGCCGGCCACGCCCCAGAACAGCGTGGTCGTGCCCAGCGAGATCTGGCCCAGCTTGTCGTGCCACAGGCGGCGGTTGCAGCCGGCGAAGTCGCGCACCATCGACAGCGCGCTGCCGGTCATCGGCACCAGCGGCGCCTCGGTGCGCGGGATGCGCAGGTTGAACAGCGCGGCGATCACGTAGACGAAGACCAGCACCGAGATCGCGGCCTCGGGTGCGGTGTCGATGCCGGTGCTCAGCAGCGGGACATCGAAGGCCAGCAGGTGCGGCGCGACGTGCGGGCCGACCAGCTGGCCGCCGAGCACCGCGCCGAGAATGATCGAGGCGATCGTCAGCCCCTCGATCCAGCCGTTGGCCTTGACCAGCTGCGAGGGCGGCAGCAGCTCGGTGAGGATGCCGTACTTGGCCGGCGAGTAGGCCGCCGCGCCCAGGCCGACGATGGCGTAGGACAGCAGCGGGTGGCTGCCGAACAGCATCATCAGACAGCCCGCGACCTTGATGGTGTTCGAGATGAACATCACCTTGCCCTTGGGCAGCGCATCGGCGAAGGCGCCGACGAAGGGCGCCAGCACCACGTAGAACAGCGCGAACATCGGCACCAGGGCGGCGCGCTGCCATTCGGGAGCGCCGCCGGTGCGCAGCAGCTCGACGGCGGCGATGAAGACGGCGTTGTCAGCCAGCGAGCTGAAGAACTGCGCCGACATGATGGTGGAGAAGCCTTTTTTCATCGTCCCGCGCAGTCAACCCAACGTCATTCCGGAAACTGCCGGCCGGACCGGCGCCGACATCTGTACGTCCGCGCCGACCGCCGGTCTGGATTGCGCGCATCCGCCGCCACCCGAGATCCCCGCCGGCGCCGTCCGCGGAGGGTAGGCCGCGCACAGCACCGTCGGTGCGGCGCGCGTTATAGCACGCCCCTGTCCCGCGTCCTGTGCCATCCGGGAACGCCACAGCGGCGGTGGACACGGCCAGCGCCGCGGCGCGACAGGGCCGCCCCCCGCCCGAACGGCGGGCCGGCCCGCACCGCCCCCGGGCGCGCCGGGGGCTGGCTGGCAGAATCCGGGCCTTTCCCAACGCAGGCTGCCCGCCCGACCCGCCGTGCCCCGCCCGATCCAGGCCCTGATCCATGTCGCGGCGCTGTCGCACAACCTGGCCCGCGCCCGCGCGCTGGCGCCCGATGCCCGGCTGTGGTCGGTGGTCAAGGCCGACGCCTACGGCCACGGCATCGAGCGGGTGTTCGACGCGCTGCGCGCGGCCGACGGCTTCGCGCTGCTGGACCTGGCCGAGGCCCAGCGCCTGCGCGCGCTCGACTGGCGCGGCCCCATCCTGCTGCTCGAAGGGGTGTTCGAGCCGCGCGATCTGGAGCTGTGCTCGCGCCTGGGCCTGTGGCACGTGGTGCACTGCGAGCAGCAGATCGACTGGCTGAGCCGCCACAAGACCCACGAGCCGCACCGCGTCTTCCTCAAGATCAACAGCGGCATGAACCGGCTGGGCTTCACGCCGACGGCCGCGCGCGGCGCCTGGGTGCGGCTGAACGCGCTGCCGCAGGTCGACGAGATCTCGCTGATGACCCACTTCAGCGACGCCGACGGCCCGCGCGGCATCGCCCACCAGGTGCAGGCCTTCGATGCCGCGACGGCCGACCTGCCCGGTGAGCGCTCACTCTCCAACAGCGCGGCCATCCTGCGCCACCCGGCGCTGTCGGTCGGACGCAGCGACGGCGCGGTCACCCGCAGCGACTGGGTGCGCGCCGGCATCCTGCAGTACGGCTGCGCGCCCGACTTCCCGGCGCACGACATCGCCCACTGGGACCTGCGGCCGACGATGACGCTGAGATCCGCGCTGATCGCCACCCAGCAGCTGCAGCCCGGCGAGCGCGTCGGCTACGGCGGCACCCATGTGGCCGAGCGGCCGCAGCGCATCGGCATCGTGGCCTGCGGCTATGCCGACGGCTACCCGCGCCACGCCCCCGGCGGCACGCCGGTGCTGGTCGACGGCCGGCGCTGCACGACGGTCGGCCGGGTGTCGATGGACATGCTGGCGGTCGATCTGACGCCGGCCCCGCAGGCGGCCATCGGCAGCACGGTCACGCTGTGGGGCGAAGGCCCGCAGGGCAGCCGGCTGCCGATCGACGAGGTCGCCCAGGCCGCCGGCACCATCGGCTACGAGCTGATGTGCGCGCTGGCACGGCGGGTGCCGGTCAGCGTGGTCTGAGCGGCCCGTGGCCGGCGGGAGCGCCGGCACCGCGCGGCCGTGGGCCGCGGGGCACGGACCGGACGCGGCTCAGGCCGCCCGGGCCAGCGCGGTGTCGATGGACTGCGGCAGGTGGGCCGCCGCGCAGGGGCGGTGGTAGCGGAAGCCCTGCATCGCCTCGCAGCCGAGCGCCTGCAGATGGGCCTCCTGCGTCGCCTGCTCGACGCCCTCGGCCGTGCAGGCCAGCCCCAGCGCGCGGGCCAGGGTGACGATCGCACCGACCAGGGCCAGCGCCTGGCCGGCATCGGCCGCGGCCAGGGGCGCGACGAAGGCCCGGTCGATCTTCAGGCGGTCGAAGCCGTGGCGCTGCAACTGGGCCAACGACGAATGCCCGGTGCCGAAGTCATCCAGCGCCAGCCGCACGCCCAGGGCCCGCAGCGCCCGCAGCACGTCGGCCACCTCGTCGCCGGCCACCGCGCTCTCGGTCAGTTCGAGCTCCAGGCGCTGCGGCGGCAGACCGCTGTCGTGCAGGGCCGCGGCGACGTCGTCGACCAGCCCGGGGCAGCGCAGCTGCACCGGCGACAGGTTGACCGCCACCGTCAGCGGGCGGGACCAGCCGGCCGCATCGCGGCAGGCCTGCCGCAGCACCCAGCGGCCGATGTCCAGGATCTGCCCGCCCTCCTCGGCCAGCGTGACGAAGATCGCCGGCTCGACGGCCCCGTGGTGCGGATGGCGCCAGCGCAGCAGCGCCTCGGCGGCCAGCGGCCGGCCGGCCGGGCCGTCGACGATCAGCTGGTAGTCCAGCATGAGCTGGCCATCGCGCAGCGCATGGCCGAGATCCTGCAGCAGCAGCGCGCGCTGGCGCGCCCGCTCGCCCAGCACCGGCGTGTACAGCGCCCAGGCGTCACGGCCGCGGTGCTTGGCCGCGTACAGCGCGATGTCGGCCGCACGCTGCAGCGCGTCGGCATCGGTGGCATGGCGCGGCGCGGCGGCGATGCCCAGGCTGGCGCGCACGTTCAGCTGCAGGCCGCCGAGGCGCAAGGGCGCGCGCAGCGCCGTCAGCACCGCCTCGGCGCGGCGGGCCAGGGCCTCGTCGCGCCACTCACCGGGCAGCAGCAGCGCGAACTCGTCCCCGCCGAGACGGGCCAGACAGTCCGGCCCGCCGCTGCAGGTCGCCAGCCGCCGGGCGACGGCCTGCAGCAGCTGATCCCCGACGGCATGGCCGTGGCCGTCGTTGATCGCCTTGAAGCGGTCGAGGTCCAGCATGATCAGCGCCGCCGGTTGCAGGCTGCCGTCCTCGCGCCGCAGCTGGCGCAGCCGCTCGTTGAAGCCGAGGCGGCTGGACAGGCCGGTCAGCACGTCGGTGCGGGCCAGCCGGCCGAGCGCCAGCTGGTGCTGGTGGGACTCGGTGACGTCGATGCCCACGCCGCGCCAGCCGGCCGCCGCGCCATCGGCCGCCCGCAGCGGCTTGGCACTGAGCGACCACCAGCGCTGCACGTGCTCGTCGCGGCGCACCGGCAGCAGCAGCTCGCGGAACGGCTTGCCCGCAGCCAGGCGGGCGTCGAGCTGGCGCAGGGCGGAGAAATCCACGCCGGCGCCCGCCAGCGTGTCGCTCAGACGACGGCCGGGCAGCTCGGCGGGCGGGCAGCCCAGCCAGTCGGCCAGCCGGGGCGAGGCATGGGTCAGCCGGCCCTCGTCGTCACAGTCCCAGAACCAGTCGCGCGAGGCGCCCTCGACGTCGTCGAGCAGCAGCTGCAGCACATGGGCCTGGCGCTCGGCGTCGAACTCGCGCCGGCAGGCCTGCACGAACTGGCGCGAGATGTTGAGGATGGTGACCAGCAGCAGCAGCACCCAGAGCAGCAGCGCGATGAAGACGGCCGTCTCCATGCGCCGCGGCATCAGCGCCAGGGTGATGACGCCGATCACGCCGTGGACCAGGATCCAGACCGCGGCGGCCTGCGGCAGGCGGGCGCGTCGCAACGCCCCGCCGCACATGGCCCCGACCGACACGCCGGCGATCATCACCCGCAGCGTGTCGTCGCGGTGCAGATAGAGCCAGGCCAGACCGCTGCCGAAGACCGCCGCCTTGAGCACCAGCCACAGGCACAGCGGCGCGAGGCGGAAATCGCGCGGCCCGCCGCCCCGCGTCTCGGACGAGGACTCGGCCCGCTGGCCGATGCCGCGCCCCAGCAGATCACAGCCCAGCATGGCCAGCAGCCACAGCGGCGCCCAGGCGGGCGGGGCCGGATCGGCGGCCAGCACCGCCGCAGCCACCACCAGCAACACCACGTCGCCCAGCCAGCCGGTGACGGCCACGCTGGCCGCCTGCAGGTTCAGCAGGCGCCGTCGCTCGTCGGGCGTGGCCTCGGGCAGGGTCCAGCACAGCCGCAGCACATGCCCGTACGCGGGCCGGACACGGCGGGGAGCGGCGGCGGTCGGGTCGGGCGGCATCTTCAGCTCAAAGACAGCAGGGGCCCGATTTGTAACAGCTGTACGACACGGGCCGGTGCCGGCCGTCGTGTGTGATGGCGGCGCAACGGCCGATGGCGCGCGGTGAATCCAGGGTGAGCCCCGAGCCGGCGTGGCCGGCTTCGGCACGGGCGCTGCCGATAATCCGCCGATGAGCACGCCTGTCCCGCACCGTCCGCCGACCTCGGGCCGCCGCCTGCCGCGCTGGGCCCGTCGCACGCTGCTCGGTGCCGGGCTGACCGTGGCCGGCGGCATCGGGGCCGGCGCGCTGGCCCTGGCCTGGTATCTGCCGCAGCTGCCGCCGCTGGACACGGTGGTGAACTACGTGCCGCGCGAGCCGCTGCAGGTCTACACCGCCGACGGCCAGGAGATCGCCCAGTTCGGCAGCGAGCGGCGGCGCTTCACGCCGATCGAGCGCATCCCGCAGCGCATGCAGGACGCGGTGCTGGCGGTCGAGGACCGCCGCTTCCACGAGCATGCCGGCGTCGACCTGCGCGGCATCGCCCGCGCGCTGCTGGCCAATCTGGCCGGCCGGCGGGAAGGCGCCTCGACCATCACCCAGCAGGTCGCGCGCAACTTCTTCCTCAGCTCGCGGATCAGCGTCGACCGCAAGATCCGCGAGGCGCTGCTGGCGCTGCGCATCGAGCGCGAGCTGGACAAGCCGCGCATCCTCGAGCTGTACATGAACCAGATCTTCCTGGGTCAGCGCAGCTACGGCTTCGCGGCGGCGGCCGAGACCTACTTCGGCAAGACGCTGGAGCAGCTCGATGCCGGCGAGATCGCGATGCTGGCCGGCCTGCCGCAGAACCCGTCCTTCGCCAACCCGGTCAGCAACATGGCGCGCGCACGCAAGCGCCAGGCCGAGGTGCTCAAGCGCATGGTGGCCGCCGGCGTGATCGACGAGGCCGAAGCCGAGGCCGCCGCCGCCCGGCCGCTGCGTCTGCGCTCACCGCTGCAGGTCGACGTCCATGCCGAGCACGTGGCCGAGATGGCCCGCCAGGCCGTGGTCGAGCGCTTCGGCACCGCCGCCTACGCCCAGGGCCTGCGCGTCTACACCACGCTGCAGGCGGCCGAGCAGCAGGCCGCCTGGCAGGCGCTGCGCCGCGGCGTGCTGGCCTACGACGCCCGCCAGGCCTGGCGCGGGCCGGAAGACACCGAGAGCCTGCCGCCCGAAGGCGACCCCGACACCGAGCGCGCCGCCGCCCTCGCCCTGCGCGACCGCCGCGACGACGACCAGCTGCGCCTGGCCATCGTGCTCAAGGCGTCCCCGCGCGAGCTGCAGCTGCAGCTGGCCAGCGGCGATGCCCTGACCCTGCGCGGCGAGGCCCTGCGGGTGGCCACCCCCGGCCTGGCCGCCCGGGCGCCGGACGCGCTGGCCGTGCGCCGCGGCGCCGTGCTGCGGGTGATGGCCGACGACAAGGGCGTCTGGCGCGTCGTGCAATGGCCCGAGGTGCAGGGCGCGCTGGTCGCGCTCGATGCGGCCAGCGGCCGCGTGCGCGCGCTGGTCGGCGGCTTCGACTTCGTGCGCCAGCCCTTCAACCACGTCACCCAGGCCCAGCGCCAGCCCGGCTCGTCCTTCAAGCCCTTCATCTACGCGGCGGCGATGGAGTACGGCTTCTCGCCCGACTCGGTCGTCAACGACGCCCCGATCGAGACCGCCGACGGCTGGAGCCCCGGCAACAGCGACGGCCAGTACGACGGCCCGCTGACGCTGCGCCAGGCGCTGGCGCGCAGCAAGAACACCGTCAGCGTGCGCCTGCTGCAGACCATCGGCGTGGCCGATGCGCTGGCCTGGTCCGGCCGCTACGGCATCGAGACCCGCCGCCAGCCCGACAACCTGACCCTGGCGCTGGGCGCCGGCAGCGTGAGCCCGATGCAGCTGGCCCAGGCCTACGCGGTGCTGGCCAACGGTGGCTGGCGCGTCAGCCCGCTGCTGATCGCGCGCATCACCGACGCGCGCGGCCAGGTGCTGTACGAGGCCCCGGCGCCCGCCGCGCCGACCGAGGAATCGCGGGCCGTGCCCGAGCGCAACATCGTGCTGACCAACAGCCTGCTCAACGACGTGACCCGCGTGGGCACCGCCGCCCGCGCACAGGCCCGCCTGGGCCGCAGCGACCTCTACGGCAAGACCGGCACCACCAACGACGCGGTCGACGCCTGGTTCGCCGGCTTCCAGACCACCGGCCGCCAGGGCGTGGTGGCGGTGTCGTGGATCGGCTTCGACCAGCCGCGCAGCCTGGGCGAACGCGAGAGCGGTGGCGGCCTGGCCCTGCCGGTGTGGATGGACTACATGGCGACCGCGCTGCGCAAGGTGCCGGCCAGCCCGCCGCTGCGCCCGCCCGCCGAGCCCCCGCTGCTGCTGCCCGGGCTGACCCTGGTCGGCGGCGACTGGCGCTATGACGACTGGACCCAGCGCGAGCGCCACAGCGGCATCGGCCTGGATCCGGAAGCGGCCGCCTCGGAGGCCGAGGACGCCGCGAGCGCCGAGAGCCCGGACGCCCCCGCGGCCAGCGCCCCCCCGGGCCTGCTGCCCGGCGCACCGGCCCTGCCGCCGGCCGACCTCCGGCGCTGAACGGGCGCCGAGTGCCCGGTACCCGGCGCCGGGTGCGCCGCCCGCCGGCGCCTCAGCGCCCGCCGCTGACGTCGAGCAAGGTGCCCGTGGTGTAGCTGGCCTGCGGCGAGATCAACCAGACGATCGCCTCGGCCACCTCCTCGGCACGGCCGGGACGCTGCATCGGGATCACGCTGGCCGAGCGCTGGGCGCGCTCCGGCTCGCCGCTGTCGGCGTGGATGCCCGTGTCGATGATGCCCGGGCGCACCCCGTTGACGCGCACCCCCTCGGTCGCCAGCTCACGCGCCATGCCGACGGTGAAGCTGTCGATCGCGCCCTTGCTGGCGGCGTAGTCGACGTACATGGCCGGTGCGCCGAGCACCGCGGCCATGCTGCTCAGATTGACGATGGCGCCGCCGCGCCCGCCATGCAGCGTGCTCATGCGGCGCACCGCGGCCTGGGTGCACAGCATGGTGCCCAGCACGTTGACCTCGAACATGTGGCGCCAGCGGGCCACGACCATCTCGTCGAGACGGCTGCGCCGCGCGACGATGCCGGCGTTGTTGACCAGGGCGCCGAGGCGGCCGAGCTCGACGTCGATGCGGGCGAACATCGCCTGCACCGCGCGCTCGTCGGCCACGTCGGCCCGCACGGTGATCGCCCGGCGGCCGCAGGCGCGCACCGCATCGGCGACCCGGCTGGCAGCATCGATGTCGCGGCTGTAATTGACCGCCACGTCCCAGCCGGCCTGGGCGGCCAGGCGAGCGGTGGCCGCGCCGATGCCGCGTCCGGCGCCGGTGATCAGGAGAACCTTGTCGGAAGCGGGGACGGGGGACGACGGTGACATGGATCGATGTTACAGCCGGGTCTGTCCTGGCAGGCCGATCCCCCCCAGGCTGGAATTGACGGGCGTCAAGTCCGTGCCGGCCCGCCGTCAGCCGGCGCTGCAGCGGAAGCTGGCCGCCTCCTCCGGGTCGCCGCCGCCGTAGCGCGGCACCCGCGGCCAGGGGCACAGCGGCCGGCTGCGCACCGGCGACCAGGCGGCCGGCCGCTCGCCATTGTCCGGACGTGTCCGCGCCTCGATGCGCTGCGGGGCTTCGCCCTGCTCGACCCAGTCGGTGAGCGCCTGCAGCGCGTCGAAGCGATCGGTGGCGGGTCCGCCCTGGCAATGGCCCATGCCAGGCACCAGGAACAGGCGCGCGGTCTCGTCGGCCGCCCCCTGGCCGAGCGCCGACTGCACCTGCTCGATCCAGCGCGTGCTGTCCCAGGGCGAGACCACCGCATCGCCGCTGCCGTGGTAGATCAGCAGCCGCCCGCCGCGCTGGCGCAGCGTCGCCATGCGCTGCGGCAGGTCGGCCGGCAGATCGAACAGCTCGCGCGCCGAAGCCTCGTAGGGCGCGATGCGCAGGCCGGCCGCGCGCGCCGCCTCGTCGAGGTCGAGCTGCTGCAGGAACTCCCGCAGCGCCTGCGGCGTGCCGGCCACCGTCTGCGGCGGCGTGCGCCACAGATAGGCCAGCGCCGCACCGCCATGGATCACGCCGATGGGCTGCTGCTGCCAGGCCTCGATGTCGGTCTCGAGTTTCCAGCGTCGCCAGGCCGCACTGGCGATGCCCACGTCCAGCGGCCAGTCGACATAGAGCGCCTGACCGGCGCGGCTCTGCGGCCCGCCGAGCGCGACGCGCAGGGCCTCGACCTGCTCGGCACGCAGGCAGTTGGCCCCGGTGCCGGCGGCGCCCTCGCGGCAGCGCAGCTCGTCCCAGCGCAGGCGGGACTGGCAGCGGCGGACATCCAGCACCTGGCCGTCGCGCAGCTGGTCGAGCACATCACAGCGCTCGACCACCCAGTCCGCGACACGGCGCAGATCGACCGGGCTGAAGGCCCGGCGCAGGTCGTCGCCCAGGGGCTGGAACTGGCGCAGGTCCCAGGCATGCTGCAGCGCGGACGCGGTGGGCCGCCACTGCGGCGCGCCGGCCAGATAGCCGTCGTAATCCTGTGGCCGGCGGGCGGCGGCGGCCAGCACCTGGCGGCCGCCGTCGCTGCAGCCGGCCGCGTAGCGGTGGCGCGCCGGCTGGCGGTAGTAGGCGCCCACCATCCGGCCGGCCAAGGGCGCGAGCGCGGCCGCCGCATCGCCGGCCAGATCGCGGCGGGCCTGGGGCTCCAGCGCGAAGACGAAGGGCTGGACCAGTCCGTAGCGCGACAGGCCGTCGGCCTGGGCATCGTGGCCCTCGTCCGAGGCCAGCACCGCCCAGCCCTGGCTCAAGGCGTCGTGCTCCTGGACACCGAGACGGCCCCAGGCCTGCGGCGCCTGGCCACCGGGGCCACCGTCGAAGGTGTGCAGCAGGCGGCGGTTCCAGCGCTCGGGCAGGCGCAGCTCGAAGCGGATCGCGTAGTCGCGGCCATCGGCGCCGGTGCGGCGGTTCAGCCGGCCCTGCACCACGCAGTGGGCCGGATGGCCCTGGGCATCCGCCTCCTGCGGGCGCACCCGGTCCAGGCGCAGAGCGGGATGCACCTGGCGCAGATCCCCGAGCGCATCCGGCAGATCACGGCAGCCGATGGCCGCCGCCACCCACACCGGCTGCGCGGCGGCCGAGGCGATCGCCGCGGCGGCCGGCGCGGCCTTGGCGACCTGCGCCACGCCGGGCAGGGCGGGCGGCACCAGCGGGCCACGCGGCGTGCCCCACAGACCGTTGAGCGCAGCGCCGAGGCCGCAGGCCGACAGCAGGCTCGTCGCGCCACAGACCGACAGCCAGACCAGGCCGCGGGTCACGGTCACGGCGCGCGCCGGCGTGAGGACCGGACGGGGCCGGTCGCCATCGCGGTCACGGGTGGCACCGCGCAGCGGGGCGGACAGGTCGTCGGAATCGCAGGGCATCGGCGGATCGCACGGGCGCAGGAAGGCGGGTGCGGCCATCGTGCACGGCGAGCCGGGCCGGCCATCGCCGGATCAGCGCGACCGGTGGCCGGCTGTTCGGGGTGTTTGGGCGGCTTCGGTGGCTCCGGTGGTCCGTGCACCGGCATCGGCACGGCGGCCGCTGCGCCCCGCGGGCAGCGGCCGGAAACGACGACGGGACGCCGAAGCGTCCCGTCGCGGGGTGTCCGATCAGACGGTGGCCGCCACCCGCCAGGGGCGACCGCCACCCATCCGCATCAGAACGTGTAGTTCACGCGCACGCGGCCGGTAACTTGCGTCGGCGAGCCACTGACCTTCGAGTAGGCAACCGCCGGGGTGATCGTCGCTCCCGTGTCGAGCAACTGGAAGACCAAGGCCGTATAAACGTTGTGTTCGGTCTTGGTGTTGTCGTTCTTGTCCGAGATGTAGCCCAGACCGAAGTTGCCGAAGGTACCGTTCAGGCCGACGCTGGTGCCCTTGACCTTCACGCCCAGGGCGTTCTCGACCTTGCCCGAATTGACGCTGGCGTTGACGGTGCCGCCGGCAACCGGCACACCGACGGTGACGCCCAGGCCGCTGATGGCACGCTTGGCAGAGGCACCACCAGAGCCCGGGCCAATCTTGCCGGCGTCCACCCCGGCGCGCACGACCATACCGTTGGCGCTGTAGGTGACGACAGGACGCACGGCGACGGATTGGTTATCGCCGATCACGCCCAGCTCGACCGACAGCGCGGACGATGCGTTGAACGTTGCCGCAGCGTGAGCAACATCGCTCGCGAAACGACCGCGCAGCACATTGCGGTAGCCGCTGACGCCAGCATCTTCAATGATCGTGTCCTTGCCGACCATGAACAGGTCCGCAGCTTCGAAACGGCCCAGCTTCAGGTCGGCGGAGGCGTTGCCGAACTGCACCCAGACGTCGTCGGTCGCGACGCCGCCGCCCTTCTGGCCCAGGAAGCTCACACGACCGGCGACGAAGCCGCCCTTTTCGGTCTTGCCGGCGACGTTCAGCTCGACACGACCGGCTTGACGGAAGCCCTTCTCAGAAGAGCCATCGGCCTTGGCCTTCGAGGCATAGTCGGTGTCCATCTCGATGTTGGCATCGACGCTCGGCGCGGCGAAAGCCAGGCCGGACAGAACGGTCAGAGCAGCAGCGGCCGTGGCCTTGATCATGCGGGTCATGCGAAATCTCCTGTATGGAATGGCAGCACCAGACAGCGGTGCCTTCTTGAGCGTCCCGTTTGCGAGACGACACTCAGGACGAACGGATTGAACCCGACAAGCGTGCAGAACTGAAAGCGCGACCTGCAACGGTTACGCGTGATTCCACCCGGCCCCTCGTCTCCAACCCGTTGTCACAAAACGGTTATTTTTATGTTTGACCGGCCTTCACCGGATCTTTACCGAGGCCCGAAAACTGTCGTAGTTACACAACAGTGCAGGCGGAACGTGCTGATTCGCAGCCTCACGCCCCGCCTGTGGCGGCCTTACTTCGACACCGGGAAGCCGAACTCGGGGCCCTTGGCGATGCTCTCGGGCCAGCGCTGCATGACGCTCTTCTGCTTGGTGTAGAAGCGCACGCCCTCTTCGCCGTAGGCGTGCATGTCGCCGAACAGGCTCTTCTTCCAGCCGCCGAAGCCGTGCCAGGCCATCGGCACCGGGATCGGCACGTTGACGCCGACCATGCCGACCTCGACCCGGCGCGAGAACTCGCGCGCGATGCCGCCGTCGGTGGTGTAGATCGCCACGCCGTTGCCGAACTCGTGGGCGTTGATCAGCTTGAGCGCCGAGGCGAAGTCCGGCACGCGCACGCAGGCCAGCACCGGGCCGAAGATCTCTTCCTTGTAGATCGTCATCTCGGGCGTCACGTGGTCGAACAGCGTGCCACCGGTGAAGAAGCCGCCCTCGAAGCCCGCCACCTTCAGGCCGCGGCCGTCGACCACCAGCTGGGCGCCTTCCTCGACGCCCTTGCCGATGTAGCCCTCGATGCGGTCACGCGCCTGGGCGGTGACGATCGGGCCCATCTCGGCCTTCAGGTCCATCGGGTCGGTCACGTTCAGCGTGCGGGCGCGCTCGGCCACCTTGGCGACGACCTGGTCGGCGATGTCGCCGACCAGCACCGCCACCGAGATCGCCATGCAGCGCTCGCCGGCCGAGCCGTAGGCCGCGCCGACCAGCGCGTCGACGACCTGGTCGACGTTGGCGTCGGGCATGGCCACCAGGTGGTTCTTGGCGCCGCCGAGCGCCTGCACGCGCTTGCCGTGCTTCGCGCCGGTCTCGTAGATGTACTGGGCGATCGGGGTCGAGCCGACGAAGCTGACGGCGCGCACGTCCGGATGGGTCAGCAGCGTGTCGACGGCCAGCTTGTCGCCCTGGACGACGTTGAAGACGCCGTCGGGCAGACCGGCCTGCTTGAGCAGGCGGGCCATCAGGATGGCCGGGCTCGGATCGCGCTCGCTGGGCTTGAGGATGAAGGCGTTGCCGGTGGCGAGTGCGACCGGGAACATCCACATCGGGACCATGCAGGGGAAGTTGAACGGCGTGATGCCGGCCACCACGCCCAGCGGCTGGCGCAGCACGTGGTTGTCGATGCCGGTCGAGACCTGGTCGGTGAAGCCGGTCTTCAGCAGCTGCGGCACGCCGCAGGCGAATTCCAGGATGTCGATGCCGCGGGCAACCTCGCCCTGGGCGTCGGTGAAGACCTTGCCGTGCTCGGCGCTGATCATCGCGGCCAGCTCGTCGCGGTGCGCGTTCATCAGCTCCAGGAACTTCAGCAGCACGCGGGCGCGGCGGATCGGCGGCACGTCGGCCCAGGCCGGCTGGGCCTTCTTGGCGCTGGCGATCGCGGCCTCGACCTCGTCGACCGATGCCAGCGCGACCTGGCGTGCGACGGCACCGGTGGACGGGTTGAACACGGCCTGGCTGCGGCCGCTGCGGCCGGCGACGGCTTCGCCGCCGATGAAGTGACCGACGTCGGCCGAGGAGGTGAAGGCTGCGGGTGCGCCCATGGTCGTGATGCTCCGTGACGAGGGGGGATGGGGAATGGACGGCAGTCTAGGCAGCCCCCCGGAACGCGACCAGACGGCCGGCGCTGGACTTGTTGTTCACGAGACTGAACAATCCTCCGTGAAAACGCTGAACAAACCCGCCGCATGAACCCGTCCGCCCCTGCCGATCCGCCCACGGCCCCGACCCGGGTCCCGGCAGACGCCACACGGCCATCGACCGGGCCCGGGCCCGACGCGGCCGCTCAGCCCAGCCCGCAGGCCGGTGCCAGTGGCGACGGCCCGACCGCGCCTGCCGGCAGCGAGGCAGCGCCCGCACCAATGGCCGATGCGCGGCGCGACGTGCGCGTCGAGAGCCTCTGGGGCCATCTGCACTGGCTGGGGGTGCTGGGCCTGCACGGCAGCTACACCGCCGCGGCCCGGCGGCTGGGCGTCAGCAAGGCCGCGGTCAGCCAGCGCATGGCCGAACTCGAA
Organism: Pseudaquabacterium rugosum; assembly: GCF_038066575.1. Taxonomy (NCBI): domain Bacteria; kingdom Pseudomonadati; phylum Pseudomonadota; class Betaproteobacteria; order Burkholderiales; family Sphaerotilaceae; genus Pseudaquabacterium; species Pseudaquabacterium rugosum. The sequence goes on along the minus strand of NZ_JBBUTF010000014.1, from coordinate 147,367 downwards.
CGGGCCGCCGGCGTGCCGCTGGTCTCACGCACCACCCGCAGCGTGCGGCTGACCGAGGCCGGACAGCGCCTGGTCGACGGCACCGGCAGCGCCTATGCGCAGATCGCGGCCGCCTTCGCCGGCATCCAGGACCTGGCCTCGGCGCCGCAGGGCCGGGTCCGGGTGACGGCCCCGGTGGCGCTGGCCCGCCAGCAGATCATGCCGCTGCTGCCGGACTTCCTGCGCGAGCACCCGCAGGTGCGCATCGAGCTCGATCTGTCGGACCGGCTGGTGGCGCTGGCCCCCGAGGGCTTCGATCTGGCCATCCGCCACACCCACGCGCCGCCCGAGACCCACGTGGCCTGGACGCTGTGCGCGACGCGCTCGCTGCTGGTGGCCAGCGCCGGCTACCTGCAGGAGCGTGGCGTGCCGGCCGTGCCCGGGGATCTGGTGCGTCACGACTGCCTGCACTACCTGCGTCCCGGCGACACGCCGGCCTGGCAGTTGCAGCATGCGGACGGCCGCAAGCAGACGGTGCCGGTGGCCGGCTGCCTGGCCGCAGGCAACAGCGAGATCCTGCGCGAGGCGGCGATCGCCGGCCTGGGCATCGCCCTGCTGCCGGACTTCAGTGCGCAGGGCGCGCTGCGCGACGGGCGGCTGCGGGTGGTGCTGCCGGACTGGCAGCCGGTGGGCAGCTTCGGCGGCCAGCTCTACGCGATCCGGCCCTACAGCCCGCACGTGCCACGGGCGGTGCAGGCGCTGGTGGCCCATCTGCGCGAGCGCCTGCGCGCGGGCTTCGCGCCCTGAAGGTCCCCGTCCAGGGCAAAAAAAGAGCGCCTGCCAGTTGCCCGGCAGGCGCGCAAAGTCCTCAGAAAGGACGTCGTTGGGACAGGTTGCCGATGACGGCGGCCTTCAAGACGGTCGCTCAGGCCTCGCACCCCAGCCCCTGGACGATCCGGGGCGCTGGCGGCGGCTACCGCATCCACAGACCTTGCGGCCTGTAGGCATGCGCACACTATGCCCTTCAAACCGGGGGGCATGACATCCCTAAATCCACCATCGCGGCGCTTGACAGATTCTGATAACAGCCAACCCGCCCACGATGCGCGTCATGGGCGGGCCGTCGGTCTGCCGCCGAGCGGGGCGTCGCGGGCGACAATGGCGCATGCCTGCCAAGCCCCCTGCCCCGCCTTCACGCCCGCCGCGCCGCGCCCCGCCCGCGCAAGGCCCCGCTCACGCGCCGCGCACCGCGCGGCCGGAGGTCGCCGCCACCGGGCGGGTGCTCGACCTCGACGCGCTGCAGGCCCTGCTCGACACCTTGCCCGCCACCTTCGACGGCCTGGACGTGGTGCAGATCGACGGTTATCTGTGCGGTCTGCTGCTGCAGCCGCAGCCGGTGCCCGAGGCGCGCTGGCTGCCGCCGGTGATCGACCTCGACGGCAAGCAGGCCCCGACCCGCTTCGACCGCGAATCCCTGGCCGCCACGCTGCGGGCACGGCTGGACGAACTGCACCAGGCCATCGCCGGCCGCCAGTGGTTCGACCCCTGGATCTACGAGCTGGACGAGGAGGCCACACCCGGTGAAATGGTGTTGCCCTGGGTCGCCGGCTTCGCCACCGCGGTCGACCTGTTCCCGGCGCTGATGGACGAACACGAGGACGCGCTGCTGGAGCCGCTGGCCACGCTCTACCGCCACTTCGATCCCGAGGACCTGGAGGACGCGGACGAACTGCTGGCCGAGATCGAGACCCTCGCGCCGCCGGAGAGCCTGGACGAGGCGGTCGAGGACCTGGTGCGCAGCGTGCTGCTGATGGCCGACGTCGTGCATCCGCAGGCCGCCGCGCGGCCCGCGGCCCCGCGCCAGGGCGCGGGCGCGCCGCTCAGGCGCCGTACAGGCGCCGCGCCTGCAGGCCCAGACCGCGCGCCACCGAGGCCAGACGATCGCCGTGGACCACGCGGGCCTGCGGACAGCGCGCCGCGATCGCCGCGGTCAAGGGGCGCAGGCCGGTCGAACCCCCGGTGAAGTACAGCGTGTCGACCTGATCGGCACGCAGGCCGGCCCGCCGCAGCGTCTCCTCCAGCGCGTCGGCGATGCGGCGCAGGTCGGGCTGCAGCGCGGCCAGCGCCAGCGGCGCGTCCAGCGGCAGGCGCAGGCCGCGCTCGATGTCGTCGACGGCGAGTTCGGCCGCGGCGGTGGCCGCCACGGCATCGACCGCCTCCAGCGCATCGGACAGCGCGATCTTGGCGCCCTCGGCGCGCGCCAGCAGCGCATGGCCGAGCTGCTCGCGCAGCACGTGCAGCAGGCGGGCGTGGTGGCGCGCGTCGGCATAGTCGCCCTTCATGCGCGCGATCTCGGCCACCCGCGACGGCTGCTGCGCGGCATGCACCAGATGCCAGGTCGCCAGATCGAAGTAGATGCGGCTGGGCACCTCGCGGCCGCTGGGGCCGCGGGTGCGGTAGCCGCAGGCCGGCAGCAGCAGGGCCAGATCGATGTGGCGGTCGAAATCGGTGCCGGCCACGTGCACGCCGTGGCTGGCCAGGATGTCGTCGGCACGGTCCAGGCGGGCACGGCGTTGCGGGCCCACGCGCACGATGGAGAAGTCCGAGGTGCCGCCGCCGATGTCGGCCACCAGCACCCGCTCCTCGGCCTGCAGGCCAGCCTCGTGGTCGAGCGCCGCGGCGATGGGCTCGAACTGGAAGGCGACCTCGCGCAGGCCGGCGGCCCGGGCGGCGGCTTCCAGTTCGGCCTGGGCCTGGGCATCGCGCTGCGGGTCGTCATCGACGAAATGCACCGGGCGGCCGAGCACCGCGTGCTGCGGCAGCGGGCGATCGGGTGCGGCCACGCGGGCCTGCTCCAGCAGGCGGCCGAGCAGGTGGCCGACCACGTCCTGGCCACGCACCGCATGGCCGGCGCCGATGTCGGTGGCCTGGCCGGCCAGCGCACTGCCGAGGATGCTCTTGATCGAGCGCATCAGCCGGCCTTCACGGCCCTCGCGGTAGGCGGCGAGCGCGGCGCGGCCGTAGAGCCGGCGCGGCGCCTGGGCGCCGCGGGGCAGGTCCTCGATGTCGTAGAAGACGGCACTCGGCAGGGTGACGTCCGCGCCTTCGAGGGGCACCAGGCGGACACCGTCGGCGGCCTGGGCGTCGGCCAGGGCCAGCGCCGAGTTGGAGGTACCGAAATCGATCGCGCACCAGTCGGCGCGGACATCCGGGCGGGATTCAGGGGCAGCGCCGGGACGCGCGGGAGACGAGACGGGATCGGACATGTGCGGGCATTCTAGGAGGCGGGCCGCCCGCCCGGCCCGCCGCGGCGGCGCCGCGCCGGGGGCCTCAGCCGCGCGCGGGCACCGCGACCATCGGCCGGCGCGCCGGCAGATCGCTGCCGCAGAAGCGGAAGTCGAGTGCCGGCTGGCGGCCGCTGATCAGCTCGGCCATCGCCTTGCCGGAGCCCGCGCCATGGGTCCAGCCCAGCGTGCCGTGGCCGGTGTTCAGCCACAGATTGGGCAGGCGGCTGCGGCCGATCAGGGGCACGTTGTCCGGCGTGCTGGGGCGCAGGCCGGTCCAGTAGTTGGGCTCGGAGGTGTCGGCCACGCCGGGGAACAGCTCCTCGTAGCGGCGCACCAGGGCCTCGCAACGTGCGCGGGCGGTGCGGCTGTCCAGGTTCGTGTCATAACCGGCCATCTCGGCGGTGCCGGCGATGCGGATGCGGTCGCCCAGGCGGCTGATCGCGATCTTGCGCGTGTCGTCGAGCAGGCTGACCACGCTGGCGGCCTCCGGCCGCTTGAGCTTCATCGTCGCCGAGTAGCCCTTGGCCGGGTACAGGTTGAGCGAGACGCCGAGCGGACGCAGCAACGGCACGCTGTACGAACCGAGCGCGACGACGAACTGCGCGCCCTCCAGGCGCTGGGCCTGGCCGGTCAGACGGTCGCGCAGGCGGGCGGCGACGACGCGGCCGCCGGCCGTCTCCAGCGCCTCGATGTCGGTGTCGAACATCATCCGCGCGCCGGCCTCGCGGCAGCGGCGGGCCAGCTGCTGGGTGAAGACCAGCGCGTCGCCCGATTCGTCGCTGGGTGTGAAGGTGCCGCCGTGGATGTTCGGGCCGAAGGCGGCCAGCGCGGGCTCGACCTTGAGCACCGCCTCGCGGTCCAGCACGCGGCGGTCGACGCCGTACTGGCGCATCAGCTCGGCGGCCTTGGCGCCGGATTCGAAATCGGCCTGCGACGAGAAGAAGTGCAGGATGCCGCGCTCCAGCCGGTCATAGACGATGCCGGTGTCGGCGACCACGGCCTTGAGCGCCTCGTGGCTGTAGCTGCCGAGTGCCACCAACTGGCGCACGTTGCGCGCGAAGGCCGCGTCCGAGCACTGGGTCAGGAAGCTCAGGCCCCAACGCCACTGCTGCGGGTCCAGCCGCGGGCGGAACAGCAGCGGCGAATCGTCACGCAGCAGCCACTTGGCGACCTTGAGCGGCGCGTCCTTGCTGGCCCAGGGCTCGCAGAAGCTGACCGAGATCTGGGCGCCGTTCGCATAACTGGTTTCCAGCGCCGCATCGGGCTGGCGGTCGACGACGATGACCTGGTGGCCGGCCTGCAGCAGATGCCAGGCAGTGCTGATGCCGATGATGCCGGCACCGAGCACGACGATCGGGGCGGCGGAGGAACGGGTCGGGGACATGGCGGGCTCCGGTGCGGGCAGCGATGCCGGCATCTTCGGCGCGAGCGGCCGTCGACATGAAGCGGCATTCATGGAATTCCGACTCCATCAGCTGTACTGATGGAAGCCGATGGCCCGACCGACCCGATCCGGCCGCGCCCGCCGAGGCGGCGGCCCCCAGGCGCCGATCCACTCATCCCCCCCGGACACGTGATGTCGTGCGCACCGGACACGGCAGGACCGGGGGATCCGGCAATTCGTCGCAGCGCTGTCATCGACCTGATGCCAGACTGTTTCCCCATGCGCGCTCGTGGTCAGCGCGGCGTCCTGCGGTCCGGGACGCCGATGCCCGCCCTGCCGCGCCCACCGGCACACGCCGACTGCAACCCCCCATTTCCGTCCGACCATGGCCCTGCCCGCCCTGACCTCGATGACCCGCTGGTTGCGCCAACGCGGACGCGGTCAGGTGCGAACGCCGGAGCCCGCGGATCTCGGCACCGCCTTCGGCATGGAATGCTGGCTCGATGAGTCCGCGCCGGCGCCGCTGGGCGCCTCCGCGCCGGCGGACAAGCCGGCCGGCCGCCGCTGGTGGCCCGGCCGTCGCCAGGGCAGCGGCCAACGGTGAACCCGGCGCGGGCGTGCTGAACTGATCAGTTCACACGGCGTCCGGGAGGTTCACGGCGGCGTCCACAGGCGTAGACTCGCCCGCCGTGAGCACCAAACTGAGTTTCCGACAGAAGGTCCATCTGGCCCGCGAGGACGCGATCGTCACCGCGGTCAAGCGCCTGCTCGCCGACAAGGGCTTCGACCTGATGACGGTCGACGAGGTGGCGGCCGAGGTCGGCATCGCCAAGGCCAGCCTCTACAAGCACTTCCCGTCGAAGGAGGCGCTGGCCGCCGCGGCGATGGTGCAGGTGATGGACAGCGCGCTGGCCGAGAGCGCGCGGCTGCAGGCCGATGCCGGCCTGGATGCCGGTGCGCGGCTGCGGGAGATCACCCGCTGGACGCTGCGCACGCAACTGGCCGGCGAGATGCCGACGCTGCCCAGCGAAAACTCCAGCCTGCGCGCCGCCCTGCTGGCCCACGAGGGCTACATGACGCGGCTGATGGACTTGAGCGACCGGCTCGGTGAGTGGATCGTCCAGGCCCAGGCCGACGGCACGATCGATCCGGCGCTGCCGCCGGAGGTCGTGCTCTACACGGTGTTCGCCCGCGCCTGCGACCCGGTGGTCGGGTTCCTGAAGGCCGGCGGGCGGCACGACGATGCGGCCATCGTCGAACACGTGATGCGCAGCTGCTTCGGCGGCCTGCAGACGCGGCCGCCGAGCGCCGCGTGATCAGCGGATGATCAGCACCGGGGTCTTGCAGTGGGCCATCACCTTGGTGGTGGTCGAGCCCAGCACCAGCGTGCCCAGCAGGCCGTGGCCATGCGAGCCCATCATCACCAGATCGAACTCGCCCTTGGCGGCGACGGCGGCGATGACGTCGGACGCGGCGCCGGTCTTGGCGACGAACTCGGCCTCGATCTTCTGCTTCTTGAAGAAGGTGCGGATCGGCTTGAAGACCTTGTCGCTCTCCTCGGCGTAGTAGCCCTGCAGCGTGGCCTTGTCGAGCACGGCGGCCGCGCGCGGCGGCACCGGGGTGGCCACGTGCAGCAGCGTGTACTGCTGCGTCGGGCCCAGCCATTCGTCGTGGGCGGCCAGATAGGCCAGCATGCGCTTGGTGAACGGGCTGCCGTCGACGGGCACGAGGATCTTCATGGGGGCTCCTGGTTCAGGGTGAGGTCAGTATCGCGCCAGCCGAGCGGCCGGGCTTGTCGGACATCAAGGGCGAAGCCCGGTTCCGCCATGCCGGTGGCCGGTGGCCGTGCACAGGCCGCGTGCGCTCACGCCACGGTCGGCAGCGGCACCTCGATCAGGCGCAAGGGGTCGTGGCCGTCGGCCTCGCCCTTGCGCGCCAGGCCGCGGGCCTGGCTGATGACCCGGGCCGGTGCGCGGCCCTCGCCGCGCTCGACCGCGTAGTCGTGACGGCAGTGCACATGGCCGTGCAGCCACAGGTCGGCCAGCGGGATCAGCGCATCGTCGGCATTGCAGAAGCTGGCGGTGCCGGGCTGCTGGCCGAAGCGTCGATCGCCACTGCGCAGGCTGGGCGCGAAATGGGTGATGACGACGGTGGCGTCCCAGCGCTGGCCGGCCGGCAGGGCCTCGGGCGTGCGGGCCAGTTCGTCGGCGAGCCAGTCGCGGCAGGCCAGGGCCTGCTCGCGCAGGCGCTCGGCATCGAGCGGCTGGCCGCCGACGGTCGCCCGCATCAGGCGCTGGAAGTAGCTGGCGGCCCGCATCGCGCGCGGCCGCTGGGCCTCGCCCAGGCCGTCGAAATCGCTCCAGCGGACGGTGCCGAGAAAGCGCACGCGCCGCCCGTCACGGTCGGCCAGCACGCAGGCCTCGCGTTCGAGCAGGCGGATGCCGCAGCGCTCGGCGTGCTCGCGCAGCGCCGGCCAGGCTTCGTCGAGCTCGCGGCCGTCGAACTCGTGGTTGCCGGCCACCATCAGCACCGGCACCGGCCAGCCGGCGAAGCGTTCGAGCGCGGACCAGGTGGTGTCGATGTCGCCGGCCAGCACCAGCAGGTCGGCGCCGGGCGCCGGGCGCGGATCGAAATCCTCGGTTTCGAGGTGCAGGTCGGACAGCAGTTGCAGGTGCATCAGCGGCGCGGCGCGCCGCGGCCGCAGGCCGCACGCACCCGGTTGGGCCATGAAAAAAGGCCCGTCCACCCCGGGCAGGGTGGACGGGCCGTCGCAGTGTAGGGCGGGCGCGGTGCTGCAGCGGCGCGCCGTGGCCGATCAGGCCAGATCGGCCTCGATGCGGGCCTTGATCTGGCCGAGCTCGGCCGGCAGGCGCGCGGCCAGCTGGGCGAACAGCTCGCCGTGCAGCGCCATCTCGGCGCGCCAGGCGTCACGGTCGATCGAGACCACGCTGTCGAACTGCGCGCGGCTGAAGTCCAGGCCGGTGAAGTCCAGGTCCTCGTAGCGCGGGCTGGTGCCGAACAGGTTGGCGTCGCCACCGGCCTGGCCCTCGATGCGCTCCAGCATCCACTTCAGGACGCGGGCGTTGTCGCCGTAGCCCGGCCAGACGAACTTGCCGTCGGCGCCCTTGCGGAACCAGTTGACGCAGTAGATGGCCGGCAGCTTGGCGCCCGCGGCTTCCAGCGTGGCGCCCAGCTTCAGCCAGTGGCCGAAGTAGTCGCCCATGTGGTAGCCGGCGAAGGGCAGCATCGCGAACGGGTCGCGGCGCACCACGCCCTGCGCGCCGAAGGCGGCGGCGGTGGTCTCCGAGCCCATCGTGGCGGCCATGTAGACGCCTTCGGCCCAGTTGCGGGCCTCGGTGGCCAGCGGCACGGTGGTCGAGCGGCGGCCGCCGAAGATGAAGGCGTCGATGGCCACGCCCTTGGCGTCGTCCCAGGCCGGGTCCAGCACCGGGTTGTTGGTGGCGGCCACGGTGAAGCGGGCGTTCGGGTGGGCGGCCTTGGCGCCGGTTTCCTTGGCGATGGCCGGCGTCCAGTCCTTGCCCTGCCAGTCGATGGCGTGGGCCGGGGCGTCGCCGTCCATGCCTTCCCACCACACGTCACCGTCGTCGGTCAGCGCGACGTTGGTGAAGATCACGTCGCGCTTGAGCGACTCCATGCAGTTCGGGTTGGTCTTGAAGTTGGTGCCCGGGGCGACGCCGAAGTAGCCGGCTTCCGGGTTGATCGCGTAGAGCTTGCCGTCGGCCGCCGGCTTGATCCAGGCGATGTCGTCACCGATGGTGGTGACCTTCCAGCCGGCGAAGCTGGCCGGCGGCACCAGCATGGCGAAGTTGGTCTTGCCGCAGGCGCTCGGGAAGGCGGCGGCGACGTGGTACTTCTTGCCGGCCGGGTTGGTCACGCCCAGGATCAGCATGTGCTCGGCCAGCCAGCCCTGGTCGCGGCCCATCATCGAGGCGATGCGCAGCGCGAAGCACTTCTTGCCCAGCAGCGCGTTGCCGCCGTAGCCCGAGCCGTAGGACCAGATCTCGCGCGTCTCGGGGTAGTGGACGATGTACTTGGTCTTGTTGCAGGGCCAGGCGCTGTCCTTCTGGCCGGCCTCCAGCGGCGCGCCGACGGTGTGCACGCAGGGCACGAACTCGCCGTCATCGCCCAGCACCTCGAACACGGCCTTGCCCATGCGGGTCATCAGGCGCATGTTGACGGCCACGTAGGGGCTGTCGCTCAGTTCGATGCCGATGTGGGCGATCGGCGAGCCCAGCGGGCCCATCGAGAACGGCACCACGTACAGCGTGCGGCCCTTCATCGCGCCCTTGAACAGCGCGGGGGTGCCGTCGGCCTGGCCGGTCTGCAGCAGCGCGCGCATGTCGGCCGGCGCCATCCAGTTGTTGGTCGGGCCGGCGTCGTCCTTCTGCGCGCTGCAGATGAAGGTGCGGTCCTCGACGCGGGCGACGTCGCTCGGGTCCGACCAGGCCAGGTAGCTGTTCGGACGCAGCTCGGGGTTGAGCTTCTTGAAGGTGCCGGCGGCCACGAGCTGGGCGCACAGGCGGTCGTATTCGGCCTCGGAGCCGTCACACCAGTAGACCTCGGCGGCCTCGGTCAGGGCGGCGATCTCGGCCACCCAGGACACGAGACGCGCGTGCTTGACGTAGGCGGGGACGTTCAGGCGCAGACCTTCCATCACGGGCTGGTTCATGGTGCGGGCTCCAAAGGTTGGGATACGGAAAAGACGAAAGACGGATCGGGGGCCACACGGGCTTGCACCAGCACCTGCGGGAGGTGCTCGGGCAAGGCCGCCAGAGCGCTTGACGCCGTAACCCGGACGATCCGGTTACAGCGCTTGACCGGTCGCGACGGATCTTCTGCCTGGGACGACATTGTCAAAACGCTGTAATTACACGGTAACCACCTGAGCCCAGGGTGTCCCATGCAAAAACGACATGACCTGATGCCGGACTTCGCGGGCGTCGTTCACGACTCGGATGGCCGGACCGGAACGGCAGCGCTAGCATCGGGCGATCCCCCACCCGCCACGGTCGTCCGCACGGCCGCGCCGACCGATGTCCGATCCCGCCCCCTGCGTCCTGAGCGTCAACGTCTCCCGCGTGCAACCGGTGCTGATCGACGGCCGCCGGGTGCTGACGGCCATCGGCAAGCGGGCCGTGGACGGACCTGTGCGCGTGTCCGCGCTGGGCCTGGACGGCGACGAGCAGGCCGACCCCACCGTGCACGGTGGCGTGTCGAAGGCGATCTATGCCTACCCGCAGGCGCACTACGCGTTCTGGCAGGGCGTGCGCGCCCAGGCCCGGGTGGCGGATGCCGACGCGGCCTTGCCGCACGGCTTTCTCGGCGAGAACCTGACGCTGCAGGGGATCGACGAATCCCGGCTGTGGGTCGGTGACCGGCTGGCGCTGCCGGGCTGCGTGCTGGCCGTCAGCGAGCCGCGCCAGCCCTGCTTCAAGTTCAACCACGTGATGGGCTTCAACCAGGCGTCGAAGCTGATGGCCCAGAGCGGCTGGTGCGGCAGCTACCTGGCCGTGATCGAGCCGGGCGTGGTCCAGGCCGGCGACGCGATCCGCATCGTGCCCGGCCCGCGCGAGGTCAACATCCGCGAGCTCTTCCTGTCGAAGATGAAGCGCAAGCGGCTCTGAGGACGGGCCGGGTGCGTTGAGGCTCAGCCGCCCAGCGTCGGGTAGTCGGTGTAGCCGCGGGCGCCACCGCCGTAGAGCGTGGCCGGGTCGATCGCCTGCAGCGCCGCGCCTTCACGCAGCCGCAGGCCCAGATCCGGGTTGGCGATGAACGGCCGGCCGAAGGCGACCACGTCGGCCCGGCCCTCGGCCACGGCGGCCTGCGCCATCGCGCGGTCGTAGCCGTTGTTCAGCATCCACGGCGTGCCGGCGAAGCGCTGGCGCAGCGCGGCGTAGTCGAACGGCGCCACGCCCTGCTCGCTCAGGTCGCGCGGGCCGCCGGTCATGCCCTCGACGACGTGGACATAGGCCAGACCCAGCGGGGCCAGCGCGTCGGCCACGGCGCCGAAGAGCGCGGCCGGATCGCTGTCCTGGCCGATGCCGTTGGACGGCGTGACCGGCGACAGGCGGATGCCGGTGCGCCCGGCGCCGATCTCGGCGGTGACGGCCTGCATCACCTCGACCAGCAGGCGGATGCGGTTCGCGATCGGGCCGCCGTAGGCGTCGGTGCGGTCGTTGCAGCTGTCGCGCAGGAACTGCTCGATCAGGTAGCCGTTGGCCGCGTGCACCTCGACGCCGTCGAAGCCGGCCTCGATCGCCCGCCGGGCGGCGGCGCGGTAGTCGGCCACGAGGGCGGGCAGCTCGTCGGTGGCCAGTGCGCGCGGCGTGCTCACCGGCTGGAAGCCGTCGGCGGTGTAGGTCTTGGCATCGGCCGCGCGGGCGGTCGAGGACACCGGCTGCGCGCCGCCCAGCAGGCTGCCGTGCGAGATGCGGCCCACATGCCACAGCTGCACGACGATGCGGCCGCCGCGCGCGTGCACCGCGTCGGTGACCGGGCGCCAGGCGGCGACCTGGGCCTCGGTGTGCAGGCCGGGGGTGTCGAGGTAGCCGTGGGCCAGCGGGCTGATCGGCGTGGCCTCGGTGATCAGCAGGCCGGCGCCGGTGGCCGGATCGGCGCGCTGGGCGTAGTACTCGGCCATCAGCGCGTTCGGCAGCTGACCGGTGGCGCGGTTGCGGGTCAGCGGGGCCATCGCGATGCGGCTGGCCAGATCGATGGCGCCGAGGCGCACGGGGTCGAACAAGGTGGTCATGGCCGCAGGCTAGCGCAGCCCGCCCTGCCCTTGCCTGATGCAGGCTCAAGCCGGATGTGGCAGGCGGACCCGGGCCGTCCCCGCCGTGCGGGCAGAGCGGGCCGGACGGGCCGGCGGCGGCGCGACAGAATCCGCCCACCATGAGCGAACGCACCCAGCCCCCGCCCGCGGCCCGCGCCGCCACCGAGACACCTGCAGAGACGCCTGCCGTCGCGCCCGCCCCGGCACCCGCGGCCACCGGCCCGCTGGCCGGCCTGCGCGTGCTGGAGCTCGGCCAGCTGATCGCCGGCCCCTTCGCCGGCAAGACCCTGGCCGACTTCGGCGCCGAGGTGGTCAAGATCGAGCCGCCCGGCGACGGCGACCCGCTGCGCCGCTGGCGGATGCTGCACGAGGGCACCAGCGTCTGGTGGCAGGTGCAGAGCCGGGGCAAGCACAGCGTGGTGGCCGATCTGCGCACGCCCGAGGGCCGCGACGACGTGCGCCGCCTGGCGGCCGAGGCCGACGTGCTGATCGAGAACTTCAAGCCCGGCGCGATGGAGAAGTGGGGCCTGGGCCCCGACGTGCTGATGGCCGACAACCCGGGCCTGATCGTGCTGCGCATCAGCGGCTACGGCCAGAGCGGCCCCTACCGCGACCTGCCGGGCTTCGCCGTCGTGGCCGAGGCGATGGGCGGGCTGCGCCACCTGATGGGCGAGCCGGGCCGCCCGCCGGTGCGCGCCGGCGTCAGCCTGGGCGACACGCTGGCCGCGCTGCACGGCGTGATCGGCGTGCTGCTGGCGCTGCAGGCGCGCAGCCGCAGCGTCAGCGCCGAGGCGCCCAAGGGCCGCGGCCAGGTGGTCGACGTCGCGCTCTACGAATCGGTCTTCAACTGCATGGAGAGCCTGCTGCCCGAGTACGCCGCCTTCGGCGCCGTGCGCCAGCCCGCCGGCAGCGCGCTGCCGGGCATCGCACCGAGCAACGCCTACCGCTGCGCCGACGGCCAGGCCGTCATCGGCGGCAACGGCGACTCGATCTTCCGCCGGCTGATGCAGGCCATCGGCCGTGACGATCTGGCGGCCGATCCGACGCTGGCCGACAACGCCGGCCGCGCCGCCCGGGCCGATGCGCTGGATGCCGCCATCACCGCCTGGACCGTGCAGCGCCCGGTGGCCGAGGTGGTGGCCGTGCTGCAGGCCGCCCAGGTGCCGGCCGGCCGCATCTACACCGTGGCCGACATCGCCGCCGATCCGCACTACGCGGCGCGCGGCATGCTGCAGACGGCGCACACGCCCGACGGCCTGGCGCTGCAGGTGCCCGGCGTGGTGCCGCGGCTCGACGGCACGCCCGGCGCGATCGGCCGACCGGCGCCGACGCTGGGCCAGGACACGGCCGCGGTGCACGCACGCTGGCTGGGCCGGCCGGCCGCCGCGGTGCGGGACGAGACGGACGGCGTGGCCTGAGCCGCCCACCGAAGCCGCCGAAGCCGCCGCGGGACCGCGGCCCGACGCCGCCGCCCCCGCCTGTTCGCGCGCCCCGCCCGCCACCGCACACCGTGGCGCAGGCCAGAATCCGCCCATGCCCTTGAACCTGCCTGCCCCGGCCACGCTGCAGCGCGTGGCGCCCTTCGCCGCCTTCATGGCCATCCTGATGCTGCGCGGCGCCGCCCCGCAGGACGACCGTTGGGGATTCGACACCCGCTGGCTCTACGGCCTGTCGCTGCCGGTCGTCGGCGGACTGCTGGTGTACTGGTGGCGCCAGTACGGCGAGCTGGCGCGGCAGAACCTGACGGACCTGCGCGAGACGCTGGAGGCGGTGGCCGTCGGCCTGATCGTCTGCGTGCTGTGGGTGCTGCTGGACGCGCCCTGGATGCAGCTGGGCCAGGCGGCGGCCGGCTTCGTGCCGCTGGATGCCGACGGGCAGCTGATCTGGCCGCTGGTGGCCGTGCGCTGGGCCGGTGCCGCGCTGCTGGTGCCGGTGATGGAGGAGCTGTTCTGGCGCTCCTGGCTGATGCGCTGGCTGCAGCAGCCGGCCTTCGCCGCGCTGGCGCCGCAGGACGTCGGTCTGCGCGCGATCGTGCTGTCGACCTTCGTCTTCATGCTCGCGCACACGCTGTGGCTGGCGGCCATCGTCGCCGGCCTGGCCTATGCGCTGCTCTACCGCCGCACCGGCAAGCTGTGGAGCGCGGTGATCGCCCACGCGGTGACCAACGGCGCCCTCGGCATCTGGGTGGTGGCCACGCGGCAGTGGCAGTTCTGGTGAGCGCCGCGGTGCCGGGTCCGGGTCCGGGCCCGGCCTGAGACGGCCCCGAGCCACCGACAGCCCGGGCCGGACAGCGCGGACCGGGCCGACCGCGCCTGACGCGGCCGGCCCCGCCGGCGGCCGGACTCAGGCGTCGGCCACCGGCCGCGGCAGCGCCTCCAGCGCGGCGCGCACCGCGCCCAGCCAGGCCTGCAGCTTCTCGCCGCCGAGGAAGCCCTTGCCGTTGTCGGCCGCGCTGCGCGGCGCATCGACACGGGCGGCCTGGGTCTCGGCCAGCGCCTGCTCCAGGCTGTCCTGGGCGACCACGCTGACGCACAGCGCGCCGCGCGGCGCGTCCGGGCCGCGCAGCTTGCGGGCGCGCCAGGGCGCACCGACCTGCAGCAGGGCCTGGGCCGTCTCGGGCAGCGGCGACTCGGGCGGCACCAGCAGCAGGCCCGGATGACGCGGCAGCAGCCGCGCGGTGAGCTGCTGCAGGTCGGCGGCGGTCGCGCACGGCAGCGCGACGGCGGTCAGGCCGCTGTCGGCCCAGTCCTGCAGCTGGGCATCGAGCGCGGCCAGCGTGGCCTCGGCCAGCGCGCTGTCGGCACGCGCCGGCTCGGCGCGCTGGCAGGCCTGCTGCGCGGCCTGCAGCGCGACGCCGAGCGCCCACTGGTCGCTGTCGCTGAGCCAGCCGCTGCGCTGCCAGCGCGCCACCAGACGGCGCATCTGCGCGACCTGGGCGTCGTGCGCGGCGCGCTGCGCCGGGCCCATCGGCACCAGGCGCTCGGCCTGCACCAGGCCCGGCAGCTGGCCCGCGACTTCCTCGCGCTGGCGCTGCAGCATCACGCGCGAGAGCTGCTCGCTGATCTGCTCCAGCGCGGCCTCGTCGAGGTCCCGCCCGTCACGCTGGGCGGCCTGCACGCGGCGCAGCGCGGCCAGCGCGCCCTGACGGTACGGATCCAGCCAGTCGACCAGCGATTCCAGCAGTTCGGGGCGGGTGTCCAGCGGCTGGCTGCACAGCACCAGCGCGAACGGCGCCGCCAGCTGCGACCAGGCGGCCAGCTGCTGCGGCTCGTCGACCACCACCAGCTCCGGATCCCAGTCGGCGATCAGCGCGGCATCGGCCTGCAGCTGCTCGGGGCTGATCAGCAGCACGCCGGCCTCGCGGGACCAGGCCGCCTGACGCTGCGGCGGCGAGCCCTCGACGGCCTCCAGCAGCGTGCCGGTGAAGCGGGCCCAGGCCCGCTGCCAGGCGGCGCGCTGCTCGGGCGCGCACAGCAGCAGCACGCGCTGCAGACCCATGTGGCGGCGCCACAGCTGGATCGCGGCCATCGCCTGCACGCTCTTGCCCAGACCGCGTTCGTCGGCGATCAGCGCGCGGCCGGCGACGACCGAGAACAGCGCGCCCTCGGCCTGGAACGGCGCCAGCGGCGCGCGCAGCAGACGGTTGAGCGCCGGGCTGTCCAGGCCCTCGGGGTACTGGCGCTCCAGGCGGGCGGCGCGCGCACGGGCATCGCGGTGGGCGGCCAGCAGCGGCCACAGGCCGGCGGGCACCGCATAGCCCTGCCGCGGCTCGGCGGCCTGGCGCAGGATGGCGCCGACCAGGGCGTCGTCCGCGAGCGGCACGCGGCCGTCCGCGCCGCCGCGCTGGGCCATCAGCTGACGCAGACCGCCCGGGCAGTGGCGACCGGGGATGAAGCGCAGCCAGCGCTCGTCATCGGCCTCGACCAGCTCCAACGTGCTGTGCGGCGGGCCGACGGGCTCGGGCGGCGGCGGGGCGACGGGCGCCACCGCCAGCTCGGCGGCGGGGCGGACCGCCGGCTCGGCGGTCTTGGCGCGGGCCGGCGCCGCGGGGCCCGCCGCTGCGGGCTCGGGCTCGGGCTCGGCTTCGGTCGCCGGCGGGGCGGCGGCGTCGTGCAGGGGCGTCGGTGCGCGCTCGGCCGCAGGCGGGGCCGCGACCGGTGCGGTCGGTGCCCGGGTGGCGGCCTCGGCATCGGCCAGCAGCTGGCTGACTTCAGCGGCCAGACCAGCGGCGGCGTCGGGGGACGGGGAAGGAGCCGGTGCGGCAGCGGCGGGCGGCTCGGCCTGGACGGCGACCCAGGTCGCGGCGACAGACCGCGCATCGGGCTCGGGCATCGGCGACTCGACGGCCTCGACCGCCGCCTCGACGGCCGCGCTCAGCGCCGGTGCGGGCGGCCGGCGACCGCGCTTGCGGGCAGCGGGCGAGGCGGCTGGAGCGGCATCGGCGGACGCGGCCGTGGGAGCAGGCGCGGCAACGGCCGCCGGAGCGGCAACAGCCACCGGCGCGGCCTCGGCCGCCGCGACGGGCTGGGGCCGGACCTCGGCGGACGCGGCCGCCGGGCGGGCGGCCCGGCCGCGGCCGCTGGCGGTCCCGGTCGCGGTTGCGGTCTTGCCGGCGACGGTCTTGCCGGCCGGGGTCTTCCCTGAGGGCCGGGCGGCCGCGGTCTTGCCCGTGCCGTCGGCGCGCCCGGCGGCGGGGGCCTGGTCCGCGGCAGCGGGTGCGCGAACGGGGCGCGGCGCGGCAGCCGTGGCCGACGGCGCCGTGGCCGCCGTGGAGACAGCGGCCGGCACCGGCGCGACGGCTGCGGCCGTCTTGCGGGCCACCTTGCCTGCCGTCTTTTCAGTCGTCTTTTCAACCGCCTTGCCCGCCGTCTTGCGACCTGCGGCGGCCGGCGTCACGGCGGGGGACTCGGCGGCGGGCGCCGCCACGGCCGTGGTGACCGGCGCCGCGGCCACCGTGTCCGCACCGCCCTTGCGGCGGGCGCTCTTGCGGGCCGGCGGCGTGGGCTCGACCGGCGCAGGGGCCGGGGCCGCCGCGGTCTGCGGCGCAGCCGCCGTCGTGGTGCGCCGGCGCGGGGCACGTGCCGGTGCCGCGGCGGGGGAAGTCTCGGAGATCACGGCCTGGTCGGCGGGGGCTGCAGCGGCAGCCGGAGCGGCCGTCTTGCGGGCCCGGGGGGTGGTCTTGGTCGCCATGGGGCGTGGACTGTAGACGGTTCAAGGCCGGTCGCCGTGGCGCGCAGCACACGGTGACATCGGCTCGGGGTGGTCGGGTCGGCGCTCGGCCGCGTGGCGCAGCGTCCGCGCCCGGTCGGCACGGCGGTCGCTCACGGCGCGGCGCGCCGGGGAAGGGTGGCGGGCGTTCAGACGCCGCGCGCCCGGTCCTCGGCGAAGCGCTGGCGCCAGGCAGCGAACTGCCCGGCGTCCAGCGCCTCGCGGATCTCGCGCATCAGGTTCAGGTAGTAATGGAGGTTGTGGATGCTCGTGAGCATCGGGCCCAGCATCTCGCCACAGCGGTCCAGGTGGTGCAGGTACGCGCGGCTGATGCCGGTGGCGCAGGCGTGGCAGGCGCAGGTCTCGTCGATCGGCCGCTCGTCGGTCTTGTAGCGCGCGTTGCGCAGCCGCAGATCGCCGTAGCGGGTGAACAGGTGGCCGTTGCGCGCGTTGCGGGTCGGCATCACGCAGTCGAACATGTCGACGCCGCAGGCCACGCCGTCGACCAGGTCCTCGGGCGTGCCCACGCCCATCAGATAACGGGGTTTGTGCGCCGGCAGCCGGTGCGGGGTGTGCGCCATGATGCGCAGCATCTCGTCCTTGGGCTCGCCGACGCTGACGCCGCCGACCGCATAGCCGGGAAAGTCCATCTCGACCAGCGCGTCGAGCGACTCCTGGCGCAGGTTCTCGAACATGCCGCCCTGGACGATGCCGAACAGCGCGTTGGGATTGCCCAGCCGCTCGAACTCGGTCTTGCAGCGCAGCGCCCAGCGGCGGCTCAGCTCCATCGAGCTGCGGGCCTGGGCCTCGGTGGTCAGCACGCCGGCGGTCTGCCAGGGCGTGCACTCGTCGAACTGCATGACGATGTCGCTGTTGAGCACCGTCTGGATCTGCATGCTGACTTCGGGCGTCAGCAGCAGCTTGTCGCCGTTGACCGGGGAGGCGAAGCGGACGCCTTCCTCGGTGATCTTGCGGCCCTTGCCGTCGGCGCCGCCCAGGCTCCAGACCTGGAAGCCGCCGGAGTCGGTCAGGATGGGCTTGTCCCAGCCCTCGAAGCGGTGCAGGCCGCCGAACTGGGCCATCACGTCGAGGCCCGGGCGCAGCCACAGGTGGAAGGTGTTGCCCAGGATGATCTGGGCGCCCATGTCCTTGAGGCTCTGCGGCAGCACGCCCTTGACGGTGCCGTAGGTGCCCACGGGCATGAAGATGGGCGTCTCCACCACGCCATGGTTGAGCGTCAGGCGGCCGCGACGGGCGTGGCCTTCGGTGGAGAGCAGGTCGAAGCGCAGCATGGTGGCGGCGATTGTCGCAGCCCCATGGCCGGTCCTGGCACCGGGATGTGTGCCGGTGTCCGGCGGCCCGATGCCGGCATGCGCCGGCGTCACCGCCGCGGCCGTGTCCGGCACGGCCCGCGCGGCGGCACGCGCACCGGCGCTCAGGACTTCTTCGACGCGTCCAGCTTCAGGATCCAGTTGACCAGCTTCTTCGCGTCGGCGTCCGTGATCGCGACCTTGTTGGGCGGCATGGCCAGGCCGGAGACCTTGCCCTTCCAGTGGCTCTCGTAGGGGTTGGAGCCGGCCAGCACGGTCTGCGTGAGCTTGGCGGTGGCGTCCTTCTGGCCCTGGTACTTGGCAGCGACGTCCTTCCAGGCCGGGCCGATCGGGGCCAGGCCGTCCGGGCCCTTGGCGCCGGGCTCGATGTGGTGGCAGGTCATGCAGCCGCTGGTGCTGGCCAGCTTGAGCATGGCGTCGTCCGCGCCGGCGGCCCAGGCCGGTGCGGCGAGGGCAGCGGCCAGCAGCGAGGCGGATGCGAGGGTGGGGATGCGGATCATGGCGCGCTCTCCTGAGGCGGTTGGACGAAGGGCCGGGGCCGCGGCGCAGACGACCGCCGCATCCGGTGGCCGGCGGGGCCGCGACCCCGTTGATGGCCATCTTCGGCAGCGCCCCGGCCCCCCGGTTGACCCCGCTCAAGTCGCTCAGGGTTTTCGCCAATCTGGAACAGTCGGCACAGCGCCCGCGGGACCGGCTGTGGCGCGCTGCAACAACCGGCCCGCCCGCCCGCCGGACGGCCACGCGGCGCACCGTGCGGCCGGGGCCGCCGCGGGTGACGAGCGCCGGCCGCAAGCCCGGTGGGTCGACCGATAATCCGCACCCCGCCACCCATCGCCTTCGCGTCCCGGCCATGACCCGCGTCTTCAACTTCAGCCCCGGCCCCGCCGCCCTGCCCGAGGAGGTGCTGCGCACCGCCGCCGCCGAGATGCTGGACTGGCAGGGCTCAGGCCTGTCGGTGATGGAGATGAGCCACCGCGGCAAGGAGTTCATGTCCATCGCCGCCGAGGCGGAAAGCCTGCTGCGCGAACTGCTGGCGGTGCCGGCGAACTACCGCATCCTGTTCATGCAGGGCGGCGCGCTGGCCGAGAACGCCATCCTGCCGATGAACCTGCTGCGCGGCCGCGCCAGCGCCGACTACGTCGACACCGGCGAATGGTCGAAGAAATCGCTGGCCGAGGCCCGCCGCTACGGCGGCGTCAACATCGTGGCCAGCGGCCAGGACAGCGGCTACACCCGCATCCCCGACCGCGCCGACTGGCGCCTGGACCCGCAGGCCGCCTACGTCCACATCTGCTCGAACGAGACCATCGGCGGCCTGCAGTACCCCGAGTACCCGGACGTCGGCGACGTGCCGCTGGTGGCCGACGTCTCCAGCGACATCCTCAGCCGCCCGCTGGACGTCTCCCGCTTCGGCGCGCTGTACGGCGGCGCGCAGAAGAACATCGGTCCCTCGGGCCTGACCCTGGTGATCCTCCGCGAGGACCTGCTCGGCGGCGCCCTGCCCTGCACGCCGACGGCCTTCGACTACAAGGTCGTGGCCGACAACGGCAGCATGTACAACACGCCGCCGACCTACTCCTGGTACATCGCCGGCCTGGTGTTCAAGTGGCTGAAGGCCCAGGGCGGCGTGGCCGAGATGGCGCGCCGCAACGATGCCAAGGCCGCGCTGCTGTACGGCACGCTGGACGCGAGCGACTTCTGGCTCAAGCCGGTCGCGCGCGAGCACCGCTCGAAGATGAACGTGGTCTTCCGCCTGCAGGACGAGTCGCTGGACGAGGCCTTCCTGGCCGGCGCCAAGGCGCGCGGCCTGGTGCAGCTCAAGGGCCACCGGGTGGTCGGCGGCATGCGCGCGTCGATCTACAACGCGATGCCGATCGAGGGCGTGCAGGCCCTGGTCGACTGGATGCGCGAGTTCGAACGCAGCCACGGCTGAGGCCGCCGGCCGGCCCGCGCACGGCGGGCCGCCGCGCTCAGCGCGGCACCGGCGCCTCGGTGCGCGCCAGCAGCATCGCGTCGCCGTAGCTGAAGAAGCGGTAGCGCGACTCGATCGCGTGGCGGTAGAGCGCGCGCACATGGGCATGGCCGGCGAAGGCCGAGACCAGCATCAGCAGCGTGCTCCTGGGCAGGTGGAAGTTGGTCACCAGCCGGTCGACCACGCGGAAGCGGAAGCCCGGGGTGATGAACAGCGCGGTGTCGCGCGCGCCGATGGCGGGCAGGTCGTCGCTGGCGCCCTGCTCCGCCGCCCAGGCGGCGGCCGATTCGAGCGCGCGCAGCGTGGTCGTGCCGGCGCTCACCACGCGGCCGCCGCGCGCGCGGCAGGCGGCGATGGCCTCGCGCGTGGCCGCGGGCACCTCGTACCACTCGCTGTGCATCTTGTGCTCGGCCAGGGATTCGGTGCGCACCGGCTGGAAGGTGCCGGCGCCCACGTGCAGCGTGACGGTGGCGCGCTGCACGCCGCGCTCGTCGAGCGCGGCCAGCACCGCATCGTCGAAGTGCAGGCTGGCGGTCGGGGCGGCCACCGCGCCGGGGCGGGCGGCGAACACCGTCTGGTAGCGCTGCACGTCCTCGGCGCCGTCCTCGTGCGTGATGTAGGGCGGCAGCGGCACGTGGCCGTGGGCCTCCAGCAGCGCGAAGGGATCGGCCGGGAAGCGCAGGTGGAACAAGCCGCCGTCGGGGCCGCCACGGCCGAGCACTTCGGCCTCGAAGGCGCCGTGGGCGAAGCGCACGGTGGTGCCGGGCTTGGGCGACTTGCTGGCGCGCACGTGGGCCAGCACCTCGTGGTCCGGCAGCACGCGTTCGATCAGCGCCTCGACCGCGCCGCCGGTGGCCTTCTCGCCGTGCAGGCGGGCCTTGATCACGCGGGTGTCGTTGCTGATCAGCAGATCGCCGGGCTGCAGCAGGCCGGGCAGCACGCGGAAGACGCGGTCGACCGGCAGGTCACCGCTGCCGTCGAGCAGGCGCGAGGCGCTGCGCTCGGCCGCCGGGTGTTGGGCGATCAGCTCGGGCGGCAGCTCGAAATCGAAATCGGACAGGGTCCAGGCGGCGCCCGGACGGGCATCAGGAGACACGCTCATCGTCAGCGGGCTTGACCGGCCCGTCGGCAGTTGCATCGGGGCCGGATTGTTCCACGCAGGCCCTTCGGCGGGGCCCCCCGGGAGACCGCCCGGGCGGTGTGGGGAATCGTCGGCATCGGGATCGGGGCGCGGCCGGCCGGGCCTCAGAACCGCCACTCGGCACGCGCGGTCAGCACGCGCCAGGTGTCGTCGCGCTCGGTCGTGGTCTGCACGCGGCCGTCGTCGAACACGCGGCGGGTGCCGGTGATCCAGTCGCGGGCCAGGGCATTGGCCAGGCTCACGCGCACCGTCAGGTCGGTGCCGCGGCGCCAGGCGGCGTACAGGTCCAGCGCCCGCTTGTCGCCCTGCCAGGTGCTCAGGCCATCGACACCGGCGGTGGTGAAGCCGGGCGTGTGGGCCAGGCTGCCGCCGACGGTCCAGGCGGTGCCGCGCAGCGTCCAGTCGGCGCCCACGGTCAGCTGCCAGGGCGCCTGGCCGTCGAGCCGGTTGTCGGGGCCGGGGATGCCGTCGATGCGCGAGCGCATCAGCGCGGCGCTGGTGCGCAGCTGCAGGTCCTCGCTGCCGCCCTCGCCCAGCAGCGTGCGCGCGCTGCCGCGGGCCTCGGCCTCCAGGCCCCAGGCGGTGGCCGGGCCCAGGTTCTCGGGCGCGCGCACCCAGCGCTGGACATCGGCATAGCCGACATCGCGCAGCCGGGTGACGTTGCGGATCACGTCGTCGATGCGGCGCACCCAGCTGTTGAGGCTGAGCAGGCCGCCGGCGGCCGGGTAGTGCTCCCAGCCGGCCTCCAGGCCCCAGGCCAGTTCGGGCCGCAGCGTGGGGTTGCCCTGGCGGTCGGGCCGGTCGGCGGTGTTGGTGCCGCTGCCGTCGCCCACCGGATACATCGAGTTGACGCTGCGCCGTCCGATCAGCTGGCCGGTGTCGGGGCTGCGGTAGCTGCGGGTCAGGCTGGCGCGGATCTGGTCGCGGCCGGGCTTGCCGTCGGCCCCGGGCAGGCGCCACAGCAGGTGGGCCAGCGGGGTGAGCACCGCGCTGCGGTGGTCGACCGCGCCGTCGGTGGTGTCGCCGCGGGTGCGGATGCCCTCCCAGCGCGCACCGAGGTAGACGCTCAGGCCCGGGCGCAGCGTCCACTCGTCCTGCGCATAGACGGCCAGACGCTGCGTGCGGGCGACGAAGGTGGCGCCGGCATCGGGATCGCTGGTGTCGGCGGCGCCGTCGACGGTGCTGGTGGCCAGGTCCTCGCGGCGGTTGAACTGCAGCTCCCAGCCGCTGGCCAGGCTGTGGCCGTCGCCGATCAGCACCGCGTGCTTGCCGGACCACTCCAGGTTGCGGTCCTCGGCCTCGCTGCGGCTGGTCTTGTGGGCATCGCCCAGGCCGCCGGACTCGTCGCGCACGGTGCGGCTGTCGCTGCGGCCCTGGGTCAGGCCGAAGCGGGTGGTCAGCCGGCTGCCGTCGCCCAGCGTGGTCTGGGCATTGCCCTGCAGCCGGGCCATGGCCCAGGACGAGCGGGTGTCCCACTGCGCATCGGTGTAGGCCGGCCAGGTGTCGGCGTCGGCCGCGTCGGGCACGGGCACGTCCTGGTCGAGCGTGGCGCTGCCCCGGCGGTGGCTGCGCGAGGCATGCAGAAAGGGCTGCAGCTCCAGCTTGTCGCCCGCCTGCTCGCCCTTCCAGCTGAAGCGGGCGTTGGCGAACAGGCCCTCGCTGGTGCGCTGGCTGCGGTCGCTGCGCTGCTGGCGCAGCGTGGGCGTGCCGTCGGCCGCGTCGTGGGCGGTGTCGGTGCGGCTGCGGTTCTCGCTGCCGCGGCGGAAGGCGGAGACGGCCACCGTGTGGTCCAGCGCCTCGTCCTGGCCGGTGTCCTCGAGGTTGACGTTGAACTGCGGCCGCTCGCCATCGACACCGCCGCCGACCACCGCCTGGCGCGTCTTGCGGCGGGCCCCGTCGCGCAGCACGATGTTGATCGTGCCGGCGATGGCGCGGGCGCCGAACTCGGCCGTCGGCGCGCGCAGGATCTCGACGCGCTCGACCTGCTCGGGCGAGATGGCGTCCAGCGAGAAGCCCGGCGGCATGCGCTGGCCGTCGATCAGGATCTGGGTGTAGCCGCCGCCCATGCCGCGCAGGCGCGGGCCGCCGCCGCGGCCGGGCGCGCCGTCGACGGTGACGCCGGGCAGGCGCTTGAGCGATTCGGCCAGCGTCTGGTCGCCGTGGCGCTCCAGCTCCTCGCGCGGCACGACGATGCGCGAGGCGCTGGCCTGGCGGCGCTCGTCGAGCGCGGCGTCACGGCCGGCGGGGCGGGCGTTGACCTCGACGCGCTGCAACGTGACCGGAGGAGCGACCGGCGCGACGGCGGAGGACGGCACGGTGGTCGCCGCGGGCGTCGTGGGCGCCGAGGCGGCGGGGGCCGGCGCGGCACCGGCCGGCAACGCCTGCGCGAAGACACCTCCGGCCGGGACCGCGAGGCCGGCCCACAGCGCGGCACGCAGCAGCGTGGGCCGGAACGGTCGCGCGTCCTCGGGCGATCGCCCGGCGACCGGGTGACGGCGGTGGGCGGAGCGGGCGGGACGACGGACGAGATGGCGGACGGACATGGGGCGGGATGATCGCCGACGATCGTGGAGGTTCCGTGCAGACGCACGGGGCGGGCCTCAGCGCCGCTCGACCACCATCGGTCGGCCGCCGGTCAGCGCCTGCAGGCGAGGGACGGCGGCCTCGGCCTCGGTCCGGCTGGCCCAGGGGCCGGCCTGCAGACGGTGCCACGGCCCGTCGGCGAACACCCGCAGACCGGTGCCGAGCGCCTCGACGCGCGGTGCCAGCTCGCCCTGTCGCTGTCGGGCGCCCTCCGACTGGCGGAAGGCGCCGATCTGCAGCCACCAGCCACGGGCGTCGACCGCGGCGGCCGTCGTCAGGGCGGGCCGGGCCGCGCTGCCGCCCGTCGCGGAGACCGGCACGACGCCTGGCCGGCCGGCGGCCGAGGGTGTGGCGCCGACGGGCGCGGCGGGCGGCAGCTCCTGAACCGACCAGGCCACCGGTGCGACCGCCGCCGGGGCGGTGGCCGCGGACGACAGCACGGGCGTCGCGGTCGCGCTCAAGGCCGACGACGAGGGACCCGCCGCCGGCGCCGTGGCGCCCGCCCCGATCGGCCGCAGCGGTGCCGGCGAGGCGGCGGCGAGCGCCACCGGCGTGGGGCCATCCCGCCAGGCGCCGCTGGCGATCACCTCGTGCGTCAGGCGCTCGACCTCGACCGGCGCCACGCCGCCGAGCACGCCCAGCTTGGCGGCGGCGGTGTAGCTGAGGTCGATCACGCGCTCGGCGTGGAAGGGGCCGCGGTCGTTGATGCGCACGATCACGCTGCGGCCGTTGGCCGGGTTGCGCACCCGGGCGTAGCTGGGCAGCGGCATCGTGCGGTGCGCGGCCGTCATGCCGTACATGTCGTAGGGCTCGCCGCTGGCGGTGGGGCGGCCGTGGAACTGGCGGCCGTACCAGCTGGCCAGGCCCTGCTCGCGCAGCGGCCGATCGGCGTTCATCGGCTCGTAGTCGATGCCGAGCACGCGGTAGGGCTTGTTGGGCCCGCCCACGCGCAGGGGCTCGACGCGCGGCACGGCGTCGGGGCGGTCGATCACGTCGGCGGGGGTGAGCGCGCCAGGGCCGTCGCGGCGCGGGTCGCCGGAGGCCTCGCGGGTGCGGCCGCCGTCGGCCGGCGGCGTGCTGCTGCAGCCGGCCAGGGCCGCGGCCAGCAGGCACAGCCCGCCGGCCAGCCAGCCGCGGGAGGCGCGAGGCGCCGCCGGCAGGCCGCGCGGCGGGGACGGAAGAAGGCGGTTCATCCCCCGTACCCTAACGCGAAACGTCGGCAGCGGTCGGGCCGGACGGGCCGATCGGCCGCGGGCCGCGACGACCGGCCTCGGCCCGGCGGGCGGCCTGCGGCGGCCACCGGCGCCACGGCCCCGGACGCCTCGGCCCCCGTCAGACCGCCTCGGGCATGCCGCTCTGGAGCGAGCGGGCGATGGCCAGGCCGATGCGCGTGGCCTCGGTCGCGTCGCCCAGCGTGGCGCCGCGCATCGCGCCGCCGCGGCAGGCGTCGACGAAGGCCTGCATCTCGTGCACGAAGGCGTCGGCGAAGCGCTGGTGGAAGTCCTGCAGCGCGTCGTGGCGCACGCCCTGGGCGTCGGCATAGACGACACGGTCCGAGGCGGCGCCCGCCCCCACCAGCAGCTTGCCGCCGGTGCCGATCAGCTCGGTGCTGGTCTCGTGGCCGTGGGCCAGCGTGCGCGAGGCGTAGAACACCCCGCGCGCGCCGCCCTCGAACTCGACGATGGCCAGGCCGTTGTCGACGTCGCCGATCGGCGCCAGATCCGGATGCATCGCGATGGTGCCGCTGGCGAAGGCGCGCAGCGCCTTCGGCGCGGTGCCGGCGTCGCCGGGCGTGGTGGCCAGCAGCCAGCGCGCCAGGTCGATGTCGTGCACGCTGCAGTCCATGAAGATGCCGCCCGAGGTCGGCGCGAACTGCACGAAGAAGCCGTTCGGATCGTGGCGGTCGCAGGTCTGCGAACGCACCAGGAAGGGCCGGCCGACGCGCCCCGCGGCGACCGCCTGCTGCGCCGCGGCGTAGCTGGGGTCGAAGCGGCGCACGAAGCCCACCATCGCGACCTGGCGGCCGTGCTCGGCGGCCACCGCCTGCACCCGCTCGCAGTCCTCGACGTTGAGCGCCAGCGGCTTCTCGACGAAGACATGCTTGCCGGCGCGCAACGCGGCGATCACCTGATCGGCATGCAGGCTGGTCGGCGTGACCAGCACCACGGCATCGACGTCGGCCTCGGCCAGGAAGGCGTCGAAGTCGGCGTGCAGGCGATCGGCGGCGAGGCCGAGCTCCTGCGCCGCCCACTCGCGTTCGGCCGGCACCGGGCTGCAGGCGCTGACCAGACGGCAGCCCTGCGTCACGCGCGCCAGCTGGCGCGCGTGGGCCTTGCCCAGCCGGCCGAGGCCGGCGATCCCGACGCGCACGATCGCGCCGGGTAGGGCCTGGGCGCTCACAGCGTGATCACCCGACCGGTGGCCAGGGACTCGGCCGCGGCGTCCGACAGCTTCTGCGCGGCCACGCCATCGGCGATGGTGCTGCGGAAGGTGCCGCCGTTGTTCAGCACGTCGAAGAAGTGCGTCAGCTCCAGGCGGTAGGCCTCGCGGTAGCGCTGCAGGAAGAAGTTCTCCGGCTTGTCGATGGCCACGCCGTTGGCATCGCTCTGCGTGACTTCGCTGGGCTTGTGGTTGCCGGCCTGCAGCATGCCCTTGGAGCCCAGCACCTCGAAGCGCTGGTCGTAGCCGTAGGCGGCGCGGCGGCTGGTGTTGATCTGGGCGAGGCGGCCCTTCTTCGTGCGGATGTTGACGATGCTGCAGTCGATGTCGGGCACGTCGGCGATCGCCGGGTCGATCAGCACCGAGCCGGTGGCGTGCAGGGTCGCGGCCTCGTCACCGTCGCTGCACAGGATCCAGCGGAAGATGTCGAAGTCGTGGATCAGCATGTCGCGGAAGATGCCGCCCGAGGCCTTCAGGTAGTGGGCCGGCGGGGCACCCGGATCGCGGCTGGTGACCACCAGCATCTCGGGCACGCCGATGACGCCGGCGTCCAGGCGGGTCTTGACCTCGTTGAACGTCGGGTCGAAGCGGCGCTGGAAGCCGATCATGCAGGCGATGCCGGCGGCCTGGACGGCCTCGGCGCAGGCCACTGCGCGCGGCACCGACAGGTCGATCGGCTTCTCGCAGAAGATGTGCTTGCGGGCGGCGGCGGCGCGGCTGATCAGGTCGCTGTGGGTGTCGGTCGGCGAGCCGACGACGACGGCGTCGATGCTCGGATCGGCGAACACGGCCTCGGGCGTGGAGACCTCGGCGCCCAGGCTCTGCGCCAGCTGCGCGGCGGCGTCACCGAAGGGATCGCAGACGTACTTGAGGGTGACGCCCGGCAGGGCCGCGACGTTGGTGGCATGGATGCGGCCGATGCGGCCGGCGCCGAGCACGGCGACGTTCTTCATGGGGACGGTCTCCTCGGAGGGCGGGTCGGGATGGGCGCCGGGTCAGGCGTGGCCGCACAGGTCCGGCGTCAGGATCGGGTCCGTTCCGGCAGCGGCAGCCGGGGCGGATGGCGTCGCATGATAGTTCTCGAACCCCGGAATTGGAAAAATTTTTCCGTTATTGAAGATTAGAGAAATCCCGATGCACGATTGAACAGATCTGTTCAAAGATGGCGAACCGTTCACGCCATGCTCCGCCTAGATTGCGGCTCCCGGCGCCGACCGACCGGCCGGCCCGACGCCCCCCGCCACGGAGACCGCACCCCATGTCCACCCCGATCCGCTTCGCCCTCAACCGCATGGCCCTGCCGCAGCAGGCCTGGCCCGAGTTCCTGGCCATCGTCCGCCGCCTGGGCGTCAGCGCCATCGAGATCCGCAACGACCTGCCCGGTGTCGAGATCACCGACGGCACGCCGGCGCGCACCCTCGGCACCCAGGCCCGCGAGGCCGGCCTGACCATCCGCTCGATCAACGCGCTGCAGCGCTTCGACCAGTGGACGCCGGAGCGCCAGGCCGAGGCCCAGGCACTGATCGACTACTGCGCCGAATGCGGCGCCGAGGCCCTGGTGCTGTGCCCGACCAACTCGCGCGCCGACGCCCGCAGCGCCGAGCAGCGCCATGCCGATCTGGTGCAGGCCCTGACCGGCCTGCGCCCGATGCTGCAGGCCGCCGGCCTGACCGGTCTGGTCGAGCCGCTGGGCTTCGAGGAATGCGCGGTGCGCCGCAAGAGCCAGGCCGTGCGCGCCTTCGAGGCCATCGGCCAGGGCCCGGGCGCCGGCCCCTTCCGCCTGGTGCACGACACCTTCCACCACCACCTGGCCGGCGAGGACCTGTTCTTCCCCGAGCTGACCGGTCTGGTCCACATCAGCGGCGTCGAGGACGGCCACCTGGGCGTCGACCAGATGCGTGACGGCCACCGCGTGCTGGTCGGCGCCGCCGACCGCCTGGGCAACGTCGCCCAGATCCGCCGCCTGCTGGCCGCCGGCTACGGCGGTCTGCTGTCGTTCGAGCCCTTCGCCGACGAGATCGGCCGCGCGACCGACATCGAGGCCCGCCTGGCCGCCAGCATGGACTGGCTGCGCGCGCAGCTGGCCTGACGGCCAGGCCCGACCCGAGCCCGTGAGCCCGCGACCGCCGCCCCGCACCGAGACCCTGGCCGAGGCCGAACCCGGCCCGGCCGTCGGCCGCCGCAAGCGCAGCCCGCGCTTCGACGACATCGCGCAGGCGGCCGGCGTCAGCGCCTCGACCGTCAACCGGGTGCTCAACGAGCTCGGCAGCGTGGCCCCGGCCACGCGCGAGCGGGTGGTGGCCGCGGCGCGCGCGCTGGCGGTGCCGCGCGTGCTGCCCGACACCCGCCACGGCCTGACCCGCCTGGACGTGGTGCTGACGCGCAGCGACACGCCCTTCTTCCGCCGGCTGGAGCTGGCGCTGGCGCGCGCCGGCCAGATGCTGGACCGGCGCGTGCTGCTGCAGCGGCTGACGGTGGACGTCCGCGATGCCGACGGCGAGGCCGGCGACCGCCGCCTGGCCGAGGCCATCGCCCGCCACCGCTGGCGCCGCGACGGCCTGCTGGTGCTGGCGCGCGACAGCACGCCGGTGCGCGAGGCGCTGCGCGCCCAGCGCGCGGCCGGCGTGCCGGTGGCGCTGCTGATGAGCGAGATCGCCACCCTGCACGGCGCCCACTACGCCGGCATCGACAACCTGCAGGCCGGGCGCTGTGCCGGCCATCTGCTGGCGCGGCTCAATGCCCAGGCACCGCCGGGCAGCCGCGTGCTGGTGATCACGAACGCGCTGAGCTTCCGCGCCCATGCCGACCGGGTCGAAGGCTGCCGCGCCGCGCTGGCCCAGCATGCGCCGCAGCTGACGGTGGGCGCGGCCGTCGAATGCCATGACGACGCCGACCGCTGCCACCTCGTGCTGCGCGAGGCGCTGGCCGGGCCGCAACCGCCGGTGGCCGTCTACGCGACCGGCGCGGGCGGGGCCGGCATCGCCGCCGCATTGCGCCAGGCGGGTGCTGCGGCGGGTGCGGCGGGCACGGCAGGTGCGGCGGCCATGGCAGGCACGGCCGGTGCGGGCCACGGCGGGCCCGCGCCCCGCATCGCCTGGATCGGCCACGAGCTCAGCGACGAGCACCGCGCCAGCCTGCGCGAGGGCCTGCTCGATCTGGTGATCGACCAGGCCCCGGACGACCAGGTGGCCGGCGCGCTGCAGCACCTGCTGCACGCCTGCGGCCATGTCGACGCGCCGCCCGAGCGGGCGCCGACGGAGTTCCGGCTGTTCAGCGCCGAGCACCTGCCGCGCGGTGCCGGACCGTCCTATCTGGACGCCCCGCTGGGCGGGCACTGGCCGCGGCTGTGAGCCGGCGGGTGATCCGCAGGATCAGCGGTAGAAGGCCTCGACCGTGCCCTTGAGCTTGATCAGCAGCGGATAGCCGCGGCGGTCGACCTTCTTGCCCACCGGCACCTTGATCCAGCCTTCGCTGATGCAGTACTCCTCGACATCGAAACGGTCCTTGCCGTTGTAGCGGATGACGATGTCGTGCTCGAAGAACTCGGGGCGGTGGAAGGGGCTGCGCGCGTCGGTGCACAGGCGGTCGGGCAGCGCCGGACGCTCGGCGGCGGGCACGGAGGCGACGTCGGTCGCGGGGGTGGAAGCGGGGGTGTCGTTCATGGTGCGGTTTCCTCTGGGGCCGCGGCGGCGCGGGCGCCGGCACCCGCGTCCGGGCACCGGACGGCACGACGCCACCGACGGCAAGCCCGCGATTGTCCGTCGAAGGCCGACCGGGCGTCGACGGCCCGGACGACCCCGCACCTCAGCGCGGCACCGCCAGCGTCGCGCCCGACCACACGATGCGGTCGGCGTCCGCGGGCACGGCCGCGATGTCGGGCAGCTGGCCGCGGGTGATGGCCGGCGCCGCGCCGGCACTGCCGCCGCGCGGCACGGGCCGCACCACCTGTGACGGCGGCAGCGGCGTGCCGCTGTCCAGATGGGCCCACAGGCGGTCCATCGCCTGGTTGAAGTAGTGGTGCATCGGGATGAACAGCGCGTCGTAGCCGGGCACGCCGCCGGCCGCCGGCAGGAAGCCGTCGAAGTGCTGGCCGTGCAGCACCTCGACGTAGCGGAGCGCCGACGACCCGCGGGCCTGCGCGTAGGCGGCGTAGGCGCGGCCGGCGTGGTTGACCGGCAGCAGCGCGTCGCTGCGGCCGGCGACGATCAGCGTCGGCACCCGGCCCAGGCGGCCGCTGAGCCGCACCTCGGCCAGGCCGGCGCGCACGCGGGCGCTCTGCGCGGCGCGGGTGGCGTCCAGCGCGCCACCGGTCACGGTGTCGACGCCGGTGACCAGATCGCGCAGGCAGAGCTGGGCATCGAGCGCGCCGTCGACGCGGCCGGTCGAGGCCGAGACGCCCAGGTGGTAGAGCCGCGCGCCGCCGACCGAATCGTCGTGGATCACCTCGGCGCCGGTGTTCAGCCCGTTGCCGGTGGAAAACAGCAGCGCCTGGGTGGCGGCCTGGGCGGTCGGCCGGCCGCTGGCGTCGACGGCGGCCAGGCTCAGGCCGCAGACCGGCTCGTCGAAGGCGAAGCGGCCGTAGGCCACCACATAACCCCAGGCGACGTAGAAGTCGGCCAGCCGGTAGTGCGAGGCGTGCAGCGCGTCGATGCCGCCGTCGTCCCAGCCGTGGTCGCGCAGCTTCTGCAGCGCGGCGGCGGCCTGGGCGGCGGTGTCGGTGCCGCTGATCAGGCCCTTGTCGGCCAGGCTCTGGCAGCGGCCGGCGGCGATGGTGGCCAGCTCGACGCCGGCGACCTGGGTCAGCCCGTTGCCCAGCGGCGCCGTGCCTGCGCCCAGCCAGCCCGGGCGCAGGCCGTTGGCCGCCTGCGCGCCGGCAGCGATCGCCGCGCACGGCTCGTAGAGCATGCGCAAGCTGAAGTAGTCGACCAGCGGCAGGCCGGCCACGGCCTGGGTCGTGCCGTCGAAGCGCAGGCTCAGGCCGCTCATGTCGCCGGGCTGGGCATTGGGCTCGGAGACGGCCACGCCGTCGATCAGGCCCTCGGTGTCCTGCTCGGCCGCGGCCAGCGAGGCGCCGCCGCCGTTGGACACCGACGAGGCGATGACGCGCACGTTGTCGGCGGTGAAGGTGCGCAGGTGCCGGCCGCTGGCGGCGTCGAGCGCGGCATGGCGCTCGTTGATCGCCCACAGCGCCAGGCGGATGCTGGCCAGCACGGCCGCGCCCCAGTCGCGCTCGGGGTTGGCGCGCGAGTGCAGGTGCTTGTAGGCGATGCGGTGGGGCGCGGACGCGGTGTAGGCGGCCAGCGCGGCGGTGTCGGTCGAGGCCGCGAAGTGCACGTCGGCGGCGTCGAGGCTGCCGCGCGCGACCAGCCGGCCATCGATGCGGTTGACCTTGTCGGCGGCCAGATCGTGGTAGCCGGTGCCCTTGCCGGCATCGGTGTAGGCCACGGCGCAGCCGCGCTTGAGGCCCCATTCGCCGGCCGAGCCGATCGCGCCATAGACACCGCGCGAGCCCGAGGACGGCGCGGCGATGATGCAGGGCCGGGCCGGATCGAAGCTGTCGGGCAGCTGCACCATCAGCGCGACGCGGCTGCCGGCGCCGACCTCGGCCCAGGCCAGCCATTCGGTGCCGGGGATCTTGCCGTCGCCGGTGCCGGCCGTGCCGTCGCTGGCGACGTTCGGGCCGTAGAGCGTGCCGTAGCCGCCGGCCGCGCTGATGTCGAGGATGGCGCGGTAGTTGGTCCAGATCGCGCGCCGGCGCAGCTCGGCGGCGGTCGGCGCCGTGGCGTCGGCGAAGCCGGGCGCGGTGGCGGCCAGGCCCGCCTTGCCGAGCCCGGCGGTCAGCAGATCCTGCATGTCGGCACCGGTGGCCGTGCCCGCCGAGGTATCACGCCAGGCGAGCGTGCTGTCGATGCGCACGCCGGCCGGCAGCGTGTTCAGGGCCGGGGGATCGCTGTCGAGCGTGCAGCCGCTGGCGGCCAGCAGCAGGGTGGCGCCGCCCAGGCCCAGGCCCGGGTGCCAGCGGCGCCGGGGCCGGGGCCTGGGTTGGCCATGGGCCGCGTGCGGCTCACGGCAGGCGGCCGGACGGGCCGGCGCAGCGGCCGCAGCCGCGAGGACGGAACGGAGACGGAACACGGTCATGACACACCCCCCGATGCGATGGACGATCCATCGATGCTGGGGGCTGGGCCGGCCGCTTCCGATCGGGACACACCCGCAGCGGCGGGCCGCGCGCTCCTGTGTTCTGGGGATGCGGGGCCGGCAGCCGCCGGGCCTGCAAGGCCCCGCCGACCTGCGGCCTGCGCTCCCGTGCGCTCCTCAGCCGGCGCGACGCCCTTCGGCCACCAGCTGCTCGAAGCGCGCGGCGAAGGCCTGCAGCTCCTCGGGGCGGATGCGCTGCAGATGCTCGGGCTGCGGATAGGCGCCGGTGGTGACGTCGGCGTGGAACTCCTGGAAGGCGGCCACGCGTTCGGCCTGCAGACGGTCGTACTCGTCGGCCAGCCGGCGGTAGACCTTGCTGTGCTTGGGCATGAAGCCGCGGTTGGTGCCCAGCACGTCGCAGGCCCACAGGTACTGCGCGTCGCAGCCGGGGCCCGAGCCCATGCTGATGGTGAACAGCGCGGTGTGGCGGCAGATCAGCGTCGCCACCTCGGCCGGCACGGCCTCGACCTCGACCGAGAACGCACCCGCAGCCTCCAGCGCCTGGATCTGCTGCCAGACCACCTCGGCCAGATCGGCGGTCTTGCCCACGGCCTTGAAGCCGCCGGTCCAGGTCGCGCGGCTGGGCACGAGACCCGCATGGCCGCAGACGGCGATGCCCTCGTCGCGCAGGCGGCGGATGGTCTGCGAGGAGGCGGCGCAGTACACCGCGTCGGCACCGTGGCGCATCATCTTGAACGCGTGGCGCAGATGGTCTTCCTCGGTCACCAGGTCGCCGTAGTCGCCGCCGGGGATGGTGTAGGCCTGTGGCGCGGCATCGCGGTACTGCGGGTTCAGCAGCAGGTTCGGATGCACGCTGAGGATGTCGACGCCGGCCTTCTCGGCGGCCTCGGCCTCCTCCAGCGTCTCCACGCGCAGCATGCTGAGCTGGCGCTGGCCCTTGAGGGCCATCAGGTCGGCGACGGTCAGTCGGCTGTGCAGATTCATCGGTGTCTCCGGTGTTCGAACGTGAGGCACCCGGCGTGACGGCAGCCACGGACGGCCGGCGGTGCCCGGGTGGAGGGAGGAAGGAAGGGATCGGCGGGCGCGCCGGTGAGGGCCGCGCACACGGTGGTGGCGCGGCCCGTTGACCGCTCGCCTGCCGCTCGTGGGTCGGCGCGGTACCGGTGCCGCCCCCGCCGTGAACGGTGCTCAGGCCGCGGCCAGCAGGGCCTTGAGCTTGTGCGCCGGATCGGCCAGCGCCGCGGCCTCGGGCGCGGCCCGGCGCTCGACCAGCATGCGGGCCAGCTTCATCTCGCGGCCCATCAGGCTGGCCGGGCCGTAGCCGGCGGCACCGACCAGGCGGCCGTCGGCGCCGAAGTGGAAACGGATGGCCGCACCGGACGCGTCCAGCGGCCGCAAGGCCTCGCGCACGCCGAGGGCCGGCTCGCCGGCCACCTGCAGCTGGTGGTCGTACTGATCGGACCAGAACCAGGGCAGCCCGACCCAGTCCTGCGCCGCCGCGCCGCGCAGCGCGGCCAGCACGTTGTGGGCGACCACCGGCGCCTGGGTTTCGGCGTTGTGCCAGGTCTCCTGCCGCTGCGGCCAGCCGTTGAGCGGGCTCGGGAACAGCGCCACGTCGCCCAGCGCCCAGACCGGCCCGGCCGAGGCGCGCAGGCCGGCATCGACGATGACGCCGCCCGGCGCCTCATCGCGCACGGCCAGGCCGCCGGAGCGCGCCAGCGCCACATCGGGCGCGATGCCGATGCCCACGACGAGGCTGTCGGCGGCGATCAGGCGCTCGCCCAGGCGCAGCTGCAGCGTGCCATCGGCCGCGCGGACGATGCCGCTGGGCGCCTGGCCGATGCACAGCTCGACGCCGTGGGCCCGGTGCAGATCGGCGACCTGCTGCGCGACATCGGCCGGCACGGCACGGCCCAGCAGCCGCGGACCGGCCTCGACCACGGTGACCGTGCAGCCCCGCTCGCGCGCCGAGGCGGCGACCTCCAGGCCGATGAAGCCCCCGCCGATGACGACGATGCGCGCACCGGGCCGCAGCCGCGGCGCCAGCACGGCCGCATCGGCCAGCGTGCGCAGCGTGCAGACGCCGTCCAGCTCGGCGCCGGGCAGGGCCAGCGGACGGGCCCGGCCCCCGGTGGCCAGCACCAGCGCGGCAAAGCGCAGGCTGCGGCCGTCGGCCAGCGTCAGCGTGCGGCCCGCCACGTCCAGCCCGCGGGCCAGGCCCTGGATCCGCTCGATGCGGTCGGCCGACCAGTCGGCATCCGGCCGCAGCGCGCACTGCGCCGGCGACTGCGCGCCGGTGAGCAGGCCCTTGGACAGCGGCGGGCGCTCGTAGGGCGCGGCCGGCTCGTCGCCGACCAGCAGCAGCGGGCCGTCCCAGCCCTGGGCGCGCAGGGCCTGGGCGGTGCGGCCGCCGGCCTGGCCGGCACCGACGATGACGATGGGATCAGACATGATGGCGCTCACGGACGCGGTGGATGGGCATGGCGCAGGCCGCTCAGATCTGGATCCAGACCTGGCCACCCTCGACCTTGGCCGGCCAGGTCTTGAGGTTGACGCACACCGGCGCGCCGAGCGCGCGGCCGTCGCGGATGTCGAAGCGGCCGTTGTGCTTCGGGCACTCGATGACGTGCTCCATCACCAGGCCGTCGCACAGGTGCACCTGCTCGTGCGTGCACAGGCCGTCGGTGGCGTAGACCTGGCCGTCGACGCGGTAGACGGCGAAGGTGCGGCCCTCGTGGTCGAAGCGGATCAGGTCCTCTTCCTCGATGTCGTCGTAGGCACCGACGGCGATCCATTGGCTCATGTCTGTCTCCTGTTGTCTGGCGTTGGGCTGGAAAGATGGGCGGAGCGGGCCGGCGGCGTCAGCCACCGGTGGCGGCGCGTCGGGCCACTGGCCGCTGCACATGCCACTGCGGCTCACGGGTCTGGCGCAGCAGCGCGGGGATGATCTCGGCATAGGCCTCGATCGTGCTGCGGTAGGCCGGCGGGCAGTCGTCCTTCATCGCGGCGTGCAGGCCCGGCAGCTGGTGGTAGGGCACCATCGGGAACATGTGGTGCTCGACGTGGTAGTTCATGTTCCAGTACAGGAAGCGGAACACCGGGTTCATGTGCACCGTGCGGCAGTTCAGTCGGTGGTCGGTGACGTTCTCCGGCAGGCCGGCGTGCTGGGTCAGGCCGAAGAAGTTGTAGAGCCAGGCGCCGCCCAGGCTGGGCAGGCCGAGCATCAGCACCGGCAGCCAGCTCTGCAGGCCGACCGCCACGCCGATGATGGCCAGGTACAGCGCCAGCCAGGCGCGAGCCTCGCGCACCACCTTCGGCCACTCCATCTCGGGGATGAAGGTCTGCTCGTCGGGCGTCAGCCGGCCGCTGGCATTGCGCAGCAGCTTGCAGGTCTCGCCCCAGACGTGGGGAATGGCCAGCAGGTTGAGCAGCATCCTGAACCAGCGCGTGGGCACCGGCGCGGCGATCTCCGGGTCGCGGCCGACCACCAGCGTGTCGGTGTGGTGGCGGGTGTGGCTCCAGCGCCAGACGGTCGGCCGGCGGAAGACCTGGAAGCAGGCGATCTGGTAGACCACGTCGTTCATCCAGCGGGTCTTGAAGGCGGTGCCGTGGCTGCACTCGTGCCAGCGGCTGTCGGCCGGGCCGCAGTACAGCGTCGCGTACAGCACCCAGGCGGCGATCTGCCAGCCGAGCGCCGCGCCGCTGGTCCAGGTCCACAGGAACAGCGCGCCGGTGGCCAGCACGCTGGCGTACCAGAGCGCGGTGTCGCGGATGGCCCGCGCGTCCTCGCGCTGCATCAGCGCCTTCATCGTGGCGCGGGGCACCGGGCACTTGTACCAGTCGGCATTGACCAGACCGGCGGCCTGGGCCTCATCGCCGGCACCGCCGACCAGACGGTATTCGTCACCTTCGTAGCGGCGCTGCGGCAGCGTCGCGCTCATCACCGAGGACATGCTCGTGTCTCCGTGCCTGTTTGATGTTTTTGCATCATCAGCCTGATGCCGTGATGCAGCGGATGGGAGCGAATCCTAGTTTTGAGCCTTGAACTGGCGCAATGCCGTGCCATCATCTGCCATCAGAATCCATCAGAACCACGGTACTGAAGATGTCATTTATTGCATTCGGCGGCCACGGCCTCAGGGTCTGCCCGGATGGCCGGGCCGCATCCGGCCGACGCGCCCGATGAGCCGCCGCCCGACCCTGGCCGACGTCGCCCGCGAGGCCGGCGTCAGCAGCGCGACGGTCGACCGCGTGCTCAACGGCCGCCTGCCGGTGCGCGCCGGCACCACGCAGCGCGTGATCGCCGCGGCCGAGCGCATCGGCTACCACGCGGCCGCCCTGATGCGCGAGCGCCAGCACGAGGGCGGCGTGCGCCGCACGCTGGCCTTCTGCCTGCAGAAGCGCAGCGACCCCTTCTACTGCGCGCTGGCCGAGGCGCTGCAGAGCGCCTGCGAGAGCCGCCACCCGACGCCCTGCATCGCCCGCATCAGCTTCCAGGACGCGCTGGAGCCGGCGGCCATCGCCGACCAGCTGCGCGAGGCCGCGCGGGCGGCCGACGCGGTGGCGGTGGTGGCGGTCGACCATCCGCACGTCAACGCCGCCATCGCCGAGCTGCAGGCGCAGGGCAAGCCGGTGTTCACGCTGCTGTCGGACCTGAGCGCGCCGGAGCGTGCCGGCTATGTCGGCGTCGATGCCCGCCACAGCGGGCGCACCGTGGCCTGGCTGCTGAGCCGGCTGGCCGCGCCGGGGCCCTTCGCCGTCTTCCTCGGCAGCCACCGCTACCTGGGCCAGGAGGCGGCCGAGGGCGCCTTCCGCAGCTGGCTGCGCGAGCATGCGCCGCAGCGCGTGGTGCTCGACACCCAGGTCAATCTGGAGGACGAGCGCCTGGCCTACGAGGCGCTGCAGTCGCTGCTGGCGCGCGAGCCCGGCCTGGCCGGGCTGTACGTGGCCGGTGGCGGGGTGCCCGGCATCGTGCGCGCGCTGCGCGAACACCCGACCCATGTGGTCAGTGCCTGCACCGAGCTGATGCCCGACCGCCGCGCCGCGATGATCGACGGCGTGCTCGACCTGGTGCTGGTCTCGCCGCGCGAGCGCATCGCCACCACGGCCGTGGCCCGCATGCTGGAGGCCGTGCAGTGCGCGGCCGAAGGCCGGCCCTGGCCGGTGGCCCAGTCCTTCACCCAGCCCTTCGAGCTGCACACGCCGGAGAACCTGTGAGCCGCCACCGCCATCCCGCCGCCCCGCCCTGCCCCACGGAGATCCGATGACCCTCAACGACCTCGTCAGCTGGCTGGACATCGGCCGCATCAAGGGCGTGATCGGCGCCCTGCTGCTGCCGCCCGGCGGCCTGCTGCTGACCGGCATCCTGCTGACCCTGTCGATGCAGCGGCGCGTGCCGGCCTCCGAAGCCCGGCAGGCCCGCCCGCTGTACCGCGTCGCCCCCTGGCTGCTGCTGGCCATGGCCTGGACGCTGTGCACGCCCGGCGCCGGCCGCTGGCTGGTGCGCACGCTGACGGAGCCGCCGCCGGCACTCGCGCCGCCGCTGCACGGCGCCCTGCGCGATGCGCCGGCCACCGCCATCGTCGTGCTGGGCGGCGGTGCCCGCAATCACGTGCCCGAGGTGCAGGGCATGGACCTGAAGCCGCTGACGGCCGAGCGCCTGCGCCACGGCATCTGGCTGGCGCGGCAGACGCGGCTGCCGATCCTGTTCTCGGGCGGCACCGGCTTCGACGATGCGGCCGCCGGCCCCAACGAATCGCAGGCCGCCGACCGCGTGGCCCGCGAGAGCTACGACTGGCCGCTGCGCTGGCTCGAGGGCCGTTCGCGCGACACGCGCGAGAACGCCACCTACAGCCTGGAGATCCTGCGCGCCCAGGGCATCCACCGGGTGCTGCTGGTGACCCACGCCTTCCACCAGCAGCGGGCGATCGCCAACTTCCGCCGTGCCGCGCAGGAGGCCGGTTGGGCGTTGCAGATCGTGCCGGTACCCATCGGCCTGCAGCCGCCGTCCGACGGCCCGACGCTCAACGACCTGCTGCCGCACTGGGAAGGTCTGCAGCAGAGCTATTTCGCGCTGCACGAGTGGCTGGGGCGACGGGCCGGGGCCTGAGGTGCGGCCCGCCTGCGCACGGCGCCCCGGCGGCGGCGCGCCGGGGCCGTCACCTCACTGCTGCAGGTAGCCGTCGACCAGCGGCAGCGGGGCGGGCACCGGCTCGCCCAGCAGCTGCCACAGACTGCGCTGCACGCCGTGCACCAGCGCGTCCAGCGGCAGATCGTTGGGCGCGAGGCCGAAGGGCTCCTCGATCTCGTCGCTGAGCGCCTCCAGCGCGAAGAAGGTGTAGCTGACGAAGCCGACGACCAGCGGCGTGGCCAGGCCGATCGCGTCGACCAGGCCGAAAGGCAGCAGCAGACAGTAGGTGTAGACGCTGCGGTGCAGGATCACGCCGTAGGTGAAGGGCAGCGGCGTGACGGCGATGCGCTCGCAACTGCCCCAGGCCGCCAGCAGGTCGTCCAGCGTGTCCTCCATCTGCGCGGCCAGCCAGGGATCGAGCCGGCCAGCGGCCCGCTGCGCGGCCAGCTGACGGCCCAGCCACAGGCCGATGGCCAGTGGCGGATTGGCCTCGCCCGGCAGCCGGGCCAGCAGCGCCGCCGGCAACAGCCCGGCCAGCGCCTGGTCGGCCGGCAGGCCGCGCAACTGGTTGCGCATCGCCGCGGCGAAGGCCATCAGGCCGAGGACCAGCGGACGACCCGGATGATCGGCCGGCACCGGGCCCTCGGGCACCACGGTGCCGACACCGGCACCGGACGCCGGCACGGACGTACGGCCTGTCGCCGCATCGAGCACACGGCGGGCCGGCACGCCGGGCACCGTCGCCGGCCGCACGGACGCGACGGCCGGCGGCACGTCGAGCAGGGTCAGCGCATGGCGACCCAGATTGCGGCAGGCGATCAGCACCCCGCCCCAGAGCTTGCGCGCCTCCCACCAGCGGTCATAGCTGGCGTTGATGCGAAAGCCCAGGAAGATCGCCAGCGAGACCCCCATCAGCGAGAACACGCCCGCGTTCAGCGGCACCTTCCAGTGCCACAGCGTGCCGTGGGCCAGGGCCACGCCCAAGGCGATCGCCAGCGCCGTCAACTGCTGCGGCAGGATCCGCCACAGCAAGGAACCGCGGCGCACGAACAGCAGGTGCAACCAGTGGGGACGGGGGCGGACGATCATCGGGGCTCCAGGAACGAGCCCGCGATGATCGCCGAAGGCGCAGCGCACCGTCGCGGCAGCCTGCGCCGTCCGGGTGACCCGGTGCGACGGGACTGAATCGGCGGCCGGAAACGAAAAACGCACCCTGGTGGGTGCGTTCTCGGAGGGCCCGTTCAGGGCCTGGATCTGGTGCGACCGGCAGGAATCGAACCTGCGCCACAGCCTTCGGAGGGCTGGATGATATCCACTTCACCACGGTCGCCGGGTATCGGCAGCCACCATTCTATGCCAGACCGCGGGCCGCTTCGCGTGCGCGGGACGGATCGCGATCGAAGCGGGAAATTGACCTGCATCAGAGCATGGTCGCTGGCGTCTCGCCGCGGGCCATTACCAGGGTCGGAGCGCGACCCTGACTCCTATACTTCGCGGGTTTTGCCCGATCTGCTTTGCCGCACATGGCCTGCGGCCGCGCAGGCTTTTTCGGGCGCCGGCCCCACGCAAGCATTGAGGATGCCATGAGCGACGCGCAGCACACCGAAGCCCACGAAGGTCCGATCAAGTCCGTCAAGCAGCTCGTCACCGCGGTGATCGCGGCCTTCATGCTGCCGGTCATCGCCATCATCCTGCTGGCCAACTATGTCGATTTCGGTGGCCGCAAGGGCGCCGGCAGCGACAGCCTGTCGGCCGAACAGGTCGCGTTGCGCCTGCAGCCGGTGGGCAACGTGTCGTTCAAGGAAGCCGGCAGCGGCGCGCTGCGCACCGGCGAGCAGCTCTACACCGAGAAGTGCGCCGCCTGCCATGCCGCCGGCGCGCTCGGTGCACCGAAGTTCGGCGATGCCGGCGCCTGGGGCCCGCGCATCGGCAAGGGCTACGACACGCTGCTGACGCATGCGGCCAAGGGCTTCAACGCGATGCCGGCGCAGGCCGCGGCCGACACCCAGGACGTCGAGCTCGGCCGTGCGGTGGTCTACATGGCCAACAAGGCCGGCGGCAGCTTCGCCGAGCCCAAGGCGCCGGAGGCCGCGGCCTCGAAGTGAGTGCGGTGGGTGGCCTGTCCACCCACCCGGCCAGAAGGACCGCCCACCCGGGCGGTTTTTTTTCGCCCGCGGGACGGAACGAGCGGATCGCGCCCCCGGGCACCGGCCGTGCGGCGGGATGTCTGGACGGCGCCCGGACCGATCCCCGCTCAGCCCCGCCGCGGCTCCCGCACGAAGCCGAAGCGCGCGGGCAGATCCTGCGCCGGCCAGGGCTGGGCATCCAGCGGCCACTGCCCGGCCTCCAGCGCCTGGCTGGCGTCGAGCAGGTCCTGCGGATGGACGCGGCCCAGGCCCCGATCGGTGGCCAGGTAGAGCAGCCCGTCCTCGTCCAGGCCGGCGCCGTGCACCGCGGCCGGCGCGACGCCGGTGTGGCCGTGCAGCTCGGCCCGGCCGGCGGCCGCATCCCAGCGCACGCGCCAGATCCAGGGGGTGGCCTCCAGCGTCACGTAGACGCGCTGCGGCCCGTTCTGGAAGTACCAGGCGCCCTGCGCGTCGGCCAGGTAGTTGCGGCCGATGAAGCCCAGCAGCTTCTCGTGCGTGACGCGGCTGCCCTTGACCTGCGGGAAGGCGCCGGCGGCCTGCACGCGCTCGTCGCGCATGTACCAGTCGCCGCGGCCGTCCAGCGCCAGCCAGCCGTGGCAGTGCGGCACGTCCGGCCATTTGGCCATCGCGGCCTTGACGATGTCGTCCATCAGAGCGCTCCCGGGTTGCCGTGGCGGCCGCGCACGCGGCGGCGCCGTGTCACGAATGCTGCCGCAACCAGCCGCCGACCGCACGCGGCAGCTGCCGCACGTCGCCCGGCGGACGGCGCCCGCGGGCGAAGCCGACATGGCCGCCATGGGCCGGCTGCCACAGCGTGACGTGGCCGCCGGCCGGCGCGCGGGTCGGCAGATGGGCGGCCGGCAGGAAGGGATCGTTGCGCGGATTGAGCACCAGCGCCGGGATGCGGATCTCGCCCAGCCGCGGGCCCGAGGAGGCGCGCCGCCAGTAGTCGTCGGTGTCGCGGAAACCGTGCAGCGGCGCGGTGAAGACGTTGTCGAAGTCGTGCAGGTCGCGCGCGGCCAGCAGGCGCTCGCGGTCGAACAGGCCCGGATGGCGCGCCAGGCGTTCGAGCGCCCGCGGCTTCATCGTGCGCAGGAACCAGGGCGTGTAGAACAGACGGTTGAGGCCGCGGCCGATCGCGTGGCCGGCGGCCGTCAGGTCCAGCGGCGCGCAGACGGCGGCCACGGCCCGCACCGTGGCCGCGGCGCTGGCCCCGGCCTCCTCGGCCCAGCGCAGCAGCGCGTTGCCGCCCAGCGAGATGCCGACGGCCAGCAGCGGGCCGTCATGACCTGCACGCAGGCGGCCCAGCAGCCAGCCGATCTCCTCGAAGTCGCCCGAGTGGTAGGCGCGCGGCGCGCGGTTGATCTCGCCCGAGCAACCGCGGAAATGCGGTACCGCATAACGCCAGCCCTGCGCGCGCGCCCAGTCGGCGAAGGCCAGCGCGTAAGGGCTGGCGGACGAGCCTTCGAGACCGTGGAACAGCACCAGCAGCGGCCGCAGGGCGCGGGCCGCGGCCGCACGGCCGCCGGACGCCGTCATCGGGTGCTGCGCCGGCATCGCGGCCTCGCACAGGACGTCGACATCGACGAAGTCGCCGTCGGGCGTGTCCCAGCGCTCGCGCACGAAGCGCGGGCGGGTGCCGGTCCAGGACCGGGCGTGCAGCGCCGGCCAGATCGTCTGTGCATGGCCGCCGGGCAGCCACCAGGGGGCGTCCAGCCGCAGCGGCGTGTCGCCCGCGGCCGGGCCGGGCAGGCGGTCGGCGGTGCAGGGCACGGCGGTGGCCGCGGTCAATGCAGCACCGCGGGCGCCTCGATGATCTCGGGCACCTCGGCCTCGGTGCCGGGGCTGGCGTGGTGGGCGACGATGCGCCAGCCCGCAGGCGTCTTCACATAGACGTTGGTGGCCAGCACATGGCCGGTGCGCGGCCCCTCGGCACTCATGAACTCGACCCGCTCGACCAGGTTGTGCATCGCCGAGTCCAGCGTCTGCACGCGGCGCACCCGCTCGGGCACGGCCCGCACCGGGCCGTTCTGGAACATGGCCTCGAAGGCGACACGGATGGCGCCGATGCCGATCAGCCGCGGACCGCCCGGATGCACGCAGACGACCTCGTCGTCGTCGGCCCACAGCGCCATCAGCTTGTCGAGATCGGCCTCGCGCAGGGCCTCGTAGAACTGGACCTCGACGTCGTCGGGAGAGGCCAGCAGATGGACAGCGGGGGCTCGGGACATGGGACGCGCCTCAGCGGAAGACGACCGACTTGTGGCCGTTCATCAGCACGCGGTGCTCGACATGCCAGCGCACGGCGCGGGCCAGCACCACGCACTCGACGTCGCGCCCGGTGGCCGTCAGGTCCTCGGCCGAGAGCGCGTGGTCCACGCGGGCCACGTCCTGCTCGATGATCGGGCCCTCGTCCAGATCGGCCGTCACGTAGTGGGCCGTGGCGCCGATCAGCTTCACGCCGCGGGCATGGGCCTGGTAGTACGGCTTGGCGCCCTTGAAGCTGGGCAGGAAGCTGTGGTGGATGTTGATCGCGCGGCCGTGCAGCGTCTGGCAGAAGTCCTGGCTGAGGATCTGCATGTAGCGCGCCAGCACGACCAGATCGACCTGCTGCTCGGCGATCAGCGCCTCGACCTGGCGCTCCTGGGCGCGCTTGACCTCGGCGCTGCTGCCGGTGGGCAGCGGCAGGTGGTGGAAGGGCAGCTTGTAGCTGGCCGCCAGCTCGGCGAAGGTCGGGTGGTTGCTGACGATGCCGGCGATCTCGACCGGCAGCTGGCCGCTGTGCCAGCGGAACAGCAGGTCGTTCAGGCAGTGGCCGTGCTGGCTGACCATCAGCAGCAGGCGCGCGCGCCGGGCCAGCGGATGGAAGCGCAGGTCCATGCCGTACTGCTGGCGGACGTGGCCGAACAGCGTCTCCAGCTGCGTGGCATCGGCCAGGTGCGGCGGCGCGATGAAGTGCACGCGCATGAAGAACAGCCCCGTGGCGTCCTCGCCCGTGACGTCACCGAACTGCTGCGAGTCGATGATGTTGCAGCCGGCCTGG
Organism: Pseudaquabacterium rugosum; assembly: GCF_038066575.1. Taxonomy (NCBI): domain Bacteria; kingdom Pseudomonadati; phylum Pseudomonadota; class Betaproteobacteria; order Burkholderiales; family Sphaerotilaceae; genus Pseudaquabacterium; species Pseudaquabacterium rugosum. Next base: position 103,771 of record NZ_JBBUTF010000014.1, on the reverse strand, counting down.
TAGAGCAGACCGGAGACCGCGTAGACGATGCCGGTGGTGTCGCGGCAGGCCAGCGTGAGGACGAATTCGTGGGACGACGGGGCAGCCATGGGCACGCGGGGTACGGTCAGGACACGCCGGCGCGCACGGGGCGCACCGGTGGTGCGGCCCCCGGCGGCGCCGGCCTCGGGCGCCTCAGTGGGCGTGCGACAGGTGCTCGCCGGCCTTCAGGCGGTAGACGGTGCCGCAGTACGGGCACTTGCCGCCGCCGTCATGGGTGACGTCGACGAAGACGCGCGGGTGGTTGCTCCACAGCGCCATCTTCGGGTTCGGGCAGGCCACCACGCCGGGGCCCTGGACTTCCTTGGCGGTCAGCTCGACCACCGACTTCGCGTCGCTCATCGCTGCGTTCTCCTTGCGCGGGCCCGGGCTCAGACCGGGGTCAGCCACTCGGCGTACTTCGGGTTGCGGCCGTTGACGATGTCGAAGAAGGCCGACTGGATCTTCTCGGTGATCGGGCCGCGCGAGCCGATGCCGATCTCGATGCGGTCGAGCTCGCGGATCGGCGTGACCTCAGCGGCGGTGCCGGTGAAGAAGGCCTCGTCGGCGATGTAGACCTCGTCGCGGGTGATGCGCTTCTGCACGATCTCCAGGCCCAGGTCCTTGGCGATGTGGAAGATGGTGTTGCGGGTGATGCCGTTGAGGGCACCGGCCGACAGGTCCGGCGTGTAGATGACGCCGTTCTTGACGACGAAGATGTTCTCGCCCGCGCCTTCGGAGACGAAGCCGGCCGAGTCCAGCAGCAGGGCCTCGTCGTAGCCGTCGTCCGTGGCTTCCATGTTGGCCAGGATCGAGTTGCTGTAGTTGCTGACCGCCTTGGCCTGCGTCATCGTGATGTTGACGTGGTGGCGGGTGTAGCTGGAGGTCTTGACGCGGATGCCGCGCTTCAGGCCCTCTTCGCCCAGGTAGGCGCCCCAGGCCCAGGCCGCGACCATCGCGTGGATGGTGTTGCCCTTGGGGCTGACGCCCAGCTTCTGGTCACCGATCCAGACCAGCGGACGCAGGTAGCAGCTCTCGAGCTTGTTCTCGCGCACGACGGCCTTCTGCGCCTCTTCCAGCTGCTCGATGCTGAAGGGCACCTTCATGCGCAGGATCTTGGCGCTGTTGAGCAGACGTTCGGTGTGCTCGCGCAGGCGGAAGATGGCGGTGCCGTTGACCGTGTTGTACGCGCGTACGCCCTCGAAGGCGCCGCAGCCGTAGTGCAGCGTGTGGGACAGGACGTGGATCTTGGCGTCGCGCCAATCCACCATCTGACCGTCCATCCAGATCTTGCCGTCGCGGTCGGACATGGACATGGGGCGTCTCCTTCGAGGGATGCGGTGAGGAACTGAGGAATCGGGTGGGGCTTGCCCGGCCGGCACGGCGCCGGCGCGTGCGGCACGCACACGCCCGCAGCCCCGGGATCAGGCAAAACGCGGATTCTAGGCGCCGGGGGCCGGCGGCGGCACGTCGGCGGCCGGCGCGGCCGCACGCTCGAGGGTCCAGTGCGTCACACGGGCCTCGGCCAGCTGCACGACGACGCGGTCACCGGCCTCGTCGGCCCAGACCCAGGTCTCGGGCGCATCGGCCGTCTTGCGGCCCAGCGCACGGGCGATCTCGACCACTTCCAGCAGCTTGAGCCCGGCCTTGAGCCGGGCGTGGAACATCACCGCGCTCGGCACCAGGCCCACCGGCGAGGCCCCGGCCGCGCGCAGCACGCGCATCGTGCGGTTGAACTGCAGCAGCAGCCAGAAGACGACGACGCTCAGGCCCAGCAGGGCGCCCTTCCAGCCGCCGGTGATCGCACCGACGGCCAGCGCGACCACGGCCAGCAGCAGGCCGAAGAGGTTGGAGTTCAGGAATTGCATCGGTCGAGGATAAGCGCCGGGGCCGGGACCGGCGCTGCGGGGATCACGCAGTCGCGCGCGGCGCCGCCGGCCCACGCCCGGCCTGCGCCAGCACCTCGGCGCGCAGGTCGGCCGGCAGCAGCTTGAACAGCCCGCGCAGCAGCAGCGGCACGATGACGAGGTCGTCCATCACGCCGATGACCGGCAGCACGTCGGGAATGATGTCGATCGGCGAGATCAGGTAGGCCAGCACGCCCAGACAGCCGAACTTCAGCCAGCCCGGTGCGCGCGGATGGCGCAGCGCCAGCCAGATCAGACGGGCATCGGTGCGCACCACCGCCCACAGACGCACCAGGCGTCGCCACAGCAACATGGTCAGTCCCTCCGACGGGGCCAGGCCGGCCCCGGATCCACCGCCCGATCGGCGGCCCGGCTCTGATCCGGGTGCGGCCCGGGGGTTCCCCCGCCGGCCAGCCGCGGCCACCCGGAGCCCGGGAGCCCGCCGGCCGCCGCCACCGGCTCAGCCACGCATCACAGCCCGCGCAGCACGTCCACCGCCTCGTCGATGCGGCCGATGGCATGCACCGTCAGGCCCTCGATCGGCTTCTTCGGCGCGTTGGCCTTGGGCACCAGCGCGACGGAGAAGCCCAGCTTGGCCGCCTCCTTCAGGCGCTCCTGGCCGTGCGGCGCCGGGCGCACCTCGCCGGCCAGGCCGACCTCGCCGAAGGCCAGGAAGCCGCGCGGCAGCGGCTTGCCGCGCAGCGAGCTCTGGATGGCCAGCAGCACCGCCAGATCGGCCGCCGGCTCGGAGATGCGCACGCCGCCGACCGCGTTGACGAACACGTCCTGATCGCCGCACTGCACGCCGGCATGGCGGTGCAGCACCGCCAGCAGCATGGCCAGGCGGTCGCGCTCCAGGCCGACCGACAGCCGCCGCGGGCTGGGCCCGCCGGCATCGACCAGGGCCTGGATCTCGACCAGCAGCGGGCGCGTGCCCTCCAGCGTCACCAGCACGCAGCTGCCGGGCACCGGCTCGCCGTGGGTCGACAGGAAGATCGCGCTCGGGTTGCTGACGCCCTTCAGGCCCTTCTCGGTCATCGCGAAGACGCCGATCTCGTTGACCGCGCCGAAGCGGTTCTTGATCGCCCGCACCAGGCGGAAGCTCGAATGCGTGTCGCCCTCGAAGTACAGCACCGTGTCGACGATGTGCTCCAGAACGCGCGGGCCGGCGATCGCGCCCTCCTTCGTCACGTGGCCGACCAGCACGATCGCGCAGCCGCCGGACTTGGCGGTGCGGGTGAGCTGGGCCGCGCACTCGCGCACCTGGGCCACGCTGCCGGGGGCGCTGGTCAGCTGGTCGGAGTACAGCGTCTGGATCGAGTCGATGACGCAGAAGTCGGGCTGCTCGGTGGCGATGGCGGCCTGGATCTTCTCCAGCTGGATCTCGGCCAGCACGCGCAGCCGCGCGCCGTCCAGCCCCAGCCGCCGCGCGCGCAGCGCGACCTGGGCGCCCGACTCCTCGCCGGTGACGTAGAGCACCTTCATCTGCCGCGGAGCGCCGTCGGCCTCGACGCCGCGCTGCGATGACTGGCGGGCCAGCGACTCGGCCGCCTGCAGCAGCAGCGTGGACTTGCCGATGCCCGGATCGCCGCCGATCAGCACCACCCCGCCCTCGACGATGCCGCCGCCGAGCACGCGGTCGAGCTCGGGATGGCCGGTGGGCGTGCGCGCGACGTCGGCGGCCTCGATCTCGCTGAGCGTGGCCACCGGCTGGCCCGGCGCCAGCGCCTGGTAGCGGTTGCGGCCGCTGCCGGCGGCCGGCTCGGCCACCGTCTCCTCCAGCGTGTTCCAGGCCTTGCAGTGCGGGCACTGGCCCAGCCAGCGGGGGCTCGTTCCGCCACAGGCGGAGCAGGTGTAGACGGTCTTGGCGCGCGACATCGGGGGATTGTCGTCGGGTGGGTGGCGCGGGGAGTGAGCCAGCGGGGCGCTGGGTCGGCGGGTCGGTGGCGGCGGCAGCGCCCGCACGCGCACGGCGCAGCCACCGTGGCCCGGCCGCCGTGCGGCATCATCGGCGCCCCACCGCCCTGCCCTGACCATGGATACCGCCCCGACCTCCGCCGGCATCGGCTGGCGCGCGCCGCACGAGGCCGCGCTGCTGGAGCGGCGGCCGCCGCTGGGCTTCATCGAGGTCCACAGCGAGAACTTCTTCGGCGACGGCGGCCCGGCCCTGGCCTGCCTGCAGGCCGCGCGGGCCCACTGGCCGGTCAGCCTGCATGGCGTGGGCCTGGGGCTGGCCTCGCCGGCCGGGCTCGACCCCTGGCATCTGGACCGGCTGGCGCGGCTGGTCGAGCGCGTCGAGCCCTGGGCTGTCAGCGACCACGCCTGCTTCGCCCGCGCGCCGCGCACGCCCGGCGGCCCGGTCATCCACGCCGCCGACCTGCTGCCGCCGCCGCGCGACGCCGCCACGCTGGACCGCCTGGTGGCCCAGGTGCAGCAGGTGCAGGACCGGCTGCGCCGGCCGATCCTGGTCGAGAACCTGAGCGCCGCGCTCGCCTGGCGCGACGACGCGATGAACGAGGCCGAGTGGCTGACTGCGCTGGCCCGGCGCAGCGGCTGCCGCCTGCTGCTGGACCTGAACAACCTGGCCGTCAACGCCCGCAACGCGCTGGCCGGCGCCGACGGCCACGCCGCCGCGCTCGACGACCCGCGCGTGGCCGCCGCGGTGCGCGCCACCGTCGACCGCATCCCCGTCGGCCTGATCGGCGAGCTGCACGTGGCCGGCCACACCGTGCACGAGGGCCTGGCGCTGGATGACCACGGCAGCGCCGTGTCCGACACCGTCTGGGCCCTGCTCGCCCACACGCTGGCGCGCCACGGTGCGCTGCCGGTGCTGGTCGAATGGGACACGGCGGTGCCGGCGCTGGACGTGCTGCTGGCCGAGGCACGGCGGGCGGATGCGGTGGCGGCCGACGTGGCGGTGCGGCGCGGCCTGGCGCCCGGGGTGCCGCTCGACGCCGGAACGGTGGATGTCGCCCGGGCAGAACCCATGGCATCGGCGCATCACCCGGCCGACGGCGGGCACCGCCCCACCTCGCCATCGCCCGCACTGGCACCAGCACCAGCACCCACGACCTCGGCCGCCCCCGCCGACGACCCGCGCCCGCAACGCCTGCTGCACGCCCTGTTCCAGCCCATCGGCAGCGCCGCCGCCGCGCAGGCCGATGCCGCGCTGGCGCCCGGGCTGGCCGGCGACGCCGCCACGCAGTCCCGCGCGCTGGCCGCACTGCGCGGCCAGCAGCGCGCCACCGCCGTGCACGCGCTGCGCGCCGTCTACCCGGCGCTGCGCGACCAGCTCGGCGACGAGGCCTTCGCCGTGCTGGCCCGCCGCCACGGTCTGGCACGGCCCCCCACCCGCGGCGACCTCGGCCAGTGGGGCGGCGATCTGGCCGACGCGATCGCCGCCGAGCCGCAGCTGGCCGACTGGCCCTGGCTGGCGGATCTGGCGCGGCTGGAGTGGGCGGTCCACCAGGCGCAGCACGCGGCCGATGCGCCGGCACTGACGACCACGGATCTGCAGGCGCTGGCCGCGGCGGATCCGGCGCAGGTCCGGCTGCGCCCACCGCCCGGCAGCGCGCTGTTGCCGCTCGACGCCCTGGTGCCGGCGCTCTGGCGGGAGACGCGCGGCGGCACGCCGCCGGACGGCGATGACCGCACCACGGCGGCGGCAGCCCCCTCGCCCGACGACCAGGTCAAGCGCCACGACAGCCGCCACGACCGCCGCCGTGACGGCGCTGACAACGAAACCGGCCCCCACGCCGAACGCGACGCGGAAGACCCCGCCGAGGGTGAACACACCGGCGCCACGGACGGCCCCGCGCCGCCCGATACCCGATCGCCCTGGCTGATCTGGCGCCCGGCCGGCCGCTGGCAGGTGCGCCTGCGACCGCTGGGCCCGGGCGACGCCGCCTGCGTGGCCGCCACCCTGGACGGCGCCCCGCTGGCCACGGCAATGGCCGCCGCCACCGCGGCCGATGCCCGCTGGCGGCTCGACGGCCTGTTGCGCGCCGCCCTGGACGACGGCCTGCTGGTGCGGGCGAGCCCGCCCCCGGGCGGCGAACCGGACCGCCCACCCGCCAGCCGCAACGGCGTTGAGGACGCGGGCTGAAGCGCCCGCCCGTCCTCAGTCCCCCATCCGCTGCTGGAACACCAGCCCCGCGTGCTCGCGCAGCGCGTGGAACCTGATCTTCGGCCAGTTGGCCTCGATCGCGCGCAGCTCGGGCGCGTACTCGACCAGCAGCGTCGGCGCGTTGACCGCGTCGTAGGCCATGCGGTGGCTGTTGCCGTCGATGAAGCGGTTGAGCTCGCGCTCGTCGGCGGCCGGGCCCTCGCCGGTGTCGGCCGTCACCCAGCGCGCCACCTGGAAGCGGCAGGGGCTGATGCGGGCCTTGCAGCTGTACTCATGCTCCAGGCGGTGGGCCACCACCTCGAACTGCAGCTGGCCGACGGCGCCCAGCATCAGCACCGAGCCGGCCACCGGGCGGAAGACCTGGATCGCGCCCTCCTCGCCCAGCTGCTGCAGGCCGGCCTTGAGCTGCTTGGTCTTCAGCGGGTCGGCCACCTCGACCATGCGGAACATTTCCGGCGCGAAGAAGGGCAGGCCGGTGTACTGCAGCGCCTCGCCTTCGGTGATGGTGTCGCCCAGCTGCAGCACGCCGTGGTTGGGGATGCCGATGATGTCGCCGGCATAGGCCTCGTCCAGCAGCTCGCGCTTCTGGCTCATGAAGGTCACCACCGTGTTCGGGCGCATGCTCTTGCCGCTGCGCACCACCTTCAGGTTCATGCCGCGGCTGAACTTGCCCGAAGCCACGCGCAGGAAGGCGATGCGGTCGCGGTGGGCCGGGTCCATGTTGGCCTGGATCTTGAAGACCACGCCGGTGAACTTGGGCTCGTCGGGATGGACGGTGCGCTGCATCGCCGCGCGCTCGCCGGGCGACGGGGCGAGGTCGACCAGCGCGTCCAGCACCTCCTGCACGCCGAAGTTGTTGACGGCCGAGCCGAAGAACATCGGCGTCTGGCGGCCGGACAGGAAGGCCTCGTGGTCGAACTCGGGCGCTGCCTCGCGCACCAGCTCGATCTCGCCGGCCGCCTGCTCGTAGGCGGGGCCGAAACGGTCGGCCAGCACCGGGTTGGCCAGGCCCTGCACCACTTCCTCGGTGCCGGCGACGCGGTCCTCGCCGGGGCTGAACACGCGCATCTGGTCCTTGCGCAGGTCCAGCACGCCGCCGAAGAACTTGGCCATGCCCACCGGCCAGGTGAAGGGCACCACCGTCATGCCCAGCTCGCGCTCGATCTCGTCCATCAGCGCCAGCGGCTCCTGCACCTCGCGGTCCAGCTTGTTGACGAAGGTGAGGATGGGCGTGTTGCGCGCGCGGCAGACCTGCAGCAGGCGGCGGGTCTGCGGCTCCACGCCGTTGGCCGCGTCGATCACCATCAGCGCGGCGTCCACGGCCGTCAGCACGCGATAGGTGTCTTCCGAGAAGTCCTGGTGGCCCGGGGTGTCGAGCAGGTTGATGACGCAGTCGCGGTATTCCATCTGCATGACGGACGACGCCACCGAGATGCCGCGCTGCTTCTCGATCTCCATCCAGTCCGACGTCGCGTGGCGCGAGGCCTTGCGTGCCTTCACCGAGCCGGCGATCTGGATCGCGCCCGAGAACAGCAGCAGCTTTTCCGTCAGCGTGGTCTTGCCGGCATCGGGGTGGCTGATGATGGCGAAGGTGCGGCGACGCTTCACCTGGGGCGTGAGTTCGGACATGGCGGACGGCCGCGACCGCGTGGGCGGCGCTGCGGAATCGGGTGGGGGCGGGGGACGGGGTCGGCCGCGCGAAGGGCCGGGCAGGCCGTGGCGGCAACGACGAAGGGCCCGGCAAGGGCCGAGCCCGCGATTATCGGACGCCGCGGCCGGATCGTGGCGGCGGCGGGACTGGCGGATCACACGCGACCGGCCGGGCCGGGTCGGCGCGCGGCGAACACCCGGTGGCGGCGAGCGCGGCGCGAGGCCGACGTCCGCGCGGTCGCCCTGGCGCCGCCGGTCAGCCCGGCACCGGCCTCGCGCGTTGTCAGCGTCGTGGCGCGCGCCGCCTGCGGCGGCCGACCTGCACCGCCTGCCCGCGCCGCCTGCCGGCCGTCCCCTCGTCCTCCGGAATCCACACCATGCCCCAGCCGTCCTCGCCCCGCCCGCCCGCGCCCCTGACCGTTGCCCCGGTGGCGGCCGGCCGCCGCCGCTTCACCGGGCTGGCGCTGCTGGCGCCTCTGGCCTCGGCGCTCGGGCTGACGGCCTGCGCGAATCTGGGCGTCGACCGCCGGCCGCGCGTGACGCTGGCCGGGCTGGAGCCGCTGGGCGGTGAGGGGCTGGAGCTGCGGGTGATGGCCAGGCTGCGGGTGCAGAACCCGGGCGACGCCCCGCTCGACTACGACGGCGTGTGGATCGACCTCGACGTCGATGGCCGGCCGCTGGCCAGCGGCGGCGGACCGGTGCAGGGCCGCATCCCGCGCTACGGCGATGCGGTCATCAGCCTGCCGCTGACCGTCTCCGGCCTGGCGATGATGCGCCAGGCGCTCGGCCTGTGGTCCCGGGCGAACGCGCCCGACGGGCTGCGCGCGCCGGTGCGCTACGCGCTGCGCGGCCACGTCGGCGGCGGCGCCTTCGGCAGCGTGCCCTTCAGCAGCAGCGGCGAGGTCGATCTGGGCGCGGCACTGCGCTGATGCGGCGGCCACTCGCGGCCGCACCGCCCCCCGGACGCGCACGCATGCCGCGGCGCCGCCAGGCGGCGGCCGCTGCGGGTGGCGCCGTGGTGCTCACTCCTCCAGCAGCGAGCGCAGCATCCAGGCGGTCTGCTCGTGCACCGTCAGGCGCTGCGTCAGCAGATCGGCGGTCGGCTCGTCACCGGCCTTGTCGGCCAGCGGGAACAGGCTGCGCGCGGTGCGGGCCACCGCCTCGTGGCCGTCGACCAGGATCTGCACCATGGCCAGCGCCTTGGGCGGCACGGCCGGCGCATCGGGCACCGAGGCCAGCGCGCCGAACTGCGCGTACGAGCCCGGCGCCGTGTGGCCCAGCGAGCGGATGCGCTCGGCGATCGGGTCGACCGCGCCCCACAGCTCGGTGTACTGCGCCATGAACATGGTGTGCAGCGTGTTGAACATCGGCCCGGTGACGTTCCAGTGGAAGTTGTGGGTCGTCAGGTAGAGCGTGTAGGTATCGGCCAGCAGGCGCGACAGGCCCTGCGCGATGGCGGCGCGGTCCTTCTCGTCGATGCCGATGTTGATCGGCATGCGGCTGGCGGTGGCGGCAGGCTTCTTGGCCATGGATCGGGTCTCCGGGAGATCAGGGCATCACCGGCGCGCGGACCGCACCGGCTCGGGCCGATTCTGTGCCGCCACACCGGGCGGCACCCATCGGATGAACACATGCACCCGATAGCCTAATCCGATCGGACCCCGGCCCGCCTTGCGTCAGGACAGCCGCGTGACACCCGGCAACGCGCAGGCATAGACGGCGTTGCGCAGCGCGGCGATCGCCTCGTAGCGGGTGAAGCTGCGGCGCCAGGCCAGCACCACCCGCCGCGTGGGCACCGGGTCGGCGAAGGGGACGTAGCGCACGTGCTCCTGCGGATCGCGCGGCATGCTGAGCTGCGGCACCACCGTCACGCCCATGCCCGAGGCCACCATGTGCTTGATCGTCTCCAGCGAGCTGCCCTCGAAGCTGCGGCGGATGCCCTCGGCATCGCTGGCGAAGCGGGCGAACTCCGGGCAGACCTCCAGCACATGGTCGCGGAAGCAGTGGCCATTGCCCAGCAGCAGCATGGTCTCCTGCTTGAGCTCCGCGCTGCTGATGGCCGTGCGGGCGGCCAGCGGATGGCTCGCCGGCACCGCGACGACGAAGGGCTCGTCGTAGAGCTCGGCCATCGCCAGACCGGTGTCGGGGAAGGGCTCGGCCAGGATCGCGCAATCGAGCTCGCCGGTGCGCAGCATGTCCAGCAGCTTGACGGTGAAGTGCTCCTGCAGCATCAGCGGCATCTGCGGCGTCAGCCGGATCGCGTGGCGCACCAGCTCGGGCAGCAGGTAGGGCCCGATGGTGTAGATGATGCCCAGGCGCAGCGGTCCCGACAGCGGATCCTTGCCGCGCTGGGCGATCTCCTTGATGGCGGCGGCCTGCTCCAGCACCGACTGGGCCTGGCGCACGATGGCCTCGCCCAGCGGCGTGGTGCTGACCTCGCTGCCGCCGCGCTCGAAGAGCTTGACGTCGAGCTCCTCCTCGAGCTTCTTGATCGCCACGCTGAGCGTGGGCTGCGAGACGAAGCAGGCCTCGGCCGCGCGGCCGAAGTGTTTCTCGCGCGCGACCGCGACGATGTAGCGCAGCTCGGTCAGGGTCATGCGGCCCATTATCGGCAGGCGCGCCGCCCGGTGTGCGGGCGCGGCCTTGGGGTCAGGCGGACGCCGCCCGGTTCAGCGCGCCCAGCGCAGCACCAGCGGATCGAGCCGGCGGGCGATGTCGAGCAGACCGGCGCGCACGCCGTCGGGCATCGGCGGCCAGGGCGCGCGCGGCGCGTCACAGCGGATCACGCCGCCGGCGGCCATCAGCGCCTTGGCGGTCAGGAAGCCGCCCTGGCGGTTCTCCCAGTTGATCAGTGGCAGCCAGCGGGCGTATGCGGCACAGGCCTCGTCGTGGCGGCCGGCGCGCCAGGGGTCGAGGATCTGGCGCATGCCGTCGGGAAAGCCGCCGCCGGTCATCGCCCCGGTGGCACCGGCCAGCAGGTCGGCCCACAGCGTGATGCCCTCCTCGCCATCCCACGGCCCCTCGATGGCGTCACCACCGAGCGCGATCAGCGTGCGCAGCTTCTCGGCCGCCTGCGGCACCTCGATCTTGAAGTAGCGCACGGCCGGCAGCTCGCGCGCCAGCTGCGCCAGGAAGGCGGCCGACAGCGGCGTGCCCGAGACCGGCGCGTCCTGGATCATCAGCGGGATGTCCAGGCCCTCGGTGACGGTGCGGAAGAAGGCGGCGATCTGCGCCTCGCCCACCCGCAGCGTGGCGCCGTGGTACGGCGGCATCACCATCACCATGGCGGCACCGAGGGCCTGCGCCTGGCGGTTGCGCGCCGCGCAGACCGCCGCACTGAAGTGGCTGGTGGTGACGATCACCGGCACCCGGCCGGCGACATGGGCCAGGATCTCGCGCGTCAGCGTCTCGCGCTCGGCGTCGGTCAGCGCGAACTGCTCGGAGAAGTTGGCCAGGATGCACAGCCCGTCCGAGCCGGCATCGATCATGAAATCCACGCAGCGCCGCTGGCCATCGAGGTCCAGCGCGCCATCGGCGTGGAAGACCGTCGGCACGACGGGGAAGACGCCCTGGTGGCGCGGGGTCGGACGGGGCATCGCGGCAGCGCTCATCGAAGTCGGGCCCTCAACGGCCATTCATATGATGAAACCATCATGCCCCGCCCCCTTCACGCCGCCCATCGCGACAGACCCGGAGTCCGCGGCCCGTCGCCACCCGCCATCGCCCAGCGGAACGAAGACCGGCCCATCACGGCCCACACGCCGCCGCCCCGCTCCCTACAATGGCCCGATGATCTCGCGCGAACCTTCCCTTGAGCGCCTGGCGCTGGCCCAGCAACTGCTGATCGACCCGTTCGGTCTGGACGAGAGCAAGCTCGCCAAGGCGCTGGGCGCCATCGGCGAGCACCGGGTCGATGATGCCGACCTGTACTTCCAGATCACCCGCCACGAGGGCTGGAGCCTGGAGGAAGGCATCGTCAAGAGCGGCAGCTTCTCGATCGATCAGGGCGTCGGCGTGCGGGCGGTGGCCGGCGAGAAGACGGCCTTCGCCTACAGCGACGACATCTCCGAGGCCTCGCTGCTGGATGCGGCGGCCACGGTGCGCACCATCGCCGCGGCCGGCCAGAGCCGCCGCGTGAAGGTCGGCACCAGGACGAAGATCGCGCACAGCCGCGCGCTGTACGCGCCCACCGACCCGATCGGCACGCTCGACAGCGCGCAGAAGGTGGCGCTGCTGGAACGCATCGAACGCATGGCCCGCGCCCGCGACCCGCGCATCGTGCAGGTGATGGCCGGCGTGGCCGCCGAGTACGACGTGGTCTACATCGCGCGCGCCGACGGCACGCGTGCGGCCGACGTGCGCCCGCTGGTGCGCCTGTCGGTCACCGTGATCGCCGAGTCCAACGGCCGGCGCGAGGTCGGCACCGGCGGCGGCGGCGGCCGTTTCGGCCTCGGCTACTTCCGCGACGAGCTGCTGGAGCAGTACGTGGACCAGGCCGTCAACGCGGCGCTGACCAACCTCGAATCGCGGCCGGTGCCGGCCGGACAGATGACGGTCGTGCTCGGCCCGGGCTGGCCCGGCGTGCTGCTGCACGAGGCCGTCGGCCACGGCCTGGAAGGCGACTTCAACCGCAAGGGCTCCAGCGTGTTCTCGGGCCGCATCGGCCAGCGCGTGGCGGCCAAGGGCGTGACCGTGCTCGACGACGGCACCATCCCGGATCGCCGCGGCAGTCTGAACGTCGATGACGAGGGCTGCGCCAGCCAGCGCAACGTGCTGATCGAGGACGGCATCCTCAAGGGCTACATCCAGGACAGCATGAACGCCCGCCTGATGGGCGTGAAGCCCACCGGCAACGGCCGCCGCGAGAGCTATGCCCACGTGCCGATGCCGCGCATGACCAACACCTACATGCTGGCCGGCGACAAGAGCAAGGACGAGATCGTCGCGTCGATCAAGCGCGGCCTGTACGCGACCAACTTCGGCGGTGGCCAGGTCGACATCACCAGCGGCAAGTTCGTCTTCTCGGCCTCCGAGGCCTACTGGGTCGAGAACGGCCGCATCCAGTACCCGGTCAAGGGCGCGACCATCATCGGCAACGGCCCCGAGTCGCTCAAGCAGATCACGATGATCGGCAACGACCTGCAGCTCGACACCGGCGTCGGCGTCTGCGGCAAGGAAGGCCAGAGCGTGCCGGTGGGCGTCGGCCAGCCGACGCTGCGCATCGAGGGCCTGACGGTCGGCGGCACGGCCTGAGTTTGATCTCGGTAAAAACCCTGCACCCCAGACCTCCACCGGCGCTGCTACATTCCACCGCCATGCGTGCTCCGCGTTTCTTCTTTGCCTATTTTTGGTTCTCGCCCCCCACCGGCGGCTGGAGAGGCAAGCGCGCGTAAGCACCGCACCCGAACCCAGAAAAGACCGCCGGCACCCCCGGCGGTTTTTTTTCGCCCCTGCCCTGCGCAGCCCCGCCCCGGACACCCGTTCCACCTCACCGCTCCGCTCCCCGAAAGACCGCCATGCCGCACCAGCCGCCCGCCATCCGCGCCGACCAGGGCCACGCCTACGCCCTGCACGAGAAGACCAGCCAGACCGACGACCAGCGCATCGAGGAGGTCACCCCCTTGCCCCCGCCCGAGCACCTGATCCGCTTCTTCCCGATCGCCGGCAGCGCGGTCGAGGTCCTGGTCAATGACACCCGTCGCAACATCGGCCGCATCCTGGCCGGTGAGGATGACCGCCTGCTGGTGGTCATCGGCCCCTGCTCGATCCACGATCCGGCCGCCGCGATGGACTACGCGCGCCGCCTGAAGCCGCTGCGCGAGCAGTACGGCGACACGCTGGAGGTCGTGATGCGCGTGTACTTCGAGAAGCCGCGCACCACGGTCGGCTGGAAGGGCCTGATCAACGACCCCTACCTGGATGGCAGCTTCCGCATCGACGAGGGCCTGCGCATCGCCCGCCAGCTGCTGCTGGACATCAACCGTCTGGGCATGCCGGCGGCCGGCGAGTTCCTCGACACCATCAGCCCGCAGTACATCGGCGACCTGATCGCCTGGGGCGCGATCGGTGCGCGCACCACCGAGAGCCAGGTGCACCGCGAGCTGGCCTCCGGCCTGTCGGCGCCGATCGGCTTCAAGAACGGCACCGACGGCAATCTGAAGATCGCCACCGACGCCATCCAGGCCGCCTCGCGCCCGCACCACTTCCTGTCGGTGCACAAGAACGGCCAGGTCGCCATCGTGCAGACCAAGGGCAATCCGGACTGCCACGTGATCCTGCGCGGCGGCAAGACGCCGAACTACGGCGCCGAACACGTGGCCGCCACCTGCACCGAGCTGGACAAGGCCGGCCTGCCGCGCAAGGTGATGATCGACTGCAGCCATGCCAACAGCAGCAAGCAGCACCAGAAGCAGATCGAGGTCGCGGCCGACATCGCCCGGCAGATGGCCGGCGGTGAGCAGGCCATCATGGGCGTGATGGTCGAGAGCCATCTGGTGGGGGGCGCCCAGAAGTTCACGCCGGGCACCGACGATGCGTCCCAGCTGATCTACGGCTGCAGCATCACGGACGCGTGCATCGGCTGGGACGACTCGGTCGCGCTGCTGGACACGCTGTCGCAAGCGGTTCGGGCGCGTCGCGCGCGCGGCTGACGCCACATTCCGGGCGGAACCGCCCCCTCGGACCGCCCGGATTGACCGCTGGCCCCCCCCCCCAAGCTCAAGGGGGGGATGCACCAGCAGACTGCGCGATCAGGATCAAACGCCGCGCGTTTCGTCCCCAGAACAGTGCAAAAGGCCCGCTTTCAGTGCGGGCTTACACCAGTTCCTGCTGCATCGCAACATCACCCACAGGTGGCCACCGGTTGCTTGTCACCTGCGTGTAAACCCCGGGTATCGTCCGGCTTCGTGTAGTTGCCGCGCAGGTCGTCGTGAACGTCCTTTCCTCCTCCTCTTCGCAGTCATCGCCGTCGCAGACCTGCGAACTGCTGGACATCGTCGACTTCAAGTGGCTGATGGCCGGAGCCGGCCATTCGATCCACGTCGAACGTCTGCAGCGGGACACGGCCTATGCCCAGGCCTGTCTGCAATTGGGCTGCGAGCAGCCGGTGCTGGCGCTGCGCCAGGCGGCGCAGAGGGTGGCCAGCCGCATGGGCCTGACGCTGACGCGCTAGACCCGACCCCTCAGGTCCGGCCAGGCTGCGCGCGCTGGCGCGCATCCTCGACATGGGGACGCAGCACGGCCGGCAGTTCGCGGGGTGATGCCGGCCCCCACGCCGCGACGGCGCGGCGTGCGACATCGGCCGCGGCCACCGGACGGCCCAGCGCCGCCAGCGCGGCCGCCTCCTCGCCCAGGGCCTGGGCCTGCCACCAGCGGCGGGCGGCATGGTCGGTCGATGCGGCCGCGGGCACGGGCGCCATCAGCAGCGCGGCCTCGTGGGCCCAGCCGTGGGCCCGGCCCGGGGCCGTGGTGCGCCAGGCTCGCGCCGCCCACACCAGCAGTTCGGCACGCCGCTGCAAGGCCTGGTAGGACGCGCCGGCCACCGGCGGCAGTTGCTCCAGGCCGTACTCGGCGAGACGGCGCGCCGTTTCGCCGTCCCCGGTGCGCACCTGCATGGCCAGCTGCTGCAGGAGCAGGGGCATCTGCCAGCGGGCCGCCATCGCGCCGCCCTGCCGCAAGGCCAGGCGACGGGCCTGTTCCCAGGCCGCACGGGCGGCATCCGGCCGGTTGCGCAGGGACTCGATGTCGGCGTGCAGCAGGTGCAGGCGCACACCGGCGATGCCGTCCAGCGCATGGCCTCCGGCCTCGATCACCGGCGCCAGCAGC
The DNA here is from genome assembly GCF_038066575.1 of Pseudaquabacterium rugosum. Lineage (NCBI taxonomy): Bacteria > Pseudomonadati > Pseudomonadota > Betaproteobacteria > Burkholderiales > Sphaerotilaceae > Pseudaquabacterium > Pseudaquabacterium rugosum. Next base: position 88,246 of record NZ_JBBUTF010000014.1, on the reverse strand, counting down.
GCCGCGGCCTCGGCGGTCTTGCCTTCGTAGAGACGGCAGCGGGCCTGGGCCTCGGTGGCCAGCACCACCGGATCGACCGGCCACGCGGCACGGGCCGGAGTTCCCTCGGTGGGCGACGGGTCGGGCGCGACGGCGTCGGCCGCATCGACGGGCAGGACCGCCGCGCCCCCATCCGCCCGGGCCGTCGCCGCACGGGCGGTGGCCAGACCCCAGTGGCCCGTCGTCACGGGCTCGGCATCCGCCGAGCCGGCGGTGGCCCGACCGGTGCCGGCCGCGGCCTGGGCCGCGACATCGGCCACCGCGCAGGCCTCTTGCCAGCGGCCGAGATGGGGCAGATCCGGGCTCAGGCCCAGCACCTGGGCCTGCATGGCCAGCAGCTGCGCCCGCCGGGCCGATACCCCGCCCGGCGCCGGCCAGGCCAGGGCGGACGCCAGCGCCTGCTCGGCGCGCTGCGGCTGCTCGGCCCGCCACCACAGCGCCGCCTGGCTGAGGACGATGGCCTCCGCCTGGCCCCGCTCCAGGCTGACCGGGGCCAGCTCGGCACCGCGCCGTTCGGCCAACTGCACCGCCTTGCCCAGGCTCTGGACCGCCGCGCTGGAGGCCACGACCGGCCCCTCCAGCCGCTCCAGCCCCTGCAACAGGCTGAGCCGGTGGTACTCGGCGGCCCGCTGGGCGGCCCACCGCGCATCGTTCGGCCCGTCGCCATCGAGCCGGTCGAGCAGGCGGGCGGTCTCGGCCAGCACCTCGTCACGCAGACCGCCGGCCGCCGAGGGCTGCGCCGCGAGCCGGTGGTAGAGGCCGAAGCCGAGATCGGCCGCCAGACGCCGGGCCTGGGCCAGCTGCTGCAGCGCGGCCTGCCGTTGGGACTGGGCGAGCTCGACCGCGCGCTCGCGCCGCTCGTGCTGCACGCCCAGCAGCAGCAGGGCGCTGCCCCCCAGCGCGATGCCGGCGGCCACCGCCAGGCTGCTCAGACGGTGCCGGCGCACCAGCTTGCGCAGGCGGACCCAGCGTCCGGCACGGCAGGCGGTCACGGGGCGGTGCTCCAGCCAGGCCCGCAGATCGGAGGCCAGCGCATCGACCGTCGGATAGCGCTGGGCCACGTTCTTGGCCATCGCCTTGAGCAGGATGGCGTCCAGATCCCCCTGGAGCTGGGCGCGCAGCCGCGGCCAGCTCTCGCGCTGCAGGCCGGGCGTGTCGGGCTTGAGCTGGCTGGGGCGGGTCGGTGCCTCCAGCAGCACGCTGCGCGCGGCCTCCAGCGGCGAGCGGGCATCCCGGCCGTAGGGCCGCACGCCGGTCAGCGACAGGTACAGCAGCACGCCCAGGCTGTAGACGTCGCTGGCCACGCCCAGCGGCTCGCCGCGCACCTGCTCGGGGCTGGCGAAATGGGGCGAGAACGGCCGCTCGGTGACGCCGGGCGGCGGGCCGGGATCGTCCTCGTCCAGCGGGTCGATGGCCCGTGCATGGCCGAGGTCGAGCAGCTGCACCTGGCCCGGCTGCACGCGGGCCTGCGGCGACTGGCGCAGCACGCTGGCCCCGCTGACGCGCACGTTCGACGGCTTGAGGTCGCGGTGCAGCAGCAGGTGGTGATGGGCCTGGGTCAGCGCATCGGCCAGCTGCAGGAACAGCGCGATGCGCTGGTGCAGCGTCAAGCCATTGCAGGCCCGGTCGATGGGCTGGCCGCGCGCCATGTCGCTGACCAGGTAGGGGCGGCCCTCCATCGTCAGGCCGGCATCGACCAGGCCCACGATGTTCGGATGCTGCAGCCGCTGCAGCCGTGGCAGCTCCTGGGTCAGCCGTTCGAGCACCCGCACGCCGTCGAGCCCCGGACGCAGCACCTTGACCGCGGCACGCCCCTCGAAGGCGCCATCGGCGCGCTCGGCCAGCCAGACCTCGCCCTGGGCGCCGCGGCCGATCGGCGAGACCATGCGCCAGGGCCCGAGCCGCTGCCAGGCCGGCGCATCGGCCGACGGCAGCACCTCGGTGGCCAGGGCCATGGTCTGGCGCACCTGGTCGACGGCGCTGGAGCGGTCGAGCAGGCCACGGACGTCGTCCTTGACTTCCGGGGCGATGCCGCTGCCGGCCAGCTCACGCTCGCGCTGGGCCTCCGGCAGCGGCAGCAGGCGGTCGAACAGCTGGCACAGATCGCGCCACTGGGTATTCTCGAATTCGTGGGACGAGGACATCGACGGGGCTGCGGCAGGCGACGCAGCTCATCTGGCCGGCCGCCGGCAGGGCAGCCGTCTGACGCGCCGGATACGCGTCCGGCCGCATGGGAAAGGCGTCCGGATTGTCCGGCGCCGGCGCCGTGGCGCAGTCCCCGGCGCGGGTGTTCCGGCCCCCTCGTCCCGGGGGCGCGGCACACGCGCAGCCGCCGTGCGGCCGGCGCGCTCAGGTCGCCGGCGGCGCCTCGCTGGCCAGGCGGGGACTGCGCCAGTACACATCGTCACCGCCCAGGCCGTCCAGCCGCGCGCGGTTGAGCACCCGGGCCAGCACGAACAGCAGGTCCGACAGGCGGTTGAGGTACTGGCGCGGCGCCGGCCGCACCGGCTCGGCCGCCCCCAGCTGCACGACCGCGCGCTCGGCCCGGCGGGCCACCGCGCGGGCCACGTGGGCCAGCGCCGCCGCCCGGGTGCCGGCCGGCAGGATGAACTCGGCCAGCCGCGGCAGCGTCGCGTTGTGCTGCGCCAGCGCCGCGTCGAGCGCGGCCAGCGCCTCGTCACCCAGCAGCGTGTAGCCCGGAATCGACAGCTCGCCACCGAGGTTGAACAGCTCGTGCTGCACCGACTGCAGCAGCGCCCGCACGTCGGACGGCAGCGGCTCGGCCAGCAGCACGCCGAGATGGCTGTTGAGCTCGTCGACATCGCCCATCGCGTGCACCCGCAGGTGGTCCTTGGGGACACGGGTCCCGTCGCCGAGGCCGGTCGTGCCGTCGTCTCCGGTGCGGGTGGCGATCTGGGTGAGGCGGTTGGCCATGGTGATGCTGCGTGAAGGTCGGTCGGCGGAAGCCGGGATCTGCCGATCGCTGCAGGGCCGTCCTGCAGCGCGGCGGGGTCGCATCTTGCCTCAGGCCCGCCGGCCCCAGGGTCCGCGGGCCTACCATCGACGACCCCACGGTGCGCATCCGCCCCTGTCCGTCACCCGCCCGCCGCCGACCGCCCATGACCGCCACCGCCCCCTCCGAGAGCTGGCCGCAGCGCCCGCTGCCCGCCGCGATGATCGACGCGCTGAAGACCCGCTTCGGCGAGCGCTGCTCGACCGCCCGCGCCGTGCGCGAGCAGCACGGCCGCGACGAGTCGCCGTTCGACGTGCCGCCGCCCGATGCCGTGCTGTTCGCCGAATCCGCCGAGGAGGTGGCCGAGGCGGTGGCGCTGGCCGCCGCCCATGCGGTGCCGGTGATCCCCTACGGCGCCGGCTCCTCGCTGGAGGGCCATCTGCTGGCCGTCAGCGGCGGGCTGTCGATCGACGTCTCGCGCATGAACCGCGTGCTGCGCATCGAGCCCGATGACCTGACGGTGACGGTGCAGCCCGGCGTCACCCGCCACCAGCTCAACCAGGAGCTGCGCCACCTGGGCCTGTTCTTCCCGATCGACCCCGGCGCCGACGCCTCGATCGGCGGCATGTGCGCAACGCGCGCCAGCGGCACCAACGCCGTGCGCTACGGCACGATGCGCGAGAACGTGCTGGCGCTGCAGGTCGTCACGGCCGAGGGCACGCGGCTGCGCACCGGCAGCCGCGCGCGCAAGAGCAGCGCCGGCTATGACCTGACGCGGCTGTTCGTCGGCAGCGAGGGCACGCTCGGCGTGATCACCGAGGTCACGCTCAAGCTCTATCCGCTGCCGGAGTCGGTGTCGGCCGCGGTCTGCAGCTTCCCGTCGATCGACGCGGCGGTGCGCACCACCATCGCCATCATCCAGCTGGGCGTGCCGATCGCCCGCTGCGAGCTGCTGGACCCGAACGCGGTGCGCGCGGTCAACCGCCACGACAAGCTGGCGCTGCCCGAGCAGCCGATGCTGCTGATGGAGTTCCACGGCAGCGAGGCCGGCGTGCGCGAGCAGGCCGAGGCGGTGCAGCTGGTGGCGCAGGAGCACGGCGGCGCCGACTTCGCCTGGGCCGTCACGCCCGAGGAACGCACCCGGCTGTGGACCGCGCGCCACCGCGCCTACTTCGCCGGTCTGGCCCAGCGCCCGGGCTGCCGCGCGGTGACCACCGACTGCTGCGTGCCGATCAGCCGGCTGGCCGAATGCATCGGCCGCGCGGTGGCCGATGTCGAGGCCGACGGCCTGCCCTACTTCATGGTCGGCCACGTCGGCGACGGCAACTTCCACATCGCCTATCTGGTCGACCCCGAACAGCCGGCCGAGCGCGAGCGGGCCGAGGCGCTGAACGAGCGCCTGGTGCGCCACGCGATCACGCTCGACGGCACCTGCACCGGCGAGCACGGCATCGGCCTGCACAAGCAGGGCTTCCTGCTGGAGGAGGCCGGCGCCGACGGGGTGGCGCTGATGCGGCGCATCAAGGCCGCGCTCGATCCGCGGCAGATCATGAACCCGGGCAAGATCTTCCGCGCCTGAGGCGGCGCGCCGCCACTGGCGCTCAGGCCTGCCGCGGCACCGTCACGGCGGACATCGCGGCCGACACGGCCGCCGCCGGCGGCGGCAGGGCGGCGGCAGGCGTCGCTGCGGCACGGGCCTGCAGCCAGGCCAGCAGTTCGGCGTCGGGCAGCGGTCGGGCGTACAGATAGCCCTGCCCCCGGTCACAGCCCAGCTCGCGCATCAGCGCGTCCTCACCGTGGCCCTCGATGCCTTCGGCCACGGTGGTCATGCCCAGCGTGCGCGCCACGCGCACCGTGGCCTCGATCAGCACGCGGTGGTATTCGCTGGCCTCGGCATGCATGACGAAGGAGCGGTCGACCTTGACCGTGTCCACCGGCAACTGGTGCAGGCAGGCCAGCGACGAGTAGCCGGTGCCGAAGTCGTCGAGCGCGATCAGCACGCCCAGGTCCTTGAGGGCCCGCAGGCGCTGCATCGCCTCGTCCCCGCGCACGGCCATGCTCTCGGTGACTTCGAGCTGCAGCGCGGCGGCCGGCATGCCGACGTCGGCCAGCGCGCGCCGCACCTGGTCGACGATGTCGGGCGCCTGCAGCTGGGCCGGTGACAGGTTGACGGCCATGCGCCGCGGGGCGTCCGGCCCGCAGGACCGCTGCCAGGCCATGAAGGCCTTGCAGGCGGTACGCAGCACGAACTCGCCGATCTCCAGGATCAGGCCGCAGCGCTCGGCCACACCGATGAACTGCAGCGGCGGCACCAGCCCGCGCTGCGGATGGCGCCAGCGCAGCAGCGCCTCCACCCCCAGCGTCGCACCGTCGCGCAGCGGCACCACCGGCTGGTAGACCAGGAACAGCTGCTGCTCGCGCAGGGCGTCGCGCAGGCCGTGTTCGAGCAGCGCACGCTCCGACAGCCGGGCCTGCAGCGCAGGATCGAACAGCAGGCACCCATCGCCGCCGCTGGCCACCAGCCGCTTGGCTTCCTGACTGGCGGTGTCGGCGTCGCGCAGCACGGCCTCCGCATCGCCCTCGACCTGGGCGCTGGTGACCACGCCGATGTTCAAGCGCAGCGACAGCCAGTGGCCGCCCAGCCGGCTGGGTGCGCCGAGCTGGCGCGCCAGGCGCTGCGCGAGGGCCAGGGCGCTCGTCGCGTCATCGGGCCCACTGAGCAGGACGACGAACTCGTCGCCGCCGATGCGACCGACCAGCGGGGGCTCGCCCTCGGTCGGCGCCAGCAGCTGCGACAGGCGCTGGGCCAGCGTGCACAGCAGCAGGTCGCCGACGCGATGGCCAAGGGTGTCGTTGATCTGCTTGAGGCGGTCGATGTCCAGGTGCAGCAGGCTCCAGCCGGCGCCACCGGCACGGCGGGCCTCGATCACCCGCTGCACGCGGTCGAACAGCGCCGCGCGGTTGGGCAGCCCCGTCAGGCTGTCGGTGCGCGCGGCCAGCGCCAGCGCCTCCTGCAGCCGGCGCTCGGCGCTGAGGTCGATGTTGATGCCCGACATCATCAGCGCACGGCCCTGCGCGTCGCGCTCCAGCACCGCGCCACAGCTGTCGATCACCGACCAACCCCCATCGCTGCGGCGCACGCGCAACTCGGCGCGGCAGGGCGCGCTCGCGTCCTGCAGGTGCGCCCGCAGGGCCGCCTGCCAGCGGCGCTGGTCGTCCGGATGGACCAGGGCGCTCCAGGCATCGACCGTGGGCGCGATCTCGTCGAGCGGCCAGCCCAGCATCTCCAGCAGACGGTCGTTGCCGCGCATGCGGCCCGAACGCATGTCCCAGACCCAGGTCCCCAGGCCGGCCGTGTCGACCGCATGGCCCAGCAGCCGGTACTGGCGCCGGACCATGCGCACCGTGGGCTCGCCGACGACGACCGCCAGCAGCACCAGCAGCAGCAGCAGCGCGACGGCGGAATGCTGCATCTGCCGCAGGGCCTGGGTGCGACGGGCTTCGAGCACGGCCTGGGCGCGCTGGGCCAGCGTGTCCGCCGCCGCCGCCGCGGGCTCGGCCGCCGCCTGCGCCGCACGGGCCACCGAGCGCAGGCGCAGCGGATCCCCCGCCGCGTCGTCGATCCGCTGGTGCAGGATCTCGGCCTGGTACCAGAGGCGCTCACGCCGGGCCTGCCAGGCATCGACGGCGGCGATCAGCCGCTCCTTGAGCGCCGCATCGGCCACCCCGTCCTGCAGCCGCAGCTGCTCGATGAGGTCGAGTGCATGCTGCTGCGAGCGCCCTTGCACCGCCTCCAGCGCCTGCACCAGCGCGACGCGGTCGCCCGCGCAGTCCAGCAGACAGCCCAACGCGATGCGGCCGACCTGCTCGGCCAGCCGGGCCTCGTCGCGCACCAGCTGCAGCAGCTCGGCATCGTTGCGCCGCTGCTGTTCCAGCGGCTGCCAGGCCAGGTACAGGCCGGTGGCCAGCGCAGCCACGCTGCCCAGCATCGCCCACAGCGTCACGCGCACACGGCGGTGCGGGCTGGCGATCTGGCGATCATCGGCAAGACAGCTCGGCAGCAAGGCGGCGTTCTCCGGCATCGCCCGGCCACCGCCACCGGCCTTGCCGGCGACCTGACCGGGCGCTGCCCGGACTTTCGGCCGGGGCCGCCAGCGGCTTGACCCTGCCGGTGCCGCCGCCCGCACCGGGCGTGCAGCGCGTCACGGGCGCCGGGGCCGAGGCGCCGGCGCCCTCCCGGGCTCAGGCGTGGGCCGGGGCCCCCACCGCGAAACGCTTGCTCACGTCGCCGCGGCCGTTGACGCTCTCCAGGTGCACGCCGAAGCCCCACAGCCGGGCCACATGGCGGATCACCTCCTGCGCGCTGTCGTCCAGCGGACGGTCGTTGTGCTGGAAGTGGCGCAGCGTCAGGCTGCGGTCGCCACGCGTGTTGACGTTCCAGACCTGGATGTTGGGCTCGCGCGAGCCGAGGTCGTACTGCCGCGACAGCGCCTCGCGCACCGCGCGGTAGCCGCTGTCGTCGTGGATGGCGCTGACCTCCAGCTCGCTGCGCTTGTCGTCATCGAGGATGGCGAACAGACGCAGGTCACGCATCAGCTTGGGGCTGAGGTACTGGCCGACGAAGCTCTCGTCCTTGAAGTTGCGCATCGCCTGGTCGAGCGCCGGGATCCACGGCGTGCCGGCGATCTCGGGGAACCACTGGCGGTCCTCGTCGGTCGGCCGTTCGCAGATGCGCTTGATGTCGGTGTACATCGCGAAGCCCAGCGCATACGGGTTGAAGCCCGAATAGCCCCGGTCACCGACGCGCGGCTGGTAGACGACGTTGGTGTGGCTCTTCAGCCATTCGATCATCACGCCGTCGGCCAGCCAGCCATCGTCGTACATCTGGTTGAGCAGCCGGTGGTGCCAGAACGTGGCCCAGCCCTCGTTCATCACCTGGGTCTGTCGCTGCGGATAGAAGTACTGCGCGACCTTGCGCACGATGCGCACGATCTCGCGCTGCCAGGGCTCCAGCAGCGGCGCGTTCTTCTCGATGAAGTACAGCAGGTTCTCCTGCGGCTCGGCCGGGAAGCGCCGGGCCTCGGCCGGCTCGTCGGCCTTGTCGGCCTTGCGCGGCAGCGTGCGCCACAGGTCGTTGACCTGCTGCTGGGCGTAGGCCTCGCGCTCGCGGCGCGCCGCCAGCTCCTGCGCCAGGGTCTTGCGGCTGGGCCGGCGGTAGCGGTCGACGCCGTGGTTCTGCAGCGCATGGCAGCTGTCGAGGAACTCCTCGACCGTCTCCAGGCCGTGGCGCGCCTCGCATTCGGCGACGTAGTTCTTCGCGTAGACCAGGTAGTCGATGATCGACGACGCGTCGGTCCACATCCGGAACAGGTAGTTGCCCTTGAAGAAGCTGTTGTGGCCGTAGGCGGCATGCGCGATGACGAGCGCCTGCATCGCCATCGTGTTCTCCTCCATCAGGTAGCTGATGCAGGGGTTGGAGTTGATGACGATCTCGTAGGCCAGGCCCATCGCGCCACGCTTGTAGTTCTTCTCGGTCGAGATGAACTCCTTGCCGTAGCTCCAGTGGCGGTAGTTCACCGGCATGCCGACCGACGCGTAGGCGTCCATCATCTGCTCGGCGGTGATGATCTCCAGCTGGTTCGGGTAGGTGTCCAGGCCGTAGCGTTCAGCCGTCTGGCGGATCACGTCGTGGTACTGGTCGATCAGCTCGAAGGACCAGTCGCTGGGCGCGGCCAGCCGCTGGACCGTGCCGCGCAGCGGCAGCGGCCCGGTCAGCGGCCGCTCGGGCGGCACGGCGGCGCCCGGTGTGCGGGCGGGGACATCCAGACGGGGGCTCGGTTCGAGGCTCATGCGCGTTCCTCCGGATCTCGGTGGCGGGGGCGTTGCCGCTCAGGCCGCGGCCTGGGTGGCGCCCTCCTTCTTGAACAGGTCGCGGAAGACCGGGTAGATCTGGTCGGCCGAGACGGCCTTGCGCATCGCGAAGTGCGGGTGCGCGGCCTGCAGATGGGTGTACTCCTCCCAGAGGTTCTGCTCCTCCTCGGCCACCTGCACGTAGGCGAAGTAGCGCACCAGCGGCAGCAGCTTCTGGTCCAGCAGCTCGCGGCAGCGACCGGAGTCGTGGTGCCAGTTGTCGCCGTCGCTGGCCTGGGCGCCGTAGATGTTCCACTCGGTCGGTGAGTAGCGGGCGCGGATGATCTCCTCCATCAGCACCAGGGCGCTCGACACCACCGTGCCACCGGTCTCGCGGGCATGGAAGAAGTTCTCCTCGTCCACTTCCTGGGCCTGGGTGTGGTGGCGGATGAAGACGATCTCGATCTTCTCGTAGTGCCGCGTCAGGAACATGTAGAGCAGGATGAAGAAGCGCTTGGACAGCTCCTTGCGCGATTCGTCCATCGAGCCCGAGACGTCCATCAGGCAGAACATCACCGCCTTGGACGTCGGCACCGGCGTCTTGACCCGGCTGCGGAACTTCAGGTCGATCGGGTCCAGGAAGGGGATGCGGCCGATGCGCTCGCGCAGCGCGGTGATGCGCACCAGCAGCTCGGGCAGCGCGGCGCGGGCCTCGGCATCGCCGGCCTCGGCCGCGGCCTCGGTCAGCGCGCGTTCGGCCTCCAGCTCGGCCAGCTCGCCGCGCGCGCCCATGCCGAGGGCGATGCGCCGGCCGAGCGCGCCGCGCAGCGAGCGCACCACGTGCAGGTTGTTGGGCGTGCCGTCGCTGGTGAAGCCGGCGCGGTGGGTCTTGAACTCCGGCGTCTCGGCCAGCTGGGTGCGGATCAGATGGGGCAGCGCCAGGTCCTCGAAGAAGACCTGCATGAACTCCTCCTTGCTCAGCGCGAAGGTGAAGTCGTCCTCGCCCTCGCCCTGGTCGGAGGCCTGGCCCTTGCCGCTGCCGCCGCCCTGCCCGCCGTCGGGCCGCTTGATGCGGTCACCGCGGATGTAGTCCTGGTTGCCCGGATGCACGACATCACGCGAGCCACCCTGGGCATGGTGGAACACCGGCTCGGACAGGTCCTTCTTCGGGATCCGGACCTCCTCGCCGCGCTCCAGGTCCCGGATGCCGCGCCCGTCGACCGCCCGCCGCACCGCCTCGCGGATCTGCTGCTTGTAGCGCCGCATGAAGCGCTCACGGTTGCCGATGGACTTGTTCTTGCCCGCTAGGCGTCTGTCGATGATGCTCTGAAGTGCCATGGTCTGCGCAGTCAGAAGGCCAAGCCAAGCAGCCGTCGCGGAACCGGCTGGGCCGGGCCGCTGGCGGCGCCCCCTGGAGGGGGAGCGCCGCAGGCGCTACGGGGGTGGGATTAGCTGCTCTTGCGCACGCGCAGGTACCACTCGCACAGCAGGCGCACCTGCTTGGCGGTGTAGCCCTTGGCGACCATGCGCTGGACGAAGTCCTCGTGCTTCTTGGCCTCGTCGGCCGAGGCCTTGGCGTTGAAGCTGATCACCGGCAGCAGTTCCTCGGTGTTCGAGAACATCTTCTTCTCGATCACCGTGCGCAGCTTCTCGTAGCTGGTCCACACCGGGTTGTTGCCCTGGTTGTTGGCGCGCGCCCGCAGCACGAAGTTGACGATCTCGTTGCGGAAGTCCTTCGGGTTGGCGATGCCGGCGGGCTTCTCGATCTTCTCCAGCTCGGCGTTCAGCGCCACGCGGTCGAACACCTCACCGGTGTCGGTGTCGCGGTACTCCTGGTCCTGGATCCAGTAGTCGGCGTAGGTGACGTAGCGGTCGAAGATGTTCTGGCCGTACTCGGAGTAACTCTCCAGATAGGCGGTCTGGATCTCCTTGCCGATGAACTCCGCGTACTTCGGCGCCAGCAGCTCCTTGATGAAGTTGGTGTACTTCTGCTCCAGCTCCTGCGGGAACTGCTCGCGCTCGATCTGCTGCTCCAGCACGTACATCAGGTGCACCGGATTGGCCGCCACCTCCTGGCTGTCGAAGTTGAAGACCTTGGACAGGATCTTGTAGGCGAAGCGGGTGGAGATGCCGCTCATGCCCTCGTCGACACCGGCGTAGTCGCGGTACTCCTGGATGCTCTTGGCGCGCGGATCCGTGTCCTTCAGGTTCTCGCCGTCATAGACCTGCATCTTGCTGTACAGGCTCGAGTTCTCCGGCTCCTTCACCCGCGTCAGCATCGCGAACTGGGCCATCATCTTCAGCGTGCCCGGGGCGCACTTGGCATCCCCCAGCGAGCTGCCCTTGACCAGCTTCTCGTAGATCTTCACCTCTTCCGAGACGCGCAGGCAGTACGGCACCTTGACGATGTAGATGCGGTCGAGGAAGGCCTCGTTGTTCTTGTTGTTGCGGAAGGTCTTCCACTCGCTCTCGTTGCTGTGGGCCAGCACCACACCATCGAAGGGGATGGCGCCGAAGCCTTCCGTGCCCTTGAAGTTGGCCTCCTGCGTGGCGGTCAGCAACGGGTGCAGCACCTTGATCGGCGCCTTGAACATCTCGACGAACTCCAGCAGGCCCTGGTTGGCCAGGCACAGGCCACCGGAGAAGCTGTAGGCGTCCGGATCGTCCTGGGCGAAGGTCTCGAGCTTGCGGATGTCGACCTTGCCGACCAGGCTGGAGATGTCCTGGTTGTTCTCGTCACCCGGCTCGGTCTTGGCGATGCCGACCTGCTTGAGGATGCTCGGATAGCGCTTGACGACCTTGAACTTGCGGATGTCGCCGCCGAACTCCTCCAGGCGCTTGACCGCCCACGGCGACATGATGCGCTGCAGGTAGCGGCGCGGGATGCCGAACTGCTCCTCCAGGATCGGGCCGTCCTCGATCGGATCGAACAGCCCCAGCGGCGACTCGTTCACCGGCGAGCCCTTGATCGCGTAGAACGGCACCTCCTGCATCAGCGCCTTCAGGCGCTCGGCGATCGACGACTTGCCGCCGCCCACCGGGCCGAGCAGGTAGAGCACCTGCTTCTTCTCCTCCAGACCCTGGGCCGCATGGCGGAAGTAGGAGACGACCTGCTCGATCGCGTCCTCCATGCCGTAGAACTCGGCGAAGGCCGGATAGATCTTGATGACCTTGTTGGCGAAGATGCGCGACAGCCGCGGATCGTTGCGCGTGTCGATCATCTGCGGCTCGCCGATCGCCCGGAGCATGCGCTCGGCGGCGGTGGCGTAGGCCAGGGGGTTGCGCTTGCACTCCGCGAGATAGTCCTCGAGGGACATCTCCTCTTCGCGGGTGCGTTCGTAACGGGCGGCGAAGCTGCTGATCACGTCCATGGGACCTCCTTGATCGGACTGGCGCCGACAGGGGGATCAGACCCCATCAGCGGCGGGGGAAGTTCTGATGAAGTCCCGGCTTCACAGGCCCGGGCGCCATCAGAGCTTTCCGGTCGGCATGGCCATCGCAACAGCGTTCGGCGTGGTCTCCAGCGATTTCAGTGTGCGCCCCGTGCGGTGCGGCGTAACGCCGATATGGCACGGAAACGGGGGTCAGACGGAACGGTTCAAGGAGGCTTTGCAAGCGGCGGGCCAGCACAAGCCGGCCAGGCCCGAGGGTGGGATCCGGACCGCGGTCCGGAGTTCACACCCCGGGCGGCAGGACCGGCCGTCGACCCGGAACCTGACCGGCATCCTCAGGACGCCGCCGGTCCATGATGCGACGATTCCGCCAGCGCTGCATGGGGAGATCACCACATCCGGCTGTAGGGTGTGGTGTTTCCCGCACAGCAGCGATGCCGGACGCGGCCGGGCCAGGACGGGGGCCGCGAGACCGTCGGGCCGGCCGCCCCGGGCGCATCGCCAGGCGGCAGGCGGTGCGCCCCAGGAAGCGGCGCACAAGCCCCTGGCGGGTGCAGGGGCGTGATCCGCGCCGGACAGGGCGGGATCGTGAGCGGCACCGCCGCCGAGGGCGGCGCCGTCCGGCGCTCAGCGCTCGCGCACGCCGAGCTTGTCGAGCAGGCCGTTGAGCTCGTCGAGCGAGCCGAAAGCGATCGCGACCTCGCCCTGTTCACCGCGACGCGTCGCGCGGTGGATGCGGATCTCGACCTGGGCGGTCAGCGCATCGGCCAGCTGCTCCTCGATGCGCACGATGTCGCGCGACTTTTCCTTCTTGACGCGCAGCAGCGGGGTCTGCCGCCCGCCCGCGCCCTGGGTGCGCTGCACCAGTTTCTCGGCGTCGCGCACGCTGAGCTTCTTGGCCACGATCTCGTTGGCGCTCAGGATCTGCTGCGCGTTGTCGAGCGCCAGCAGCGCACGGGCATGGCCCATGTCGAGGTCGCCCGCCATCAGCATCTGCTGCACCGGCGCGCTGAGGTTGAGCAGGCGCAGCAGATTGCTGGCGGCGCTGCGCGAACGGCCGACGGCCTGGGCCGCCTGCTCGTGCGTGAGGTGGAACTCCTGCACCAGGCGGTGCAGGCCCTGGGCCTCTTCCAGCGGGTTGAGGTCCTCGCGCTGGATGTTCTCGATCAGGGCCATGACGGCCGCGGCCTCGTCGGGCACGTGCTTGACCAGCACCGGCACCTCGTCGAGCCCGGCCAGCTGAGCGGCGCGGAAGCGGCGTTCGCCGGCGATGATCTCGTGATCGGCGCCGGCGCCCGTGCGCCCGTCCAGCGGACGCACCAGGATGGGCTGCATGATGCCCTGGCTCTTGATGCTCTCGGCCAGTTCGTAGAGCGAGCCCTCGTCCATCCGCGTGCGCGGCTGGTACTTGCCGGCCTGCAGGCGGGCGATCTTCAGCGTGCCGGGCTGCAGCTTGTCGTCGACGACCGGTGTGTCGGCGACCTTGGGGCCGAGCAGTGCCTCCAGGCCGAGGCCCAGGCCCTTGGGTTTCTTGGTGACCATCGGTTGATTTTCTGTCAGATCGGGACCGCGCCCGGCGCCAGCGTGCGCAGCAGGGCCCAGCCGGCCGGCCAGTCGCCCAGCGCGCTGTCCGCGTTCAGGTGTCCGGCCGCGCCGGCGGACACCCGGCGGGCGCCCCAGTCGGCGGCCAGCGCATGGGCACGCGAGGGTACGCACCAGGGGTCATCCTCGCTGGCGACCAGCACGGCGGGAAACGGCAGCCGCTGCCGCGCGACGTCCGCCCACGGGGCGAGCTGCGGCGGCCGGTCGTCGCGCGCCAGATCGGGGGGCGCGACCAGCAGGGCACCGGCCACCGGCGCGTGCCGGCCCGCCCAGGCCGCCCAGCGGGCCACCAGCAGACAACCCAGGCTGTGGGCGGCCAGCAGCACCGGCCGGCCGGGGTCATGGGCCGCGGCGTCGCGCACCGTCTCGTCCAGGCGCGCCATCCAGTCGCCACGGCGCGGCCACCACCAGTCGTCCTGCTCCAGGCGCTCCACCTGTGCGGGATACAGGGCCTCCCAGCGGCTCTGCCAGTGGCCGGGGCCGCTGCCCTGCCAGCCGGGCAGGGTCAGCACCCGGCAGCGGGCCAGCGCGGCCACTGCAGCGGCCTCGTCGGGCCCCGGGGACGCCACGGCGCCCGGAGCGGGTGACGGGCCTGCGGCGGGGCTCACGCGGGGTTGGCCGGCGCGGGCCGGAGCGTCATCGGCGGTCATCGGGCTTGGCTTATCCTCGGCGGCTTCCATTTCTCCTCCGATTGTCAGCCAGGATCCCCGCACCATGACCTACCGCATCTACGTCGACGGACAGGAAGGCACCACCGGCCTGCGCATCCACGAGATGCTGGCCCGCCGCGATGACGTGGAGGTGCTGCGGATCGAGGCCGACAAGCGCAAGGACGCGGCCGAGCGCGCCCGCCTGCTGAACGCCGCCGACGTCGCCTTCCTGTGCCTGCCCGATGCGGCCTCGAAGGAAGCCGCGGCCATGGTCACCAACCCGTCGACCTGCCTGATCGATGCCAGCACCGCGCACCGCACGGCGCCGGGCTGGGCCTTCGGCATGCCCGAGCTGGCACCGGGCCAGCGCGAGGCGCTGCGCACGTCCAAGCGCATCGCCAACCCGGGCTGCCATGCCAGCGCCTTCATCCTGCTGCTGCGCCCGCTGGTCGATGCCGGCCTGGTGCGCGCCGACCTGCCGGTGGCGGCCACCTCGCTGACCGGTTATTCGGGTGGCGGCAAGTCGATGATCGCCCAGTACGAGGCTGGCGGCGATCCGCTGCTGGCCGCCCCGCGCCCCTACGCGCTGGGCCTGCAGCACAAGCACGTGCCGGAGATGATGGCCCACACCGGCCTGCGCCTGGCGCCGACCTTCGTGCCGGTGGTCGGCCCGTTCTACAAGGGCCTGGCCGTCAGCGTGCCGCTGCACTTCAGCCAACTGGCGGCCGGCACCACCGGCGCCACGCTGCAGCAGGCGCTGGCCGAGCGTTATGCCGGCGAGCGCTTCGTGCGCGTGATGCCGCTGTCGGACCCCGAGACGCTGGCCGGCGGCTTCTTCGACGTGCAGGCCTGCAACGACACCAACCGCGCCGACCTCTTCGTCTTCGCCAACGACCAGCAGGCGGTGCTGCTGTGCCGGATCGACAACCTGGGCAAGGGCGCCAGCGGTGCGGCCGTGCAGTCGATGAACGTGCACCTGGGGCTGGACGAGGGGCTGGGGCTCTGAGCGCCGCGCCGGCGCCTCAGGCGCCGGCCTGGCCGGAACATGAACAAGGCCGCCCTCGGGCGGCCTTGTGCTTTGTGGCCACCGCATGAAGCCGGCGGGCCGGGGCTCGCCAGAGGCGCCAGGAGCGCCGCGACCGCCCGCCGCACCCCTGCCCTTGACCGTCACCGGATCGGCGATCCTGGGGGCTTCTGGCGCCATCCGGGCACGGCCCGGTGCCGCCGCCGTCAGCGCAGCTGCGGCGCGCGGCGCACCAGCTCCTGCGCGAAGGCCACGTAGGCCTGGGCGCCGCGGGACGAGGGATCGAAGACCACGCCCGGCTGGCCGTAGCTGGGCGCCTCGGCCAGGCGCACGTTGCGCGGGATCACGCTGTCGAACACCTTGTCACCGAAGTGCGCCTTGAGCTGGTCGCTGACCTGCTGCTGCAGCGTGATGCGCGGATCGAACATCACGCGCAGCAGGCCGATGATCTGCAGCTGCCGGTTGAGGTTGGCGTGCACCTGCTTGATGGTGTTGACCAGGTCCGACAGGCCCTCGAGCGCGAAGTACTCGCACTGCATCGGCACGATCACGCCGTGGGCGCTGCACAGGCCGTTGAGGGTCAGCATGCTCAGCGACGGTGGGCAGTCGATCAGCACGAAGTCGTACTCGGCATCGACGACCTGCAGCGCACGGCTCAGGCGCTCGTGGCGGTGCGGCAGCGGCACCAGTTCGACCTCGGCGCCGGCGAGCTCGCGGTTGGCGCCCAGCACGTCGTAGCGGCCGGACTCGCTGCGTGCACGCGCCTCGGCCACGCTGGCCGACTCCAGCAGCACGTCGTAGACCGACTGCGCCATGGCGCGCTTGTCGATGCCCGAGCCCATGGTGGCATTGCCCTGGGGATCCAGGTCGACGACGAGGACGCGCTGGTCGACCTTGGCCAGTCCGGCCGCCAGGTTGACCGTGGTGGTCGTCTTGCCGACGCCGCCCTTCTGGTTCGCGATGCAAAAGACTTTGGCCATGGCGGAAGTATCGCCGCTGGCGGGGGCGCCGCGATGACGTCGGCGATGCCGGCATGACGCGACGGATGAGGGGCGCGCTGCGCCGGTGCGCCGGGCCGTCGCACGCGGGCCCGACGAGCCGGGATGCCCGGCGGACGGCCGCGTACTTGTCCACCGCGGGACAGGGCTGTCCGCCACTTGTTCTCAGCTTGTCCCGGTGCTTGTCCACAGCAGCGGGCCAGGAGGTGCACAGCTTGTGCACGGTGACAGGCGTGCTTGTGCACCGGCTGTGCACGGGCTGAGCGGACTTGTGCGCAGTGGATGCACAGCTTGTCCACAGCAGGTGTTGCGGGGGCGCGATCGTGTGGTGAGGGCGATGGTTCGCGGGTGGCGATGGCGTGGGGGGCCATCGGGGTGATGGATGGGCGGCTCGGCGGCTCGGCGGCTCGGCGGCTCGGTGGCTCGGTGGCTCGGTGGCTCGGTGGCTCGGTGGCTCGGTGGCTCGGTGGCTCGGTGGCTCGGTGGCTCGGTGGCTCGGTGGCTCGGTGGCTCGGTGGCTCGGTGGCTCGGCGGCGTCACGGGTCGACCCACGTCAACCGCCCCGCCTGACGCCGCACATGAGCGACCGCAGGGACACGCCCTGCCCTGATTGACCCGCAACCAGCTCGTACGGGAGAGTGCACCGATTCCGTCGAACAGGGGACGCGCCCCTTGAGCGACGACGGCACGGCGTCCACGGCCGGGCGCGGCGCCGCGGGCAGGTGGGCTCGGGCCGAGCCGCTCGGCATTCGCTGCAGCCACCCAGAAGACGGTGACGCCCGGCGCAGGTGGCTGCCTGACGTTCAATCTACGGGGCACACCGCCGCAGGAGACGGACGTCGGAAGGCATCGGCCGGCGTGCCCGCATTGAGATGAAGACGTGCCGCTGCGGTGAAGAGACGGTTCATCGCATCCAACGGTGTTTCACGTGGAACAGCGAACGTCGTCGGTCAGGTCAAATCGACAGACGGTGCGTACGGCTCACACGACTCAAGAATGGCCGCTCATCGAAAACCGGTCTCTGCTCGGTACAGCGGCTGCAAACCTCGGCCGAAGCGGTGGTGATGCCTGACCTTGATCCACGCCACCGGATGGCGGACCAAGACGTCAGAACGGCGGGATGCCTGCAGATGCAAGCGTCATGGCTTCGGCGCATGCCCTCACCGCGTTGCCTCACCGCCCGCACACATCGATCCCGCCGGCTCTCATCCACCCTGCTCGATGCGCTGCAGCGGCGGGGCCACCGACGAGGGCGTGTCCCACTCCATCATCGCAGCGTGGCACGACAGCGGGCCCGCTGTTCGAGATTCTCGGTGCGCCACGCGTGATCCCGCGGCCTCGGCGTCCTGCACGCGTCGGGTGCGTGTGCCCTACCCGCTCGACCCGAAGGTCAGACACCGCCCAACCCAGGGGACAGGTCGCGGGTGAAGGTGGCGGGCCACCAACCTGTGTCCCACCGCCGAACAAGCCCGAACGCCTCCGGGACGCCCGTTGCCCACGTGTCGTCATGGTCACAGGTCTGCGACACACGGCGACGGCGTTCAAGGGCCTGGACTCGAATGACGGCCTACCGCCCGCCCGGGCAACGGACGCCGTCAATCGACGGCGCACGCAGCGCCATCGTCAGCGGGCCCCACGCAGCCCACGTCACCCTGAGAGGCATCCGCCCTGCCCGGCACAGACCGGGCCGAACCAAGCCAGAACAAACTCCGGCGCTCGTCCGGATCAGCCGCACCGGATCACCACGACACAGCGTGGCTGACATGATCCGCCCCCATCAGCATTCCCATCGGCGGACCACCACACCCGACGGCATCCCATCGGGACCACACCAGCAACGGACGCCGCTGCAGGCGGCTTCAGCTCACCTGGCCGCCGATGGCATCGGCTCCTGCGGATCGACGGCAGGCCCATCGACCCCGCAAGGAAACGGCGGAGCAAGCCGCCCGAGCGGCCTGCGCCACTCAGCGCGGGGTCGTGTCCGAGCCTTGCGCCGCACGCATCCACACCAGGCAGCGTTCCGCATCCAGACCGGGCACGACGAGTTGTTCCACGTGAAACACGGACACGTGCGCGTCCAGCTCGGCCTCTTCCTGGGCCGTGGATTTGCCTTTCATCGCGGCCCAGACACCGGTCGGCCGCAGCAGCCCGGCCGTCAGATCGGTGAACAGGCGCAAGGAGGCGAAGGCGCGGGAGGTGATGAGATCGGCCGCATGCTGTGCCGGATCCAGGGTTTCGACCCGTGCATGCACGCCCCGCAGATTGGGCAGCCCCAACTCTGCCGCCACCTGGCTGATGAAGCTGGTCTTCTTGGCCACGGTGTCGACACAGTGCACCTGCCACTCCGGCTGCAGGATGGCCAGCACCACGCCGGGTAGCCCCCCGCCGCTGCCGACGTCCAGCACCGACAGCGGCCGCGCTGCTGCGACACGGCCGTCCGCTCCCAGGAGCCCGGCCTCGATCAAGCCTCGACGCAGGGCCGGCAACACGGCCAGACAGTCCACCACATGGTGGCTGATCATCTCGCCCGGATCCCGCAGCGCCGTCAGGTTGTAGACCTGGTTCCAGCGCTGCAGCAGATGCCAGTACGCGAGCAGACGCTGCCCAGCACGTTCATCCAGCGCCACGTCCAGCGCGCGGGCCGCATCCTGCAGCGCCTGCAGCGCGGCCTCGTCGGACACGGGAAGCGGCACCGGCCGGGCCGTCGGCGCCGCCGCTCTGGCGCTGGCCGGGCCACCGCTGGTGACGGCCGGCCGGTGACCCGCCCCCCGACGGTCCGCACCGCCACGCGGCATCCATCCTCCGGGACGACGACCGGCGCTCATGCGGCCACCTCGCCCGTCGGACCCAGATCGGCAGCGCCTGCAGTGTCAGCAGCCGGCACCTCGGCAAAGCCCTTGAAGCGCCCTTTCTTCAGATGAACCAGCAGCAAGGAGATCGCCGCCGGTGTCACGCCGGAAATGCGCGAGGCCTGGCCCAGGGTCTCCGGCCGGTGGCGCGACAGCTTCTGCCGCACCTCGAAGCTCAGGGCGGAGACCTGGCCGTAGTCCAGCTCCTCCGGCAGCTTCAGATGCTCGAAGTGCGCGGCACGCTGCACCTCTTCGGTCTGCTTGCCGATGTAGCCCGCGTACTTGGTGGCGATTTCGACCTGCTCGATCACCTCGCCCGCCATGCGCGCATCCTGCAGTTGGGCCGTCAACGTTTCACGTGAAACAGCGCCGTCGCCACGCAAGGCATCGGGGCGGGCCAGACGGGTCACCTCGGCAATCGTCTCGAAGCCGATGCCCGGGCGCCGCAGCAGGTCGATCAGGGTGTACTCCCGCTCGATGGCCTTGCCCAGCAGCCGCTCGGCATCGGCGGCCTGCAGGATGCCGGGGTGCACCCAGGTGGACTTCAGCCGCTCGGACAGCCGGGCCACCGCATCGCGCTTGCGGTTGAACGCATCCCAGCGCCGGTCATCGATCAGGCCGATCGCGCGGCCGGCCTCGGTCAGACGCATGTCGGCGTTGTCCTCGCGCAGCTGCAGGCGGAACTCGGCCCGGCTGGTAAACATGCGGTAGGGCTCGCTGACGCCCTTGGTGATCAGGTCATCGACCAGCACGCCCAGATAGGCCTGGTCACGGCGCAGCGTGAATTCATCACGGCCCCGGGCCTGCAGGGCCGCGTTGATGCCGGCGTACAGGCCCTGGGCCGCCGCCTCTTCGTAGCCGGTCGTGCCGTTGATCTGGCCGGCGAAGAACAGGCCGCGGATGGCCCGCGTCTCGAAGGTGGTGCGCAGCTCACGCGGATCGAAGAAGTCGTACTCGATCGCGTAGCCAGGCCGCAGGATGTGGGCCTGCTCCAGGCCCGGCATGGTGTGCAGCGCCGCCAGCTGGATGTCGAAGGGCAGCGAGGTCGAGATGCCGTTCGGGTAGAACTCGTTCGTCGTCAGGCCTTCGGGCTCCAGGAAGATCTGGTGCGAGTCCTTGTCGGCGAAGCGGTTGATCTTGTCCTCGATGCTCGGGCAGTAGCGCGGCCCCACCCCCTCGATCACGCCGGTGAACATTGGGCTGCGGTCGAAGCCCGAGCGGATCACCTCGTGCGTGGCGGCATTGGTGTGCGTGATCCAGCACGGCAGCTGGGCCGGGTGCTGCCCGGGCGAGCCGAGAAAGCTGAACACCGGCACGTCCGGACCGGTGGGCGCCGACGCTCCCCAACGCCCGACATGAGCGACACCATCGCCCGGCTGTTCGACCAGCTTCGAGAAGTCGATCGAGCGGCCGTCGATGCGCGGCGGCGTGCCGGTCTTCAGCCGTCCCTGCGGCAGCTTCAGCTCCTTGAGCCGGGCCGACAGCGCCACCGCGGGCGGATCACCGGCGCGGCCGGCCGCATGGTTGCGCAGGCCCACGTGCACCTTGCCATCGAGGAAGGTGCCGGCCGTCAGCACCACGGCCTTGGCGCGGAAGCGGATGCCGATCTGCGTGACCGCACCGACCACCCGCTCGACGCCGTCGACCGACTCGACCTCCAGATCATCGACCGCCTGCTGGAACAGCCACAGATTCGGCTGGTTCTCCAGCCGGCGGCGGATCGCGGCCTTGTAGAGGATGCGGTCGGCCTGGGCCCGGGTGGCGCGCACCGCCGGCCCCTTGCTGCCGTTGAGGATGCGGAACTGGATGCCGCCCTCGTCGGTGGCCTCGGCCATCGCGCCGCCGAGCGCGTCGACCTCCTTGACCAGGTGCCCCTTGCCGATGCCGCCGATGCTGGGATTGCAGCTCATCTGGCCCAGCGTCTCGATGTTGTGCGTCAGCAGCAGCGTGGCGCAGCCCATGCGGGCGGCGGCGAGCGCGGCCTCGGTACCGGCGTGTCCGCCGCCGACGACGATGACGTCAAAGTGTTGTGGGTGCAGCATGGCATGGCGGCGCCACACGGATCACGCACGGCGCCAGCTCTCAAGGATGAAGGGGGAAACCGCGAATTGTAGAAAGCCGCCCTGCCTGACGGTGCAGATCAAGGCCTTGTCCGTGGCACGGGCGCGTGGATGGCGGCCTCGGGCGGTGAAGCGGGTCACGCACCGCCGGGCGCCACGTGGAGGGACCGGGGACGCAGGGAGCGACCGCGCGCAGCACGCGGGTCAGGTCGGGCGCGACCGGCGCATCCAACCCCGTGTCGGCGGCCGAGCCTGCGACGACGGGTGGCGCGGTCAACACTGGCAGCGCCGACGACACAGGCGGCACAGGCGGCACAGGCGGCACGGGCAGCGCGTGCGGCGCGCGGGCAGCACTGCCGCACACGCTACAGTGCGCTCCCGCCCACCCGCCTCCACCCGTCTGCGCCTGCCGTCCCCCGGCGTGCCGGACCCGCCGCTCACGCCATGGACTGCCGCCCTGGATGCGGTGCCTGCTGCACCGCCCCGTCGATCACCCGCCCGCTGCCCGGCATGCCCCAGGGCAAGCCGGCCGGCGTGCCCTGCGTGCAACTCGATGCACAGCAGCGATGCCAGATCTTCGGGCGGCCGGAGCGGCCCGATTTCTGCGGCGGGCTGCAGCCCTCGGCCGAGATGTGCGGCAGCCAGCGCGAACACGCGATGCGGTGGCTGGCCCGGCTGGAGGACGCCACGCGGCCGGATCCACCCGCCGGCACGGCGGCGCTCCGGGGATGAGCGACACGGCGGGCCTTGCCACTCCCGCGGCCACTCCGGGCACGTCAGACGCCGCGGGACGGTCCATCGGCCCCTGAACGGAACGCCCCCCGCACAGGCGCAAGGACAGCGCGCGCCCTCGACCGGAACCGCGCAGTCCCGCCCCCTGCGACCGCCACGGCGCCGACAGGCGCGCCCGACCGCTGCGCGGCACGGGGGGCTCAAGGCACGGGATCCAGCGCCCGGGGCACCGGAGCCGGGGCTCCGCCACCCGCCTCCGATCACAAGGCCCATCACCGCCCCATCAGGCGGCCAGACGGGCCCGCAGCGCCCAGCCGTGGGCCACCTGTTCCTGGGTCTGAAGCTGCGGCCGGGATCCGACGGGGCCGGACGCCATCGCCGCCGACGGCGCCCGCACAGGCACCGCCCCCTCCCCGGCCGACCACCGTGGCGCCTGGGACGCGGCCGCCGCGGCCCGGGCCGCCCCCTTCGCCGCCTCGCGCCGCGCCCACCAGCCGTCGAAGAAATAATGCGCCACCATGTTGCACAGGGGCTCGACCAGCGTCACCGCACCGGCCACGGCCACGCTGCCGGACAGGGCGTAGCTGACGCCGAAGGCGATGCCCAGGTGCAGCACGCCGAAGCTGAGGGTCTTGGCCATGGTCGAACTCCTGTCCGGTCGGAAGGCCACCGCGGGCGCCAGGCCACGGTCGGCAACGAGGAAGAAAGGCACGTGCCGTGCGGCTTGCGGGCCGGCACCGGCACGCGGTGAATGGAGCGGATTGTGGAAAAACCTATCGTCTCATGCCAATCGATTGACCCAATCGGAGACATAGCCGAGCCGACGCTGGCCACACGGCTGTGCGCCGCCTATCCGGCCCTCGGCGCCCTGCCGCCGGCCGTGCTGGGCGATCTGCTGGCCCGCCAGGCGCACCATCTGCACGTGCCCGCCGGCCAGCACCTGTTCGACGAGGGATCGCCCTGCGCCGGCTTCCCGCTGCTGCTCGACGGCGAGGTGCGTGTGGCGCGTGGATCGCCCGGTGGGCGCAGTCTGGAGCTCTACCGCGTCGGCGTGGGCGAGCTGTGCGTGGCCTCGACGGCCAGCCTGTTCGGTCAGCGACCACTGGTGGCCCACGGCCGCACCAGCGCGCCCAGCGAGCTGGTGGTGCTCAGCCCCGCCGCCTTCGAGCGCTGCTGCGAGACGCCGGCCTTCCGCCGCCATGTCTTCGGCATCTTCGGCGACCGTCTGGCCGACCTGATGACCCTGGTCGAGGCCGTGGCCTTCCAGCGGGTGGACCAGCGTCTGGCCGCCGCGTTGCTCGGCCATGGCCCGGTACGCCAGGTCACCCAGCAGGCCCTGGCCGACGAGCTGGGCACGGTGCGCGAGATCGTCTCGCGCCTGCTCAAGCGCTTCGAACGCGCGGGCTGGATCCGGCTCGGTCGCGAACGCATCGAACTGCGGGATGCCGGCGCCCTGCGCCGCCACGCGGCAGGAGAACCTGCCACGCCCACCGACACCCGCACCGATACCCGACCCGATCGCCGGCCCGACACGCGCCCCGACACCTGAACCACCGCTCCCCCGGCGCCACGGCACACCGCAACGCCACCTGTCGAATCACCCGCCGCAGACGGCCCGCCGACGCCTGCGCCCGCGCAGGACGGCCGGTGACCCAGGTCACAGACCGACCGGCGCCCCCGGCGCAGCATGGTGGCCTCGTTCCACGCAGTCCACAGGAGGACACCATGACCCCGAACGTCGGCGGTTTCGACCGCATCGCCCGCATCGTCGCCGGCCTGCTGCTGATCGTGCTGGCGGCCACCGGCACCATCGGCCTGTGGGGCTGGATCGGCCTGGTGCCGCTGGCCACCGGCCTGTCGCGCTTCTGCCCGCTGTACCCGTTGCTGGGCCTGCGCACCTGTCCGCTGAAGGCGGGCGAGCCGCGGTGATCGGCGCGCGGCGGGCGGGCCCCGGCGCCGAGCGCTGAGCGCCTGAAACGCCCAGGGACGGCTGACGCGTCTGACGCGTCTGAAGCAGCCGATTCGGCCGATTCGGCCGGGACACCCGGCGCGCCAGGCCGGCACAGCCGGGTCGGACCGGACATCGGCAGGCCGACACCCGTGGCCACCGACCCATGAGCCCCGCGCTGCCCCCCCCCTCGGCAGCGCGGCGCCCCGCCCCACCACCACCTCGACGGCCGGCCAGGATGCCGCACCGCAGTCGATGGCCGGATTGATTCTCGCCAACGAGAATATCCACCCGACACGGGCAGGCCCGCACCCCGCGCAGGCCGGACCTGCGGCCCTGCAGCGGCCCGCGGCCGTGCGCTGGCACGACGGCGGACGTAACCTCGCGGCGGCGCGAGCGCTGCGCTGTGCAGCGCCAGAGCACCAGGACACCGGCGCCGACACGCGACCGCCCCACACGAGGAGCCAAACCCATGTACACCCTCTACTACAGCCCCGGCGCCTGCTCGCTGAGCCCGCACATCGTGCTGCACGAGTCCGGCCTGCCCTTCCAGGCGATTCCGGCCCCGACCAAGACCAAGCAGCTGCCCGACGGCAGCGACTACCGTCGCATCAACCCGCTGGGCTATGTGCCGCTGCTGCAACTGCCCGATGGCCAGACCCTGACCGAAGGCACGGTCATCGCGCAGTACATCGCCGACCAGGTTCCCGCCCTGGGCCTGGCCCCGGCCGCCGGCACGATGGCGCGCTACCGTCTGATGGAGTGGATGAGCTTCATCAGCACCGAGCTGCACAAGGGCGGATTCACGCCGCTGTTCAACCCCGCCGCCAACGACGACTTCAAGGCCGCCAGCCGCGAGCGCCTGGCCACCCGCTTCGCCCATGTCGAGGCCGCGCTGGCCGACCGCGCCTTCCTGCTCGGCGACACCTTCACCGTGGCCGACGCCTATCTGTTCGTCGTCACCGGCTGGACGCGCCCGACCGGCATCGACCTCACGCCCTGGCCGCGCATCGTCGCCTTCCGCGCGCGCGTCGCGGCCCGACCGGCCGTGCAGGCCGCGCTGAAGGCCGAAGGCCTGGGCTGAGGCGGGAGTCGCCGCCGGCCGGGCTCCGGCGGACACACATCTGGCGGCGGCCCGGCACCTGCGGCTGAGGCCGCCCCATCACCCGCCGGCCTCAGCCGCACGCAGGCGACGCCGCACCGTCCGCGATGGCCCCGCCCAGCCAGGCCTGGGCCGCCTCGTCGGCCGGGCCTTCCGGCATCGCCCGCGCCAGCGCCATCCAGACCATGAACGGCAGCCGCGGCAAGGCCCGCGCCGGCGCAGGGCGCAACACCTGCAACGCGCCGCCATCACGCGGCGCGACCATCACGCCGTAGACCGACGGGATCTCGGCCACATCGGCGATACCCTCGGCCAGCACGTACCAGCATTCGGCACTCAGCCAGCGGTAGGCCTCGCCCTTGGCGGTCTTGCGCAGATCAGCCAGCAGGTCCGCGCGACGCACCTTGATCTCGTGGACCGTCGGCACCAGGAAGGCCTCGACCGAGCTCTGGCGGATCGAGTAGACATCGGGCATCACCACCGCCCAGCGGCCGTCCACGGCCGGGGATGGTGGTGCCGGGCCGTCGGCAGGGGCTGGATCCCCGTCGCCAGTGCCAGTGCCAGTGCCAGTGCCAGTGCCAGTGCCAGTGCCAGTGCCAGTGCCAGTGCCCACATCCGCCGCCGCCAGGACCGCCTGCGCGCCACCGTCGCCCCCCGGCCCTGACGGCGCGCCGGAGGCGCCGTCGTGCGCCGGCGGCATCGCCCATTCCAGCCCGGGCAGAGCGGCCGAATGGACGTCGCGGGCCCGCGCCGCCGCCCGTCGTGGCCGCAAGGGCAGCGCCGGCACCGGATCCTCGTCGACGCGCGCCCGCAGGCTCAAGCCGCGCCAGACCAGGCGGCCGCCGCGCTGCAGCTCGCGCGCGACCCGCTCGACCAGCGCCTCATGCGCATCACGTGCCGCCCGGTTGCGCTGCAGCGTCTGCGCCAGGGCCGCGATGCCGGCATCGGTCAGCTGCAGGGTCTCGCGGCCCTCGCCATCGGTGCAGCGCCGCAGCAGGCCGAAGGACAGGAGTTCGGCCTCCAGCACGTCACGCACCGGCCAGCCGGCGGAACGCCACAGCTCACGCAGGCGCCGCCGGTGGGCGGCACCGAGCGGGCCGGACACAGGCGTGGCGGCCACGGCAGATTCCGGCCCGGGCGGGGGCGATCGATCGACGCTCATGCGCGCGAGCCTAGCCGACCACCCGCTCATCCAGCGAGCCTGTGCACGCCACGGACCACGATCGGCCCGCATGCCCGTGCGCGACACGGTGCAGCCCGGCAGAGCCCACCCGAGCCATGCCGCCGCCCGGCGCACCGCCCCCGCCACCTTGAAACGCGCTGAACGCGGGCTTCAAGCCGGCTGCGCCTGCCGCCCACCCCGCCATGCCACAGTGCATCCCATGAGCACGACCCCCACCCCGATCGCCACCCCGGCCCACGCGCTGCGGCAGCCACGCACCGTCGAACGCCTGGTCACCGGCCAGCCCACGCGCGACGGCGCCGGCGTGACGCTGACCCGGGTGCTGACCCACGATCTGCAGCAGCGTCTGGACCCGTTCCTGATGCTCGACGCCTTCGGCTCCGACCGGCCGGACGACTACATCGCCGGCTTCCCCGACCATCCGCACCGCGGCTTCGAGACCGTCACCTACATGATCGCCGGTCGCATGCGCCACCGCGACTCGGCCGGCAACGAAGGCCTGCTGGAGAACGGCGGCGTGCAATGGATGACCGCCGGCCGCGGCCTGATCCACAGCGAGCTGCCGGAGCAGGAGGACGGCGTGATGGAGGGCTTCCAGCTGTGGCTGAACCTGCACAGCGACGACAAGATGCAGGAACCCGGCTACCGCGACATCCCGTCGGCGCAGATCCCCGAATGGCACGGCGCCGAGGCCACCGTGCGGGTCATCGCCGGTGAGCACGCCGGCGTGCGCGGCGCGATCCAGCGCCCACGCACCGAGCCGCTGTTCCTCGACCTGCAGCTGCAGCCCGGCGCGGTGATCGAGCAGCCGCTGCCGGCCGGCCACCATGCCTTCATCTACGTCTATCGCGGCGCGCTGCAGGTCGAGGGCCAGGCCGCCGATGGCAGCGCCCGCACGACCGAGGTGCCCGTGCAACGCATGGCCATCCTGGCCCAGCAGCCGCAGGCCGACGGCGTGCGGCTGCGTGCGGTCGGCGCACAGCCGGTGCGCGCCCTGCTGATCGCCGGCGCACCGCTGCGCCAGCCGATCGCGCAGTACGGCCCCTTCGTGATGAACACCCGCGAGCAGGTGCTGCAGGCCGTGCAGGACTTCCAGTCGGGCCGCTTCGCCTGAGCCGGGAAGGCCACGACATCCGGGCGGCCGTCGCAAACGCCACGCCAGGGGCGACATTCCGTGGTGCCGGGCCCGGCGCGCCGGGCTCCGTGGCTCAAGTCGGTACGCCGTCAGGCCGAGAACGCTGCACAGCCTTGTCGAACCCTGCCCGGCCGCCGCGGTACGGCCCCTCCGCCCATGTCCAGTGCCTCCAGTTCTTCCCCACTCCGCGACCTCGATGTCCAGACCGACCGCATGCTGTGCGGTGCGATCGGCCTCTACATCGCCTTGGCGATCGGCCTCGGCCTGCAGTTCGAGCAGCTCACCACGGCCCTGATCGGCAGCCTGCTGATCGGCGGCGGCACCGTGGCCGTCACGTTGCTGGCCCCCGGCACCGTGGTGTCGCGCCTGATGATGGCCTGCGGCCTGATGGGCATGACGGCGCTGCACATCCAGCTCGGCCGAGGCACGACGGAGCTGCACTTCGGCGTCTTCGTCACGCTGGCCCTGCTGCTGCTCTACCGTGACTGGCGCCCGATCGTCGCCGCGGCCGCCCTGATCGCGGTCCACCACCTGGCCTTCGACCGTCTGCAGGCGGCTGGCGCCGGGGTCTACTGCCTGTCCACCCCCAGCATCGGCACCGTGCTGCTGCATGCCGGCTATGTGGTGCTGCAGACCGGATTCGAGTGCGTGATGGCCGTGCGCATGCGCGCCGCCGGCCGCACCGGAGACGAGATGGCGCGCCTGGTCGCCCACGTCGACCGCGGCCAGCAGGTGTCGCTGGACGTCGCCCGCATCGATGTCGAGACCCCGCAGGCCTGCGCCCTGAAGGCCACGCTGGCCCAGTTGAACGAGGCGATGCAGACCGTCAGCCACAGCATCGGCAACATCCAGACCGCCTCGGGCGAGATCGCCAGCGGCTCGACCGATCTGAGCCACCGCACCGAGCAGACCGCATCGAGCCTGCAGCAGACCGCCAGCTCGATGGAGCAGCTGACGGCCACCGTGCGCCAGAGCGCCGAGGCCGCATCGACCGCCAACCAACTCGCGAACTCAGCGGTACAGGCCGCACAACGTGGCGGTCAGGTGGTCGAACAGGTGGTGACCAACATGCAGGACATCGCCGCCTCCAGCCGCCGCATCAACGACATCATCGGCACCATCGACGGCATCGCCTTCCAGACCAACATCCTGGCGCTGAACGCCGCGGTGGAAGCCGCCCGTGCCGGTGAACAGGGCCGCGGCTTCGCGGTGGTGGCCGGCGAGGTGCGCAGCCTGGCCCAACGCAGCGCCGACGCGGCCCGCGAGATCAAGAGCCTGATCAGCGCCAGCGTCGAGAAGGTCGAGTCCGGCACGCAGCTGGTGCAGGACGCCGGGGCCACCATGGGCGAGATCGTCCAGGGCATCGCCCGCGTCAACGACATCATCGGCGAGATCAGCGCCCAGGCGGCCGACCAGAGCCAGGGCATCGGCTCGGTCAACCAGGCGGTGACGCAGCTCGACGGCATGACGCAGCAGAACGCCGCCCTGGTCGAGGAAAGCGCCGCGGCCGCCGAGAGCCTGCGCGAGCAGGCCGACCAACTGGCCCAGGTGATCGGCCGCTTCCGCGTGACGGCCTGAGCGTCACGGCGGCGGTGCGCGCCTGCGGGCCGCACCGCGGCCCGGCCCGGATGGCGGCGGCCGGCGCGGCCTCAGCTGGCGCGCACCGGCGACTCGCGCTGCCAGATGTAGGTCGGCGCGCTGCTGTCACCCAGCGCGTAGAAGGTGTAGAGGTTCTTGGCCACCAGCGTCGTGCCATCGCTGTCGACGGTGGCCACCGTGGTGCCGGTGCTGGCGTTGACCAGGTTGACGACGATGCTGCTGCCGGCCGTCACCGAACCGAAGGACGACAGCCCGCCCTGGGCCTGACCGGAGACCATCGACACATAGTCGACGGTCAGGCCGAGCGCCGTGGTCTGACCGTTGAGCGCGTGCAGCACACGCACCTTGGCCTTGGTGCTGACGGTCGGCAGGCTGTTGTCCTCGCTGATCAGCGAGACGGTCGGCGCGGACGCATCGCCCCACACCAGCAGCGTGTAGTCGTGGCCGGCGACCAGGGTCTGCGAGCTGGTGGCCAGCGCGGTGCCTGCCACGGTCAGCGCCAGCGTCTGCGCACCGGCCGTCACCAGCTGATAACTGCCGATGCGCGGAGATGCCGCGCCGCTGATCAGCGCCACGCCGCCCAGCGTGGCGGTGACGCTCGCACCACCGGCCACCGAGCAGACGACGCGCACCCGTGATTGGGTGTTGGGCAGCGAGGTCAGCGCCCCCTGTTGCACCAGCTGCAGCGCATGCACCAGCACGCCGCCCTTGCCCTGGGTCAGCACCAGGGTGACGTTCTTCGTGCTGCCCAGCGTGACGCCGGAGGTGTCCAGCCGCAGATCGGTCTTGTCGCCGGCGCCGGTGACCACCAGGCGGTAGCTGCCCGAGGTCATCGTGGTGCGACCGTAGCTGGAGCCGGCAGCCAGGCTGGAGGACAGCGCCACGGCATCGTCCAGCGTGTCGCTGCCGCTGAGCAGGAAGACATCGACCGCACCCGCCTCGGTGGCCAGATGCTCGATCAGCAGCGAGGCCTCGCCGCTGTCGGCGTCATCCTCGTCCTCGGCCAGCAGCAGCGAGCTCAGCGCGCCGGCCTGGCCATAGGCCAGGACCGTCGCATGGTCGCCACTGGAGAACGACCGGTTGGCGGTGTTCAGCGCCGAGCTGGAGCCGGCGTTCTTCAGCACCACGCTCAACGAGCCCTCGTCGACCGAGGCATAGCTGCCGACCGCGCCGTAGGCGATGGACGACTGCTCCTTGGTGCCGTCGACATAGAGATCGAGCGCGCTGTAGCCGGTGCTGGCATTGAGCAGCCGGACCTGCGGCTGGTCATCGGACTCGCCGTTGCCGCTGCAGCCGACGAGGGACAGCGTGGTGGTACCGAGCAGGGCAGCGCCGAAGCGGCGACGGGACAGATCCATGATGGGTGGCGCAGGAAAGCAGTGACGGACTGGCCCCGGATTGGGCCGGCGGCGTGTCAGTCCCGCATGGGGCGGGCGTTGCCGCCCGGTAAAGGCAGGCCCGACCGGCACGCCATCCCGCGGTCGCAGCCAGGCCAGCCCGGGCCGCACCGCCAGAATGGCGTCATGACGAGCATCGCACATCCGGATGGCTGGAGCTGGATCACCCGCCTGGGGGAGGCCACGCTGCTGCTGCCGCTGATGGTGGGGGTATGCACCGCCCTGTGGCGGCTGCCGGCACAACGCACGCTGGTGCGGCGCTGGGTGGGCGCGCTGCTGCCGGTGACGGTGCTGACCACCGCCAGCAAGGTCGCCTTCATGGGCTGGGGCCTCGGTTCGGCCCGGCTGGACTACACCGGCATCTCCGGCCACGCGATGTTCGCCAGCGCACTGCTGCCGGTGCTGGGCCATCTGGCCCACCGGACCTGGCTCGGCCCACGGGCGGCCGTGACCGGCATCGGCACCTGCAGTGGCGGGGTTCTGGCCGTGCTGGTGGCCGTCTCGCGGGTCCAGGTCGGCGCCCACAGCTGGAGCGAGGTCCTGCTGGGCCTGGGTGCAGGCGCGATCGTCAGCGCCTGGACGCTGGTGCGCGTGCCCGGACACGCCGTGCTGCCCTGGCATCGCGGTGCGAGCGCGGCACTGGCCGTCGCCCTGCCGCTGGCGATGGTCTGGGCACCGCCATCGCGCACCCATGACTGGGTCACGCGTCTGGCGCTGGAGGCCAGCGGGCGGCGTGAGCCCTGGCAGCGCGGGGAGCTGAAGGCCCGCACACCGCGGCCGGCCGCCAGGACGCAGCCTGTCGGCGACCGGGCGCCCGCGCTCAGGCTGCCGCAGGTTCGGTCGCCAGGTCCGCCACCCACAAACCTTCGGTCAGGCTGAGACTGGAGTCGAACCAGCCGCAGCCTTCCCAGCCGGTCGAGCGCACACGGCGGCGAGCCCGCAGCGCAAGCCAGTAGCAGCGGCGCGTCTCGCGCCAGCGGTCCTCGCGGCGGTCGCGCAGGTCATCCAGGGCCTGGCGCAGACGGCCGATCCAGGCCCCCCACAGCGCACGTTGCCAGTCGCACCAACCGCGCAGCGCACGCACCATCGGGCCACGACGCACCAGCCGTGCGTCCTGCGCCGGGCCGGGCAGCGGAAAGGGCGGGAAGCCGGGGGGGCAGGCGGTCTGGAACATGGCAGGACTCCGGCAGGAAGGCGCAGGGCGCGGGCCCCGGCGGCAAGCGGACCATTGACGACAGCCAGCGCCAGCCGGGCCGACCGGAGCCGGTGGCCTGTCCGCCAGCCACCGCTCTGGACACCATCGTGCCGGGGTCGGCCGGGCGGGCCCATCACCCGGAAGCAGCATCCGACGGGGGATGCGGCGCTCGCGAACGCGACCCACCGTCGGGGGGGTGGTGCAGACCGCACAACCGGGCGCACAACCGGGCACGCCACATGGCCGTCCGGACCCGGCCGGTGCCGAAGCCCGGTACGGCGGTCCGCGCGTCCGTCGCTCAGGCCGCAGGCCCGAGCACCCAGAGCAGCTCGGCAGGCCGGGCGCTGGTGCTCCAGCAGCGGTGGCCGACGCCGGCGGCCAGATAGACCGACTGGCCCTGGGCCAGCGGCCAGCGGGCACCGTCATCGAGCGACAGCAGCACCGCCCCGCCCAGCACATGCAGCAGGCACTGGCCGTCGTGGTGTTGCCAGGGGCCGATCGGACCCGGATCCCCGTCCGTCCCCCGTGCCAGCACCACCTGATGGAAAGGGCGCATCACCGCACCACCGAAGCCAGCGGCCAGCTCGCGCCACAGGCCGGCCGCCGCGGGAGCGGGCTGCGCGCCGTCGTCACCGCTGCCGCTGCTGCCGCCGCCGCTGTCCGCCGACGCCAGGGCCACGGGCGGCGCGCGCAGACGCGGCGCATCCTCGAGCCGGCTGCGGACCGCGCGCGGGCCTGCGGGCGCCGTGGCCGTCCGCACATCGGGGGCGGGCGGCGGCCTGGTCGATCGATCCGCCGTGGACCCCACCGCGGAAGATCCCCCCGGTACGGCCACGATGCCCGTCGACGTGCCGGGCAGGGCCTCGCGCCCGCTTGCCGTCGCCACCCCGCCCTGCGGCGCCATCGCGGCCGCGGCGTCCGCCCCCGTCGGCCACAGCAGCGGCAGGCCCGGGCCGAGCGCACAGGCCAGGGCCACCAGCTTCTCATGGCTGGCCGCATGGCGGCCGAGCTCGATCTTGGAGACCGTCGACAGGGGCACGCCGCTGCGCTGCGCCAGCGCCGCCAGCGTCAGGCCGGCCGTCTGACGGGCACGCCGCAGGCGCCGGCCGATGGCTTCGCGCCGCTGGGCCGCGCCCCCGTCGGGATCGAGCTCGTCGACGAAGGGGTCTGCAGGAGATGACAGGCGCGCAGGCATCGCGCGATTGTCATTCATGAGAATTCGTCGTCTCTTGGCAGGACCGGGGGCCGCCCCGTCACCGTGGCGGTCGCGTCAGCCCGCGTCCGTCACGGGCCCGCGAGGACCGACGCGGCGCGAGGACCGCGCGGTCGGGCTCAGTCGTGCAGATCGCCGCGGGGCGCCATCGGCAGCGTGGCACTGCCCATGCCGCCACCGCCGCACAGCAGCGCACCGCCCGACAGGGACCGTTGCGGCAGCGTGCCTCCGGCATGCAAGGGCGGACTGCGCAGCACACCCATGATCGGCGGCAGCTCGCCGACGATGCGCAGCAGATCCTCGATGCGGCTGGCCCCCATCTTGGCGCGCAGCGAGGCGACCTGGGTGCGCAAGGTCGAGACCTTGACACCCCGCTCCACGGCGAGGGCCTCGATCCGGCGCCCGCCCAGCAGGCCATCGAGCACCTGCTGCTCGGCCGCGGTCAGGCCATAGAGCCCGCCGATCATCTGCACCGCCAGCGCCGGATCGGACTGCCGGCGACCGAGCAGCAGAAGCACCGCCGGGACGCTGGGCAGGCCGATCGCCGAGGCCATCAGCGGCCGGCCGTCACGTTCACGCAGCTGCAGCAGCTGGCGACGGCGCCCGGCCTGCGCGGCGGCCAGCGCCTGCAGCCAGGACTCCCGCAGATCATCGTGGCCGGGCAGCAGCCGGCCATCGGCCAGCAGATGCAGTGCGGCCCCCCGGTGCAACTGGCGCCTGGCGGCATCGTTGGCCAGCAACAGCGTGCCGTCGGCCTGACAGACCAGGATCCCGCCGTCGAGCTCGTCGAGCAGCGCCTGCAGCCCGTCGCTGCCGAGCTGAGCGACGATCAGCGAACCGATGGCCCGCCAGTCTTCCCGCGGCCGGATCGCGGCATCGGACCAGCGGATCGGATCGGCCGGCCGCTCATGGCCCAGCGGGCAGAACCCCGCAGCCTCGCGTCCGCCCACGCGGCTGAACGCCACCCCCGACACGGAAGGACGACTGTCCTGCGTCATGTTCTCGCTCCGATCCTTCGATGATCACGGGCGACCACTCCGTCCGGTCCCTGGGTGTCCGAGCTCCCGATCTCGGCCCCGTGGAGCACGGCCCCCGCCGTGCCCCACCCTGCACCCGACGCAGAGCGTCGGTGCGCGAACGGGTGGTGGTTTTGCTTCGACTGTCGACCAGTGCCCCGGAATCGCACCAGTGCATGGGTGCTAACGGGGCGCTAAAAACCGCTAAACGGTGTCGTCAGCCCCCTAAGTTGTCAGAAGAGCGTTGGCGACTCGACGCGCCGCACGCGGAAGGCCACCTCGCTGCGCGCGCCCGAACGCTCTCCACGCCAGGGCCGTCCGTCGAAGAGCAGATCCGTGCGCCCGGCCAGCAGCCCGTGGGCCAGGCCGTCGACCAGCAGCTCACCGGGCGCGGCCGCACGCAGCAGCTGCGGCATCGTCAGCAGCGCGGTCCCCGCCATCAGACCGGCCTCGTCGATGACGAGCTCGTCGACGCTGAGCGCCAGCCGCAGGGCGAAGGCACGCCCCGGCTCACGGGTGTGTCGCCGCTGGCCGACCGCGGCCTGGACCTGCAGCGCGCAATCGAGCGCGGCCTGCAGGCTGTCGAAGCAGCACAGCAGATGCTGCGGTGCGGTCTCGAGGGGCCGGCCACGCCAACGGGCCCAGGCCGGCTCGATGATGTGCTCACGCATGTGCGACCAGCGCTGCAGCGCACAGACCGCATCGCGCTCGACCAGCCGCGGCCAGACCGGGCCGTCACCGCCGAGCACCGCGCACAGGCGCCGCCGCGCAGCCCCGGTCTCGAGCGCATGGCGGACGAACGGCTCGACGTCGTCGTGCAGCGCCGTCAACGGCCAGTTCCAGCGGTAGCCCCGACCGGTGACGGTGGCGATGGCACGCGGGCCGAGCAATTTGCGCAGTGCGGTGATCTGCACCGTCAGGTTGTTGTCCTCGACGACCACACCGGCCCAGACCCGTTCGAGCAGCTGGGGCTTGGAGACGACCGCGCCCTGCTGCTCGATCAGCGCGAGCAGCACGTCGAAGCCGCGGGCGCGCAGATGCAGGGGCTGTCCCTCGCGCAACAGCAGGCGCTCGGCGGGCCGCAGCTCATAGGGCCCGAAGCGATACCTGCTCGTCGACACCGTTGCATCCTCCTGAGACCGCTCCCGTCGCCTTCAAGACAGCGCCGTCACGCGTGGAGCGCCATCTTGCAGTGGAAATGCGCCAGCCGGTCCACCGCGGGGCTGGCATCGGCCAAATGGATGAACCGTGGATCGGGCTCCTTCGGCGCGGCCGGGTGTCCGAGGCGACATCAGACCGAATCGATTTCGACGCGGAAAGCCTGATTTCTGATCTGGATGAAACGGATCAGACGCACACTCACGCGCTCAAAGTCTCGTCAAACAGGTGATCCATGACGTCGAATGTGCAGGCCGGACCGGACATTGACCCGCACACACCCCGTTTTCGCAGCGGCGCCGTGGCCCGGCTGCTGAACATGCCGGTGTCGACGCTGCGCATCTGGGAGCGCCGCTACCGGGTCAGCGCCCCGCCGCAATCGCCCAGTGGCCATCGGCTGTATGCCCCGGCGGATGTCGAGCGCCTGCTGCTGCTGCGCGAGCTGGTCGACCAGGGACATGCCATCGGATCGGTCGCCCATCTGGAGATGCCCGCGCTGCTGGCCCTGTCCGAGACCCGGGCCCGGCTGCAGCCGGCGACGGCCCACGCCGCGCCGCGCCTGCGCACCGCGCTGCTCGGCCTGGGCCTGGGCCGGCGCCTGGCCGGCCGGCCGCTGCTGCGGGTCGTGCACTGGGCCGATCTGGCCAGTGCCCAGACCCAGCTCGAGATCGCCGAAGCCGCCTCGGCCGATCCGCAGGCCGCCGACGCCCCTGCCGTGCCGCAGGCCGCCCTGCTGATCGCCGAGATGCCGACCCTGCAGCCCGACAGCGCCCAGCGCCTGGTGCGCGTGATGAGGAGCATCGGTGCACGGCGCGGCATCGTCCTCTACGCCTTCGGCACCGAGGCCGCGGCCGATGTGCTGCGGGCGGCCGGCTGCCAGCTGCGCCGCACGCCGCTGCCCGATGCCGAACTGGCGGCGCTGATCGACGACAGCTCGCGCCTGCTGGCCGCGCCGATGCCGGTCGAGCCGCCCGCGCCGCTGGCCGAGGTGCCGCCACGGCTGTTCGACGATGAGGCCCTCAGCGCGCTGGCCACGCTGTCATCGACGGTGGCCTGCGAATGCCCGCGCCACCTGTCGGAGCTGGTGCGCCTGCTCGGCCATTTCGAGACCTACAGCAGCGAATGCAGCCACAGCAGCCCGCAGGACGCGGCGCTGCACGCCCATCTGCAGCAGGTCAGCGGCAGCGCCCGCGCGATGCTGGAGGCCGCCCTGCTGCGCGTCGCCGAGGCCGACGGCCTGAGCCTGCCGGCCGGCGTGGCCGTCGCCGCGGCTCAGCGCGGCGGCTTGTCGGCGGCCGCGGTGGTGGTCGGGCGGTAGGGCAGCTCCAGCCGGTAGGCCAGCGCGATGAACAGGCTCTGCGCCAGACCCATGGTCGAGGTCAGCGCGCGGAAGCCGAAGGTCGAGCCCTCGTGCGCCAACAGCGTGACGGCGGCGTCCCGCGCCAGCGGGCTCATCCGGCTGTCGGTGATGGCCAGCACCCGCGCGCCGCGGGCCCGCGCGGCCTCGACCACCTGCACCGTCTCGTCGGCATAAGGCGCGAACGAGATCGCGATCAGCACGTCATCGGGACGCACCGAGCGCATCTGGCCCTCGTGCATGCTGCCGAGCGCGGACACCAGGCCGATGCGCTTGTCGGTGTGCTGCAGCGCGTAGTCCAGATAGGTGGCCACCGGGAAGGAGCGCCGTGAACCGGCGATCCAGATCGCGTCGGCCTGGGCCAGCAGATCGACGGCCTGGCTCAGCAGGACCTTGTCGAGGCCGGCCTGCAGTTCCTGCATGGCGGCGATGCTGCCGGCCAGGAACTCCTGCGCGATGTCGCCGGTCGACAGCGCACCGACACCGTGCTCGATCACCTCGCGGATGCGCGCCTGGTAATTGCGGCCCGGAGCGATCTGGCGCGAGAGGCCCTCGCGGAAGATGCGCTGCAGATCGCTGTAGCCATTGAAGCCGAAGTGCTTGGCGAAGCGCACCACGGCCGAGGGCTGCACGCCACATTGCGCGGCCACGTCCTGGATACCTTCCAGACCGAGGTGATCGCGGTGCGCCTCGACATGGCGGGCGATCAGCTTGAGCTGGCGGCTCAGCCCGTCGTAGGCCTCGGAAACACGCTGCAGCAGCGCATCGACGGCCGAGCCGCCCTCCGTGACGGGCATGTCGTCCGTCGCGGCGGATGCCCGATCCATCGTGGCCACGGCCGGTCCCCCCGCGTCGGCAGCCGGATCCTGCGGGGCTCCGGCATTGCGCCGGCGTCGCGTGGGAGCATTCATCGCGCGTCGATTCCTGGTCTGTCTTGAAAATGGAAATCCCCGGGGCCTGGCCAGGCCACCGGGGATGGACGGCGGACCCGGCCGACCCCGCATCCTGACGTGCAGGCCAACTGCGGGAGTGCCGGGTCCGGTGACGGCCTCAACGGCCCCGCTTGCGCTGACGGTACTGGTCGGCCACCACCGCCGCGACGATGATCGCGCCCTTGACCATCTCCTGGTAATAGGCATCGATGCGGATGAAGGTGAAGCCCGAGGTCATCACGCCCAGGATCAGCACGCCGATGATGGTACCGGTGATGCGGCCCAGGCCACCCGACAGCGAGGTGCCGCCGATGACGACCGCGGCGATCGCGTCCAGCTCGTACATCACGCCCATGCCGGACTGACCGGAGATCGCACGGGCCGCGGTCAGCGTGCCGGCGATGCCCGACAGGCCGCCGGCGATGACGTAGATCCAGATCAGGTGACGGTGGACGTTGATGCCCGAGACGACGGCCGCCTGGCGGTTGGCGCCGATGGCATAGGTGAACTTGCCGAAGCGGGTGTGGCCCAGCAGCACATGGACGATGGCCGCGATGATCAGGAAGAAGAACACCGGCTGCATGCCCGCGCCGAACCAGGCGAAGTCATCGGTCAGCATCGACACCGGCATGCCGTTGGTGAACCACTTGGCGAAGCCACGGGCGGCCACCATCGTGCCCAGCGTGGCGATGAACGGCGGGATGCCGGTGTAGGCGATCAACGCCCCGTTGACCAGGCCGATGACCACGCCGACCAGCAGGCCGGAGAGCACCGGCCAGATCACCGGCAGATCGGTCAGCTGCGGGAAGACCGCCCGCGGAAAGTCGCTGACCTGCGCCAGGCTGGCCGAGACCACCGCCGCGGCCGCCACCACCGAGCCCGAGGACAGGTCGATGCCGCTGGTGATGATCACCAGGTTGACGCCGACGGCGATGATGCCGATGACGGCCATCTGCAGGATGATGATCTGCAGACGGTCGATGTTGAACAGGAAGCTCTGGTCGTTGACCCACCAGCCCAGGCCCTCGAACAGCAGGCAGATGCCGACGAGCACGAGGAAGATGCCCAGCTCGGCCGGCATCTTGCGCCGGGGTGGCTGGAAGGTCATGGACTGGGCGCCCAGGGTCTGGTTCAGCGGGGGCATGTCTGGCTCCGGATCGGGTCTGACGTTGGATATGAGGAGATGAAGCGAGGAGAGGCAGGACCGCGTTCAGCGCGAGGCCAGGTCCATGATGCGGACCTGGTCGGCATCCTTGCGATCGACGATGCCGGTCACACGGCCTTCGTGCATGACGACCACGCGGTCGCTCATGCCCAGCACCTCGGGCATCTCGGAAGAGATCATGATCACGGCCACGCCCTGCGCGGCCAGCTGCACCACCAGGCGGTGGATCTCGGCCTTGGCGCCGACGTCGATGCCGCGGGTCGGCTCGTCGAGGATCAGGATGCGCGGCTGCTTGAGCAGCCAGCGGCCGATCA
Organism: Pseudaquabacterium rugosum; assembly: GCF_038066575.1. Taxonomy (NCBI): domain Bacteria; kingdom Pseudomonadati; phylum Pseudomonadota; class Betaproteobacteria; order Burkholderiales; family Sphaerotilaceae; genus Pseudaquabacterium; species Pseudaquabacterium rugosum. The sequence goes on along the minus strand of NZ_JBBUTF010000014.1, from coordinate 49,383 downwards.
GCACCTTCTGCTGGTTGCCGCCCGACAGGTTCTGGATCGTCTCCTGCAGGTTCGGCGTCTTCACGCGCAGGCGGCGGCTCATCTCCTCGCATTCGCGTTCGAGCGCGCGCTGCTGGACGAAGCCCCACTTGACGAAGCGGTCGTGCAGCACCGCGGTTTCCATGTTGGCCAGGATGTCGAGGATCAGGAAGCAGCCGGTGTCCTTGCGGTCCTCGGTGAGGAAGGCCATGCCGTGCTTCATTGCCGTGGCCGGCGAGTCGATCGTCAGGTGCTCGCCGCGGATGCGGATCTGGCCCGCGGTGGCCGGCACGACGCCGAACAGCGCCTCGGCCACGTTGCTGCGGCCCGAGCCCACCAGACCGGCCAGGCCGACGATCTCGCCGGCCCGCACGTCGAAGCTGACGCCGGAGAACACGCCCTCGACGGCCAGATCGTGCACCGACAGCACGACGTCGCCGATGGGCACCTCCTCCTTCGGGAACATCTGCGTGATCTCGCGGCCCACCATCATGCGGATGATGTCGTCGCGCGTCACGTCGGACGAGGCGTGGGTGCCGATGTACTTGCCGTCACGGAAGATCGAGACCTCGTCCGCGATCTCGAACAGCTCGTTCATCTTGTGCGTGATGTAGACGATGCCTTTGCCCTGCTTGCGCAGCTGCTTGATGATGCGGAACAGGTGGCCGACCTCGCGCTCGGTCAGCGCCGAGGTGGGCTCGTCCATGATCAGGACCTCGGAATCGAAGCTCACCGCCTTGGCGATCTCGACCATCTGGCGCGCCGCGATCGACAGCGTGCGCACCTCGGCATCGGGGTCGACCTCGATCTGCAGGCGGTCGAACAGCGCCTGCGTGCGGCGGCGCATCTCGCCGTGGTCGACGAGGCCGAAGCGGTTCTTCGGCTCGCGGCGGATCCAGATGTTCTCCGCCACGGTCATGTAGGGCATCAGGTTGAGTTCCTGATGGATCATCGCGATGCCGTTGTCCAGCGCGTCCAGCGGGCCGCGCAGCGTCAGGGCACGGCCCTTGACGCGCAGCTCGCCCTCGTCGGGGATGTAGACCCCGGCGATGATCTTCATCAGCGTGGACTTGCCGGCGCCGTTCTCGCCCATCAGCGCATGGACGGTGCCGGCCTTGAGCCGGAACTGCACGCCGTCGAGGGCCAGCACGCCCGGGAACGACTTGCGCACGCCGCTGATCTCCAGCAGCACCTGGTCCGCCGCGGAGGCGGTCTGCGGCCGTTCGGCCGTCGCGAGATCCGACATGACTTCCTACCTTGAAACACGAGCGCACGGGGCCGTCGGGCCCCGTGCGGCGGGCTGATCGCGAAGGATCAGTTCTTGCCGGTGTACTTCGACAGGTTGGCCGGCGTCACCAGCTCGAAGGGCACGTTGACGAAGCGGTCGACCTTCTGCTTCTTGGCCAGCTTGAGCGCGGCATCGACCGAGCCCGCGCCCTGACCGGCGGCGTTCTGGAACACCGTGACCTTCAGGTCACCGGCCTTCATCGAGGCCAGCGCGTCCGGCGTGGCGTCGATGCCGGCGACGATCGAGGCCGGCGTCCACTTCTTCGAGGCCTTCAGCGCGTTGATCGCGCCCAGCGCCATCTCGTCGTTGTTGGCGATGATGGCGTCGAACTTGGTGCCCGAGCTCAGCCAGTTGGTGGTGATGTCCTGGCCCTGCGTGCGGCTCCACTTGCCTTCACGCTTGTCGGCGATCTTCAGACCCGAGCATTCCTTGGTGGCGACGACTTCCTCGATGTCCTTGGTGCGGGTGCGGGCGGCCTCGTTGCTCAGCTCGCCCATCAGCACCAGCACATTGCCCTTGCCCTTGAGCAGGCGGCAGACTTCCTGGGTCTGCAGCGTGCCCGAGACCTTCTCGTCCGAGGCCACGAAGGCCACGCCCTCGGGCAGCTTGGCGAAGTCCACCGGCTTGCGGTTCACGTAGATCAGCGGGATCTTCGCGTCGGTCACCATCTTGGTGATCTTGGGCGTCGCGTCGGTGTCGACGGGGTTGACGATGATCGCGTCCACCTTCTGGGCGATCATGTTCTGGACCTGGCTGAGCTGGTTGCCGACGTCGTTCTTGGCGTCCTCGATCTGGGCGCTGGCACCCGCCTTCTTGGCCGCATCGGTGATGCCGTTGCGCAGGATGGTCAGAAAGGTGTCGTCGAACACGGCCATCGACACGCCGATCTTCTGCGCATGGGCCAGCGGGCTGGCGAGAGCGGCGGCGGCAGCAGCGGCCAGGAGCAGTTTCTTCATGGTCAGGTCTCCTCAGGCGGACGGGCGCATCCGACTCCATGTGGACGCGCCGTACAGGGGTTGGCATCACGGCCCGCAGGCCGCCTGCCAGCGCTTGTCACCAGCGGCGCCGGGGGAACCCACCCCGGTGCTCGTCGGCGTGGCGCCACTGTAGTTCTCTTCGTGTCAGAATTGAAAACGAATTTCTAAGTGGATTCCCTCAGCGAAGACGTTTTCGGTTTACGTAGACTGCGTTCACGCCTCGTCGTCCCCCCGCACCCGACACCCGTGCCCGCCGTGAGCGGGCACCACACACCATGACCGCATTGCGCTTTCCCACCGGCCGTCGCATCGACCTGGCCTGTCTCGGCCGCGTGGCCGTGGACCTCTACGCCCAGCAGTTCGGCAGCCGTCTGGAAGACGCGCGCAGCCTGCAGATGTACCTCGGCGGCTCGTCCGGCAATCTGGCCTTCGGGGTGGCCCGCCTGGGCCTGAAGAGCGCGATGATCTCGCGCGTCGGCCACGAGCAGATGGGCCAGTTCCTGCGCGAATCGCTGCAGCGCGAGGGCTGCGACGTCAGCCAGCTGCAGACCGATCCGCAGCGCCTGACCGCCCTCGTCCTGCTGGGCCTGAAGGACCGCGACACCTTCCCGCTGCTGTTCATGCGCGAGAACTGCGCGGACATGGCGGTCGACGCCTCGGCCATCTCGGAAGACTTCGTCGCCGGCTGCCGCGCGCTCGCCATCACCGGCACCCACCTGTCGACGCCGACCACCCGCGAGGCCGCGCTGACCGCGCTGACCTACGCCGGCCGCCACGGCGCCGTGCGCGTGCTCGACATCGACTACCGCCCGGTGCTGTGGGGCCTGACCAGCCGCGGCGCCGGCGACAACCGCTACGTGCCCGACGCGGCCGTCACCCGCCAGCTGCAGGAGATGCTGCCGCACTTCGAGCTGCTGGTCGGCACCGAGGAGGAGTTCCTGATCGCCGGCGGCGTGGCCCACGACATCATCGGCAGCCTGCGCGCGGTGCGCGCCGTCACGCCGGCGGTGATGGTCGTCAAGCGCGGCGCCAAGGGCTGCTGCGTGATCGAGGGCGCCGTGCCCGCCGATCTGGACGACGCCCCCAACTTCGCCGGTGAGCGGGTCGAGGTGCTGAACGTGCTGGGCGCCGGTGACGCCTTCCTGTCGGGCCTGATGACCGGCCTGCTGCAGGGCGAGGACTGGGCCGGCGCGACCCGCATCGCCAACGCCTGCGGCGCCATCGTCGTCTCGCGCCACGCGTGCTCGGCCGCGATGCCCACGCCCGACGAGCTGGCGCACTGGTTCAGCGGCAGCCGCAACCCGAAGGTCGATGCCGACGCCGACCTGGCCCATCTGCACCGTGTCAGCCCGAAGCGGGTCGACTGGAACGAGCTGTGCGTGATGGCCTTCGACCACCGCAGCCAGTTCCGCGACCTGGCGCGCGAGGCCGGCGTCAGCGAATCCCGCGTGCCCGTGCTCAAGCAGCTGATCCTGAAGGCGGCCGAGCAGGTCGAGGCCAGCCACGGCCTGCAGGGTCACCTGGGCGTGCTGATCGACGGCGGCGACTACGGCGCCGACGCGCTGGCCGCCGCCACCGGCCGCGGCTGGTGGGTGGGCCGCCCGATCGAGCTGCCGGGCTCGCGCCCGCTGCGCTTCGACGGCACGCGCAGCCCCGGCAGCGCGCTGATCCACTGGCCGACCGAGCAGGTCGTCAAGTGCCTGGTCCACTACCACCCGGACGATGCCGTCGAGCTGCGCCTGGCCCAGGAGCAGACGCTGCTGCAGCTGTGGGAAGCCACCCGCGAGAGCGGCAACGAGCTGCTGCTGGAGATCATCCCGCCGCCGGCCATGACGCCCGCCGGCACCGCCGACGCCGCCGTGCTGCGCAGCGTCAAGCGCCTCTACAACATCGGCCTGAAGCCCGAGTGGTGGAAGCTGGCGCCGATGCAGCCCGCCGGCTGGCAGGCGCTGGCCGAGCTGGTCGCCGAACGTGACCCGCACTGCCGTGGCGCCGTCATCCTGGGCCTGAACCAGCCGCTGCAGTACCTGGTCGACAGCTTCCGCCAGGCCACGCACCCGATCGTCAAGGGCTTCATGGTCGGCCGCACGCTGTGGGCGACGCCGTCGCTGCAGTGGCTGCGCGGCGAGATCGACGACGCCGGCCTGCAGCTGGCCGTGGCCGCCAACTTCGCCACCCTGGTCGAGGCCTGGCAGGGCCGCGGCGTCGCCCAGCGCGCCGCCGCCTGAGTCCACGAGCCTGCACGAGGATCATCATGACCCAAGCCACCGTCCGACTCACCGTCGCCCAGGCGCTGGTGCGCTACCTGGCCGCGCTGCGTGCCGAAGTGGTCCAGCCTGACGGCAAGACCGAGGTGCTGCCCTACTGCGGCGGCGTGTTCGCCATCTTCGGCCACGGCAACGTCGCCGGCCTCGGCGAGGCGCTGGAATCCGTCAAGGACCAGCTGCCCACCTTCCGGGCCCACAACGAGCAGGGCATGGCCAACGCGGCCGTGGCCTTCGGCAAGGCGAACTTCCGCCAGCGCATGATGGCGGCCAGCTCCAGCATCGGCCCCGGCGCCACCAACATGCTGACCAGCGCGGCCATGGCCCACGTGGCCCGCCTGCCGCTGCTGCTGCTGCCGGGCGACGTCTTCGTCAGCCGCCTGCCGGATCCGGTGCTGCAGCAGGTCGAGGGCTTCGAGCAGGGCGACGTCAGCGCCAACGACTGCTTCCGCCCGGTCACCCGCTACTTCGACCGCATCACCACGCCCGAGCAGCTGCTGGTGGCGCTGCCGCGCGCGATCCAGGTGATGACCGACCCGGCCCAGTGCGGCCCGGTCTGCCTGGCGCTGCCGCAGGACGTGCAGACCTTCGCCTGGGACTGGCCGGAGAGCTTCTTCCATCCGCCGCTGATCCGCTTCCGTCGTCCGCCGGCCGAGGCACGCGAGCTCGACGAGGCCGTGCAGCGCCTGAAGACCGCGAAGAAGCCGCTGCTGGTGGCCGGTGGCGGCGTGCTCTACAGCCAGGCCTGGGACGCGCTGCGCGACTTCGCCGAGGCCCACGGCGTGCCGGTGGCCGAGAGCCAGGCCGGCAAGGGCGCCCTGCCCTGGGACCATCCGCTGAACGTCGGCTCGATCGGCGTCACCGGCTCGACCGCCGCCAACGATCTGGCCCGCGACTGCGATCTGGTGCTGGCCGTCGGCACCCGGCTGCAGGACTTCACCACCGGCTCGCACGCCCTCTTCAGCCATGCCGACGTGCTGAGCCTGAACGTGCAGCCCTTCGATGCCGGCAAGAAGCGCGGCCAGCCGCTGGTGGCCGATGCCCGCACCGGCCTGCGCCAGCTGAGCACCGCCTTGCCGTCCTGGCGCGCCGACAGCGCCTGGACCGACCGCGCGCAGGACCTGGCCGCGAGCTGGGTCGAGCGCGTGGACGTGCTGACCCGCCACGTGCCCAAGGACGTGCGCCCCTACGACGCGGAAGTGATCGGCGCCGTGCGCGAGAGCGCCACCGACGCCGGCCTGGACAGCGCCCGCCACGACCTGGTGGTGTGCGCCGCCGGCACGCTGCCGGCCGAGCTGCACAAGCTCTGGCGCAGCGGCCTGCCCGGCAACTACCACATGGATTACGCGTACAGCACCATGGGCTACGAGGTGGCCGGTGGTCTGGGCGCGAAGATGGCCCGCCCCGAGCGCGAGGTGATCGTCATCGTCGGCGACGGCAGCTACATGATGCTGCACGCCGAGCTGGCCACCAGCGTGCTGCTGGGCAGGAAGATCATCATCGTGCTGCTGGACAACCGCGGTTACGGCTGCATCGAGCGCCTGCAGGTCAAGTGCGGTGGCGCGAGCTTCAACAACATGCTCGACGACTGCATCCCGGAGGGCGGCGCCCCGTCGGACATCGACTTCGCGATGAACGCCCGCTCGCTCGGCGCCGAGGCGGTCCACGTCAAGGACGTCGAGGAACTGCGGCGCGAGATGGTGCGCGCCCGCGCCGCCACCAAGAGCCAGATGCTGGTCATCGACACCACCCACCACCGCACCACCGCCGACGGCGGCGCCTGGTGGGAAGTGGCGGTGCCGCAGGTCTCGGCCCGCCCGGGCGTCACCGAGGCCCACGCCGGCTATCTGCAGGCCAAGCGCCGGCAGCGCCAGTGAGCCCCGCGCGCTCCCGCATCCGCCACTGAATTCCACCTGACCGGCCACGCGACGCCGCGCCGGTCGACCCGATCCCTGTATCACCCCCCAATTCCTGGAGTTGGCTCATCATGACCTGGAACGTCCGCATCGGCATCAACCCCCTGTCGTGGATGAACGATGACCTGCCCTCGCTCGGCGGCGAGACCCCGCTGGAGACCGCGCTGCGTGAAGGCAAGCAGATCGGCTACGAGGGCTTCGAGCTCGGCAACAAGTTCCCGAAGGACGGCCCCGGCCTGAAGGCCAAGCTCGACGAGTTCGGTCTGGCCTGCGTCTCGGGCTGGTACTCGGGCTTCCTGGCCGAGGTGCCGGCCGGCCAGACCGACGAGCAATCGGTGGCCGCCGAGATCGAGCGCTGCCGGGCGCACATGAGCAAGCTGCAGTACAACGGCGTCAAGGTCGTGGTCTACGGCGAGTGCGCGGGCACCGTGCAGGGCCAGATGGACACGCCGGTCAACCGCCGCCCGCAGTTCGCCAGCGACGAGGCCTGGCAGCGCTACGCCAAGCGCCTGGACGCCTTCGGTGCCCACCTGATCGCCACCTACGGCATCCAGCTGGCCTACCACCATCACATGGGCGCCTATGTCGAGAGCCCGGCCGACGTCGACAAGCTGATGGCCCTGACCGATCCAGCCAAGGTCTTCCTGCTGTTCGACACCGGCCATGCCTACTTCGGCGGCGCGGCCAACCCGACCGATCTGCTGAAGAAGCATGTCTCGCGCGTGGTCCACGTGCACTGCAAGGACGTGCGCACCCCGGTGATCAACCTGGCCCGCAATGAGCAGTGGAGCTTCCTGCACGGCGTGCTCAACGGCATCTACACCGTGCCCGGCGACGGCTCGATCGACTACACCACCGTGCTGCGCACGCTGCGCGAGGCCGGCTACGAAGGCTGGCTGGTGGTCGAGGCCGAACAGGATCCGGCCGTCGCGCCCAGCTACGAGTACGCCGAGAAGGGCTACAAGACGCTGCGCGCCCTGGTCGACGCGCTGGCCTGAAGCCGGCCACCACCGCCTTCACGACTGACCCAACGTCCATCCTCAGGACCCGACGGAGCCCTCATGCCCAGTCCCCTGCTGGCCAAGGCCGCCCAGGCCGGCCGCACCATCGTCGACGTCACGCCCGAACGCGCGGGCTGGACCCATGTCGGCTTCCAGGCCCTGCGCCTGGCGGCCGGTGAATCGCACGCCGTGGCCACGGCCGAACGTGAGCTGTGCCTGGTGGTGCTCAACGGCACCGTCGACATCAGCGTGGCCGGGCCCGAAGGCGGCGCCCCGCAGTTCTTCCAGCGCGTGGGCGTGCGCACCAGCGTGTTCGAGGGTGCACCGGCCTCGGTCTACGTGCCGCCGCAGCACCAGGTCAGCGTGGTGGCCAGCAAGGACGCCGAGCTGGCCCTGTGCACCGCGCCGTGCGACGACCAGCCGCGCCAGGTGCGCCTGATCCCGCCCGAGGCCACGCGCGCCAGCGTGCGCGGCCAGGGCAGCAACACGCGCTACGTCTGCGACATCCTGCCGCACGACGACCCCACCGCCGCCCACCTGCTGGTGGTCGAGGTGGTGACGCCGGCCGGCCACAGCAGCAGCTACCCGCCGCACAAGCACGACCAGCAGACGCCGCCGACCGAGACGCTGCTGGAAGAGACCTACTACCACCGGCTCAACCCGCCGCAGGGCTTCGCCTTCCAGCGCGTCTACACCGACGACCGCAGCCTGGACGAGGCCTGCGCCGTCGAGAACCACGACGTGGTGATGGTGCCGCGCGGCTACCACCCGGTGACCGTGCCCCACGGCTACGACAGCTACTACCTGAACGTGATGGCCGGCCCGCAGCGGCTGTGGGTGTTCAAGAACGACCCGCAGCACGAGTGGATGCTGCAGCCCGGCGCCCTGCCGGCCGCGGGCCAGCGCGCGCGCTGAGGTGCGCTGAGGCACGGTGATGCGCCGCGGCATCGGGCGCATCGGCGGCTGGGCGAACACCTGCAGACGGACGGATCGCAGGCCCGCTCATGGGATCGCCTGGATCGGCGCTTCTGCCTTCTCACGGGCCTTCAGGTCAGCGGATGACCTGCCGTGTGAAGCCAGCATTAGGTCGCAAGGGGCGCGTCAACGCCCCCTGAAGGCTGGCGTTGATCACCACAGGAAACGGGGACTGCGCAGCCCGCAGCACCACCGCCCCGCTCGATCCGGCCCCGAGCCTTTCCGGGCCGTTCCAGGACTCCCGCCATGAAGAAGATCGCTGCCGTCATCACCACCGCCGTCGTTGCCCTGGCCTCGCACTCGGCCATGGCCCAGGCCGCGGCGCCGACCGCCGCCCCTGCGACCGCTGCGGCCCCGGCTGCCGTGAAGAAGGCCGTGCACAAGCACCACAAGGCCAAGCACGCGGCGCACAAGGTGGCACACAAGGCTGCGGCCAAGGCCGACGCCGCACCGGCCGTCACCCCCGCCGCAGCGCCGGCCACCAAGTGAAGGGCGACGGGTCCGGCCTGGCCGGATCCCGCGCGCGGCACAGCCACGGCGCCCGGCGTTGACCGGCCGTACCGCCACACCAGGGCCCGCCACCGGCGGGCCTTCGCACATCCACGTCGGCCAGGCCGCATCGCCGCCATGGACCCGACGTGGCGCTTGATGCGCATCAAGCTGTCCAGCACCTCGCACAGCGGCATCAGCCCTGCGCAGGCCAAGCCTGGCCCCGGCTGACCACAATCCCGGCATCGCTGCGACCGCAGCCCATCTGCCGGCCCGGCCTTTCCCGCCCGGGTCGTCCCGCGATGTCCGATCCCCACTCCGCCCCTGCCCGCCCGGTACCCCACGCCGTCCCGCCGACCGCCACGGCCCTGCGACCACCCGGATCCGGATCCGCGATTCCGGCCGAGCTGCGCCTGCCGATCGCCGGCATGACCTGCGCCTCCTGCGTGCGGCGGGTCGAGCGTGCGCTCGGCAAGGTGCCCGCGGTGCAGGCCGCCAGCGTCAACCTCGCCACCGAGGAGGCCACGGTGCAGGGCGCAGCCGCCCTGCCCGCCCTGATCGAGGCCGTGCAGCGCGCCGGCTTCGAGGTGCCGCAGACCGAGCAGCAGCTGCAGATCGAGGGCATGACCTGCGCCTCGTGCTCGGGCCGCGTCGAACGGGCCTTGGGCAAGGTGCCCGGCGTGCTCGGGGCCGAGGTCAACCTGGCGACCGAACAGGCACGGGTGCGCACGCTCGGCGGCGTGTCCTGGGCCGCGCTGGCGGCCGCCGTCGAACGGGCCGGTTATCACGCGGCCCCCGTGGCCGGCGCCGATGCGGCAGGCGACGCGGCCGCCGCAGCCGCCGCCCGGCGCCCGCTGCGCGAGGCATTGCCCGTGCTGCTGGCCGCGCTGCTGACGCTGCCGCTGGTCGCACCGATGCTGCTGCAGCCCTTCGGCATCGACGCCATGCTGCCGGGCCTGTGGCAGGCCGTGCTGGCCACGCCGGTGCAGTTCGGGCTGGGCTGGCGCTTCTACCGGGCCGGCTGGAAGGCGCTGCGCGATGGCGCCGGCAACATGGACCTGCTGGTGGCCCTCGGCACCAGCGCGGCCTGGGGCCTGTCGATGGTGCTGCTGTGGCAGGCCGGCCGCCCCGGCGCCGCCGACCTCGCCCATGCCGGCCACGCGATGGCCACGATGCCGCACCTGTACTTCGAGGGCTCGGCCTCGGTCATCACGCTGGTGCTGCTGGGCAAGTGGCTGGAGACGCGCGCCAAGCGCCAGACGGCCGACGCGATCCGCGCCCTGCAGGCCCTGCGGCCGACCACCGCCCGCGTCTGGATCGACGGCCGGGCGATCGAGACGCCGATCGAGCGCGTGGTCGTCGGCGACATCGTGCAGGTGCTGCCGGGCGAGCGGGTGCCGGTCGATGGCGAGATCGTCGACGGCCGCAGCCACCTCGACGAATCGCTGATCACCGGCGAGAGCCTGCCCGTCGCGCGCCAGCCCGGCGAGCGGGTGACCGGCGGCGCCATCAACGGCGAGGGCGTGCTGCGCCTGCGCACCCGCGCCATCGGCGCCGAGACCACGCTGGCGCGCATCATCCGGCTGGTCGAATCGGCCCAGGCGGCCAAGGCGCCGATCCAGCGCACCGTCGACCGCGTCAGCGCGGTCTTCGTGCCGGCCGTGCTGGCGATCGCGGCGCTGACCTTCGGCGGCTGGCTGCTGGCCGGCGCCGGGGCCGAGCGGGCGCTGATCCATGCGGTGGCGGTGCTGGTGATCGCCTGCCCCTGCGCGCTCGGCCTGGCCACGCCAACGGCCATCATGGTGGGCACCGGCACCGCCGCCCGCCACGGCATCCTGATCAAGGACGCCCAGGCGCTGGAACGCGCCCAGGCGGTGACGGTCGTCGCCTTCGACAAGACCGGCACGCTGACCGAAGGCCGGCCGGCGCTGGCCGCACTCGAACCGGCCGCCGAGCCGGCCCTGGCGCCCGCCACGGCGCCGGGCTCGGCCCGCGCCGTCCGTCAGGCCGCAGCCGACGGGGAGGCCGCCGCCGCATCCGCCACGGCCGCCACCACCGCCCTGCTGCGCGACGCCGCCGCGCTGCAGCAGGGCAGCAGCCATCCGCTGGCCCACGCGGTGCTGCAGCGTGCGCAGGCCGACGGTCTGGTGCTGCCACCGGTGAGCGATGCCCATGCCCTGCCCGGCCGCGGCGTGGCCGGCACGGTCAAGGGCCGCGCGCTGCTGCTGGGCAGCGAGCGGCTGCGCGAGGAGCTCGGCGCGGCCGCCCCGCCCGCGCTGCTGGCCCGCGCCCAGGCCCTGCAGGCCGAGGGCCACAGCCTGTCCTGGCTGCTGGAGCAGCGGGCGGCCGGGCCGATCACGCCGATCACGCCGGGGATGCCGGGGATGCCGGGGGCACCGGATGCACCGCCCGTCACCCTCGTGCGCGGCCTGCTGGCCTTCGGCGACACGCTCAAGCCGACCGCCATCGAGGCGGTCGCACGGCTGCAGGCGCTGGGCCTGCGCACGCTGATGCTCAGCGGCGACAACGCCGGCGCTGCCCGCGCGATGGCCGAGCGCCTGGGCATCGACGAGGTGCGCGCCGGCCTGCTGCCGGGCGACAAGTCCGCCGCCATCGCCGCGCTGCGCACCGACGGCCAGGTGGTGGCGATGGTCGGTGACGGGCTCAATGACGCGCCCAGCCTGGCGGCCGCCGATGTCGGGCTCGGCATGTCCACCGGCACCGACGTGGCGATGGAAACCGCCGGCATCACGCTGATGCGCGGCGATCCGGCGCTCGTGGCCGATGCGCTGGACATCAGCCGCCGCACCGTGGCCACGATCCGCCGCGGCCTGTTCTGGGCCTTCGCCTACAACGTGCTGGGCATCCCCCTGGCCGCCGCCGGCCTGCTCAACCCGGTGATCGCCGGTGCGGCGATGGCGTTCTCCAGCGTCAGCGTGGTGGGCAATGCGCTGCTGCTGCGGCGCTGGCGGCCGTCGGCGGCCCGTCCCCGTCCTGCAAGGCCTGCTGCAGACAGGCCATGAAGGTGCGGCAGGCCGCGGGCAGGCTGCGGCCGGCCAGGGTCTGCACCTCGACATGGCGCTCGTTCATCTCGCGGTCGCGCAGCGGGATGGCCACCAGCGTGCCGGCCTGCAGCCGCGCACGCAGCGCCAGCGTGCCGCACAGGGCCACGCCACCGCCCGCCTCGGCGAAGGCCAGCATCGGATCGAGCCGGTTGACCGTCAGCGCCGCATCCCACTCCAGGCCCTGGCGTGCGGCGCTGATCTCGAACAGCTGGCGCAGCGTCGAGCCGGTGGGCGGCAGCACCAGCGGATGGCCGACCAGCTGGGCCAGCGACAGCTGACGGCGGCGCGCCAGCGCGTGGCCCGGCGCCATCACCGCCAGGATGGGCGCGCTCTGCCGCCACTCGACGCGGATGTCGCGCTCGGAGCTGGTGCCCAGCGTGACGCCGATGTCCATGTCGCCGTGGCGCAGCAGCGGCGGGATCTCGGCCTGGCGGCAGACCTCCAGCACCACGCGGATGCCGCGGTAGGCGCGCTGGAACTCGGTGATCAGCCGCGGCAGGAATTCCGAGGCATGGCCCTCGGTGCTGGCCACCCGCACCGTACCGCTGCGCAGGCCGTGCAGCGAGCCGATGTCGGAGACCACGCGCTCGACGTCGCGCCAGGCCCGGCGCGCGTGCGCGGCCAGCAGCTCGCCGGCCGAGTTCAGCCGCATGCCGCGGGCACGGCGCTCGAACAGCAGCGTGTCCATCGCCCGCTCCAGCCGCGCGATGCTGCGGCTGACCACCGACGGCGCCACGCCCAGGCGCTGGGCGGCCGCCGTCACCGAGCCGGTCTGGGCGACCTCCAGGAAATGGCGCATCGCCGCATCCTGCAGCGCATGGGGATCGATCTGGCGGGACATGGGACCTGGGGAAAGTCAGGAGGGCGGGCGCCGCTGTGGCCGGCACACCGGCCACGGCCCCGGGCAGGCCGCGGCCGCGCTCGGTGGGAACCCGCATGTGCGTTGCCGATTCTGCAACGGTCGTTTCGCGCTGTGGTGGTTGATGACGGATCGGGGACGGTCCTAGGATGCATCGCACACCCCGTCTGATCCCTGCCGTCCGATGTCGCTGTCCCGCTCCGAACTGCCCACCCTCAGCGCGCCCGAACTGCGCGATCTGATCGGCCGCAAGGCCGTCTCGCCGCTGGAGCTGTTCGACGCCTGCGTCGAGCGCATCGCGGCCCTCAACCCGCACATCAACGCCATCACCGCCACCCGCTTCGAGCAGGCGCGCGAGGAGGCCCGCGCCGCCGAGCAGGCGGTGATGCGCGGCGGCCCGCTGGGCCTGCTGCACGGCCTGCCGGTGGGCGTGAAGGATCTGGAGCCCACCGCCGGCCTGCTGACCACCTACGGCTCGCCGCGCTTCCGCGGCCATGTGCCGACCGAGGACGTGGCGCTGGTGCGCCGCCTGCGCGAGGCCGGCGGCCTGATCGTGGCCAAGACCAACGTGCCCGAGCTGGGCGCCGGCGCCAACACGCGCAACCCGGTCTGGGGCGCCACCGGCAACCCCTTCGATCCGCGGCTGAACGCGGGCGGCTCGTCCGGCGGCGCGGCCGCGGCGCTGGCCTGCGATCTGCTGCCGGTGTGCACCGGCTCGGACACCGGCGGCTCGCTGCGCATCCCGGCAGCCAAGTGCGGCGTGGTCGGCTTCCGGCCCTCGCCCTATCTGGTGCCCAACACGCGCCGCCTGCTGGGCTGGTCGCCGATCTCGGTGGTCGGGCCGATGGGCCGCGACGTGCGCGAGGCCTGCCTGCAGCTGGCCGCCACCGCCGGCGGCGATCCCGGCGATCCGCTGAGCGCGCCGGTCGATCCGCTGCAGTTCCTGCGCCTGCACCCGGCCGAGCTCAAGCGCCTGCACGTGCGCTACACGGTGGACTTCGGCGGCAGCTGCGACGTCGATCCGATGATCCGCCGCACCTTCCTCGACCGCATCGAGGCGATGCGCGGCTGGTTCGCCTCCTGCGAGCCGGTGGACTTCGCGCTCGGCGACGTGCACCGCTGCTTCGACGTGCTGCGCGCGGAGGCCTTCGTCGCCGGCACCCGCGAGGCCTACGAGCGCGATCCCGACAGCCTGGGCCCGAACCCGCGCGCCAACTTCGAGCTGGGTCAGCGCATGAGCCTGCTGGACTGCGCCTGGGCGCAGACCGAGCAGACGCGCATCCTGAGGCGCTGGCTGCAGCAGACGGCCGGCGCCGATCTGGTGCTGAGCCCGACCACGCCGGTCTCGCCCTTCCCCTGGACGCTGCCGCATGCCACGGAGATCGACGGCCGCGCCCAGTCCAACTACTACCGCTGGCTGGCGCTGACCTACGTCGTCACGCTGACCACGCTGCCCGCCATCAGCCTGCCCTGCGGCCGCGACGCGGCCGGCCTGCCCTTCGGCCTGCAGGTGGTCGGCGGCTTCCATGGCGATGCGGCGCTGCTGTCGGCCGCCCTCGCGCTGGAAGCAGCGATGGCCGGCGACTCGACGCTGCAGCGCCCGCGGCCCGATCTGTCGGCGCTGCGCGGCTGCGAGCCCGATCTGCGCTCCATCGTCACCGCGCCGCCGACGGCCGGCGGTGCGGCGCCGCAAGCGGGTGGCCCGGCCTCGGTCGTCTAGTCCTCGCGCGGCGGGCGCCCAGGCCACGGCCTGCGGCCCGTCGCCCGGCTGCCACGCCACGGCGTGCGGCCCGTCCCGGTGTCCTGATCGTCTGCCCAACTTTCCGAACGAGGTGTACGTGAATCTGACCCGCCAACCCGCCCGCCGTCGTCTGGCCCGCGCCCTGGCCGCGGCCACGCTCGGACTGCTCGCCCTGCCCGGCGCCCACGCCGAAGCGCCGTTTCCCAGCCGGCCGGTGACGCTGGTCGTGCCCTTCTCGGCCGGCGGCGCCACCGACACCGTCGGCCGCATCCTGGCCAAGGCCATGGGCGAGCGCCTGGGCCAGAGCGTGGTGGTCGACAACAAGCCCGGCGCCGGCACCGAGCTGGGGGCGGCGGCCGTCGCCCGCGCCCAGCCCGACGGCCACACGCTCCTCATTTCGTCGAACAGCACCTTCGTCGTCAACCCGGCGCTCAAGCCGCGGCTGCAGTATTCGCCCGAGGCCAGCTTCGATGCGGTGGGCTTCGTCGGCGCCGCGCCGCTGGTGATCCTGGCCCAGCCGGGCTTCGCCGCCAGCAGCGTCAAGGAGCTGGTGGCGATGGCCCGCAGCAAGCCGGGCAAGCTCAGCTACGCGTCCTTCGGCGCCGGCACCACCTCGCACCTGGCCGGCGAGATGTTCAAGGTGATGGCCGGTGCCGACATCGTCCACGTGCCCTACAAGGGCAGCGCCCCGGCGATGGCCGATCTGCTGGGCGGCCAGGTCGAGCTCAGCATCGACACTGTGGTGGCCGCGCTGCCGATGCTCAAGTCGGGCAAGGTCAAGGTGCTGGCCACCACCTCGCCCAGGCGCACCACGCTGCTGCCGCAGGTGCCCACCGTGGCCGAGGCCGGCTACCCCGGCTACGAGATGACGCCGTGGCTGGCCATCGTCGGCCCCAAGGGCCTGAGCCCGGCGGTGCAGCAGAAGCTGTCGAGCACGCTGGCCGCGGTGGTCGCCGATCCGGCCATCAAGGCCCAGCTGGAGCAGGCCGGCATCGACGTGAAGTTCGAACCGCCGGCCGCCTATGCCCAGCACCTGGCCCGGGAGCTGCCGCTGGTGCGCGCCTACGTGCGCAAGGCACAGATCACGATCGACTGAGCGGGACTGAGCGGGCCCGACGGGCGACGGCGGCGGCCCTGCCGCCCGCCCCGCCCTCAGGCGATGCCGACCACCTTGTGCATCTGCACGCCCAGCCGCCACTGCGGATGGTCCAGGCACCAGGCGATGGCCGCGCGGGTGTTCGCCTCGCGCTGCGGGCCGTCCATCGGCTGCAGGAAGCGGTGGGTGAAATCCAGCGCCTCGAAGCGCCCGGGCAGGGCCTCGGGCTGCGGGAAGACCAGCTTGAGCTCGTCACCGCGCGTCAGCACCAGCGGCGCGTCGGACTTGGGGCTGACGCAGATCCAGTCCAGCCCGGCCGGTGCCGGCTGGGTGCCGTTGGTCTCGACGGCGATCTCGAAGCCGGCCGCATGCAGCGCGGCCACCGCCGCGTCATCGAGCTGCAGCAGCGGCTCGCCGCCGGTGCACACCACCAGCGGCCGGCCGGCCGGCGTGCCGTCGGCCGCGCGCGGCCACTGCGCGGCGACCGCCGCGGCCAGCGCCTGCGCATCGGTGAACTTGCCGCCGCCCGGGCCGTCGGTGCCGACGAAATCGGTGTCGCAGAAGCGGCAGACGGCGCTGGCGCGGTCGGCCTCGCGGCCGCTCCACAGGTTGCAGCCGGCAAAGCGGCAGAACACCGCCGCGCGGCCGGCCTGTGCGCCCTCGCCCTGCAGGGTGTAGAAGATTTCCTTGACGCTGTAGCTCATCGCGTGGCTTCCGGCTGCGGTGGGTGATGCCGGCCGCTCACAGCGGCAGCACGGTCTGGTCGGCCCGCGCCAGCGCGATCACGCCACGGCCCGGGCGCTCCTGCAGATCGACGCGCTCCATCTGCGGCAGCTCGGCGCGGCCCTTGGCCAGCACCCAGTGCGCGATGGTGGCGGCGTCGCAGTCGGGCAGATCGTCGATCTCGTGCAGCGGGTGGTGGTCCATCGCCTTGAACAGCGGATCGAACAGGCGCTTGACGTCGCCGAAGTCCACCGTCCAGCCCAGCACCTCGTGCAGCGGCGCGGCCAGGTGCAGGCGCAGCGTGTAGGTGTGGCCGTGCACGGCACGGGCCGGATGGCCGTCGGGCGCGCGCCTCAGACGCACCGCGCTGTCGAGCGTCAGCTGCTTCCAGATGCGGTGATCGGCGCCGTCGAAGCTGGCGCCGCTGGAGGCCGTCTCGTAGACCGTGACCCAGGCCAGCGCCGGGCACTGCGGCTTGAGCTCGGCCCAGATCCAGGCCGAGATCACCTCGCTCGTCGGGTTGTGCAGGCCGGGCAGGCTGTTCAGGCAGGCATGGTCCAGCCGGGCCTTCAGCGGCGCCCACAGCGCGTCCAGCGCCTCCAGCGCGCGCACCTCGGCGCCACCGTGGGCAGCGACGTCGGCCGCCTGCGCACGGTCGGCCTCGGGCACCCGCACATGCAGCACGACGGCGAAGCCGTGGCCGTGCAGACGGCCGCACTTGTGGCCTTCGGGCACGTGGGGCAGCCAGTGCGCGGCATGGAAGCCATCGCGCCGCCAGGCCAGCAGCCGGCCCGCGTCATCGACATCCACACCCGCATCGGGCGCGCTGCGCAGGCTGACCTGGCAGCAACCGGGCACATCGGCCAGCTGATGCGCCCACCAGTGGGCCAGGCGCGCATCGCCGGGCGCGGCCAGCGTCTCCTCCAGCGGGCGGTAGTCGAGCGCGGCGGCCAGGCCGGTCATCCTCTCGCGCAGACGGGCCAGCTCCTGGCCGGGGAAGGCGCCCCAGCCGGTGGGCAGATCGGCACGCACCGCGGCCTGGAAGCCGTGGCCATGCAGCCGGCGCAGGCGGTGGCCGGCCGGCAGCAAGGGCAGATCAAGGGCGCGGGCGGCCTCGAAGCCGGCCGCCGCGGTGGTCAGGGTGCGCGAGGACATGTCCGGATTGTCCCCGAGCGGCCCGGCACCGCCGCCTGCACCCGCCGACAGCTGAGCGGAAGACGGTCCGGATTCACCCGTCAATTCCGGTTGCCAACGCAAGGCCTGAGGCGTTACCGTGGGCTCAGGCCTGCGTCCGGGCGACAAGCGGACGGGCCGGGACGACACCGTGATCCACCTGCTGAACCTGATGGCCGCCATCGCGCTGCTGGTCTGGGGCACCTACCAGGTGCGCACCGGCATGCTGCGGGTGTTCGGCGAGAACCTGCGCCATGTGCTGGCCCGCTCGGTCGGCCACCGACTGACGGCCCTGCTGGCCGGCCTCGGCGTGACCAGCCTGGTGCAGAGCGCCACCGCCACCGGCCTGATCGTCTCCAGCTTCGTCGGCCGCGGCCTGGTGCCCACCGCCGCGGCCCTCACCGTGATGCTGGGTGCCGATGTCGGCAGCGCGCTGATGGCGGTGGTCTTCTCCTTCGACCTGAGCTGGTTGTCGCCGCTGCTGATCGTCGTCGGCGTGGTGCTGTTCATCGGCCAGGGCAATGCCATCGGCGGGCGCATCGGCCGCGTGCTGATCGGGCTCGGGCTGATCACGCTGGCGCTGCAGCTGATCGTCGGCGCCACCCGGCCGCTGACCGCCTCGCCCACCGTGCGCCTGCTGCTGGCCGGCCTGCCGCAGGACCTGCTGCTCGACATCGTCATCGGCGCGGTGCTGACGCTGGCCGCCTATTCCAGCCTGGCCATCGTGCTGCTGACGGCCACGCTGGCGGTCGAGGGCATCGTCAACCCGGCCACCGCCT
Organism: Pseudaquabacterium rugosum; assembly: GCF_038066575.1. Lineage (NCBI taxonomy): Bacteria > Pseudomonadati > Pseudomonadota > Betaproteobacteria > Burkholderiales > Sphaerotilaceae > Pseudaquabacterium > Pseudaquabacterium rugosum. The sequence continues at coordinate 31,019 of NZ_JBBUTF010000014.1, read as the reverse complement.
TCGGCCTGGTGCTGGGCGCCAACATCGGCAGCGGCCTGCTGGCGCTGATCGTCACCAGCCGCGACAGCCCGGCCACGCGCCGCCTGCCGCTGGGCAATCTGCTGTTCAAGGCCGGCGGCGTGGCCGCCATGCTGCCGCTGCCGGCCGCCCTGCCCCAGCTGCTGCCGCACCTGCCGGGCGCGCTGCACGAGCAGGTGGTCGGCTTCCACCTCGCGTTCAACGCGGTGCTGGCCGTCGTCTGCCTGGGCCTGACCGCGCCGATGGCCCGCCTGGTCGAACGCTGGCTACCCGATGCCGCGCCCGACCCGGCCCGCCAGCGCCGCAGCCACCTCGACCCGGTGGCGCTGACCACGCCCAGCCTGGCCATCAGCTGCGCCGCGCGCGAGGCCCTGCACCAGGCCGACGTGGTCGAGCAGATGCTGCGCGGCGTGATGGGCGTGCTGCAGGACAACGACCTGGTGCTGGCCGAGCAGCTCAAGCGCCGCGACGACGAGGTCGACCGCCTCTACAGCGCGATCAAGTTCTACCTGACTCAGATCTCGCGCGAGGCGCTGAGCGAGCGCGAGAGCCGGCGCTGGACCGACATCGTCAGCTTCACCATCAACATGGAGCAGATCGGCGACGGCATCGAACGCGTGCTGATCGACATCGAGGACAAGAAGATCCGCAAGCAGCGCCGCTTCTCCGAGGCCGGCATGGCCGAGATCTGCCACCTGCACGAGCGCCTGCTGAGCAATCTGCGCCTGGGCATGAGCGTCTTCCTCGACGGCCATGTGCGCGATGCCCGGCGGCTGCTGGAAGAGAAGGCCCACTTCCGCGATCTGGAGCACCGCTACGCGGCCAACCACATCGCGCGTTTGCAGGAGCACACGGCCGAGAGCATCGAGACCAGCTCGCTGCACCTGGACCTGCTGAGCGAGTTGAAGCGCATCAACTCCCACATCTGCTCGATCGCCTACCCGATCCTGGAGAGCAAGGGCGCGCTGGCGGCCACCCGCATCAAGCCCAGCCAGCTCGGCGAACTGGCCGAACGCGCCGAGCCGCTGCAACACTGAACACGCGCCGCCGCGGCGCCCTTCAGCGGCCGAACGGATGCGGCCCGTCGAAGCGGCCCACCGGCACCAAGTGCGTGACCAGCTGCCCGGGCCCTGTCCAGCGGTGCAGGTGCAGACCCGGCGGCTCCAGGATCCAGCCGCCGGGCGCCTGCGGGTCCATCTGCAGCGCGATCTGGTGCGCCGGACTGGGCGCGCAGCTGACCGGCACGCGGCCGATGCTGGCGTGGACATTGCGGTGCAGGTGGCCGCAGATCACCCGCTCGACCTGCGGATGAGCGGCCAGCACCTCGGCCAGGCCCTCGCGCCCCTCGCGCAGGCCGATGCGGTCCATCACCGCGATGCCACTGTCGAACGGCGGATGGTGCAGCGCGACGATCACCGACGCGTCGCGGTGACGCGCCAGCGTGCGGTCCAGCCAGGCCAGACGGCGCGGACACAACCGGCCCCAGGGCTGCCCGGCCTCGGCCGTGTCCAGCACCACCAGGCGCAGGCCGGCGGTGCCCACCGGCACCGTGTACTGCAGAAAGCCGTCGGCGGCGGCGCCCTCGCCATCGCCGGCCAGCGCCGCCGCCAGCGCCGGTGCGGCATCGGTCAGCCAGGTGGCACGCAGCAGGCTGCGGTCGTCATGGTTGCCCGCCACCGGCCACAGCGGGATACCGGCCAGCGGCACCAGCAGCTGGCGCAGATGGGCATAGGCGGCCGGCTCGCCGGCATCGGTCAGGTCGCCGGTCAGCACCACCGCATCGGGCGCCTGCGGCCAGCCGGTGACGGTGGCCACGGCGGCGCGCAGGCCGGCGGCGGTGTCGATGCGGCCATCCAGCCGCTCGCCCGCCGGCACGATGTGCAGATCGCTGAGCTGGGCGAGCAGGGTGACGGACATGGGGACGGCTCCGGTTCGGTGCGGGTCCCGGCTCGGGGGCGGCGCGGGCGGATGGTCCGTCAGACCGGCCGCCGCGTGCCCCGGTTCCTGCCGGGCCGGCCATCATCGGCCGCCTTCTCGCGCAGGACAATCCCGACATGAGCCGACCTGCCCCCGCCGCCGCCAGCCGCCTCGTCTACTCGACCGACGCAGGCCGCATCTGCCCCGACTGCCGCCAGCCGGCCACCGCCTGCAGCTGCGGCCGCCCGCAGCGCACGATCCCACCGGCCGGCGGCCCGATCCGCGTCAGCCGCGAGAAGGCCGGGCGCGGCGGCAAGCTGGTCACCGTGGTGCGCGGCCTGCCGCTGGACGACGAGGCCCTGGCCGCCCTCGGCAAGCGCCTGCGCACCGCCTGCGGCACCGGCGGCACGGCCAAGGACGGCCAGCTGGAACTGCAGGGCGACCATGTCGACAAGGTGGTGGCCTGGCTGGTGGCGCAGGGCCATCCGACGGCGAAGCGCGCGGGGGGCTGAGCGGGCGGTCGAACACGGCGCCCCCCCGCGATCGACGGCCCCGCACCCAGGTGACAAATGCCCGCCTGCACGGCAGCATGAGCGACCTCACACGATTCCGCGAGCCCGCCGCCACGCACCGCCGCTGATGGCCACCCTGATCCCCGCGCTCGGCAGCTGCGTCGCCCGCATGACCGCCGGCGAGCGCCGACTGGCCGAGCGGCTGGAAGACAAGCTCGACGACGACTACCTGCTCTGGTACGACGTGCCCGTCGGCCCGACGCACGCCCACCCCGATTTCGTCGTCCTGCACCCGCGGCGCGGCATCCTCATCCTGGAAGTCAAGGACTGGCGCCTGGAGACCATCCACGGCGCCAACCGCCAGACCTGGGACATCCTGCCCCAGGGCGTGCCCAAGACCGTGGCCAATCCGGTCGAACAGGCCCGCCACTACGCGCACCAGGTCGTCGATGCGCTGTCACGCGACCGCCAGCTGACCGGCGCCGACGGCAAGCTGGCCTGCCCCTGGAGCTACGGCGTGGTGCTGACGCGCATCACGCGCGGCCAGTTCGAGCGCGCCGGCCTGGACCAGGCCATCGACGCCCACCGCGTCATCTGCAGTGACGAGATGACCTCCGCGGTCGAGGCCGAGGCCTTCCAGCAACGGCTGTGGGACATGTTCCCGACCGCGATGCGCAGCCCGCTGTCGCTGCCGCGCATCGACCGCGTGCGCTGGATCCTGTTCCCCGAAGTGCGGGTCCCCGACCAGGCCGGCCTGTTCGACACCGCGGCCGACAGCGCACCGGGCGCCGCTGACCTCGCCACCGAGCTGCCCGACATCATGCGGGTCATGGACCTGCAGCAGGAACAGCTGGCGCGCAGCCTGGGCGACGGCCACCGCGTGATCCACGGCGTGGCCGGCTCGGGCAAGACCATGATCCTGGCCTACCGCGCCGAATGGTTGGCCAGGACAGCCAGTGACCGGCGGCCGGTGCTGGTGCTCTGCTACAACCAGCCACTGGCCGTGAAGCTGGAGGCCATGATGCAGGCCAAGGGCCTGAGCGGCCGCGTGCAGGTGCGCAACTTCCACCGCTGGTGCCGCCAGCAGCTGGTGGCCTACGGCCAGCCGCTGCCGCCACAGGGCCCGGAGATGTTCGACGCCATGGTCGACGGCGTGATCCGCGGCGTCGAGCGCGGCCATATCCCCAGCGGCCAGTACCAGGCGGTGCTGATCGACGAAGGCCACGACTTCCAGGCCGGGTGGTTGAAGCTGGCCGCGCAGATGGTCGATCCCGAAACCAACAGCCTGCTGGTGCTCTACGACGACGCGCAGAGCATCTACCAGCGCCGCCGCGCCCGCCAGTTCAGCTTCAGGAGCGTGGGCATCCAGGCCCAGGGCCGCACCACCATCCTGAAGATCAACTACCGCAACACGCGGCAGATCCTGCAGACTGCCAGCCGCGTGGCCGCCGACCTGCTGCGCTCCGAGGACAGCCCCGACGACAGCGTGCCGCTGGTGCAGCCCGTCAGCTGCGGCCGCGAGGGCCAGGCCCCGCTGGTCATCCGCCTGCCGAGCCCGCGCGAGGAGGTGCTGAAGATCGCCGAGCTGCTGGGCGCCGCCCACCAGGAAGGCCACGCCTGGGGCGACATGGCCATCCTGTGCCGCCACCACACCGAGATGGCGCGCTGCGCCGCCGTGCTGCGCCACCGCGGCCTGCCGCACGAGGTGCGCCAGGGCAGCGGCACCTTCCACCCGCTGGACGACACCATCAAGATCCTCACGATGCACGCCAGCAAGGGGCTGGAGTTCCCCGTCGTCGCGCTGTCGGGCGCCGGCCGCATGCCGGCCGAGGGCCAGGATCCGGCGGAAGAGGCCCGGCTGTTCTACGTCGCCGCCACCCGGGCCACGCACCGGCTGATCGTGCCGCTGAGTGGGGACGGGGACTTCACGCAGCGGTTGTTGGCGGGGTGAGTAGCGGGGCTTGAGGCGGCGCGGATCGCGGCGTGATTCAGCGGCCGTGCCTGGTCAGGCCCAGTAGGGAAGGTATTCAGCGAACTTGTTGCCGCTGTGTGCGTCCTTGCGCTTGATGCGGCCAGCGTCGACGGCGTCGCTGATCAGATTGGTGACCGCATTGCGCTGCTTGTCGTGCAGCCTGAAGCGTTCACGCAGCGTGGTGTTGGTGAGGGTCTGACTGGAGAGGTACTGGAGCACCGCATGCTGATAGCAGGCCTCGATCCGCTCGGCGGATCCCATGTCGGTGAACTTTCGGGGCGCACCCAACGTGACACTGAAGGCGTTGTCGTGCGGGATGATCTGCAAGGGCGGAAGCCCGAACAATTCGATGGCCTGCACCACCTTCTGGAAACCCGTGCCGCGCTCTTCACAGATGCGAAACCGCCGGAAGGATGCCGCCAGCTTCTCGTTGCGTGATTCGGGTGTGGCACCGATCAGCCGGTCGGGTCGCTTTCCCGGCAGCAACGAACCGGGATTGGTGATGGTGATCCGATCGGCGAAGATGTCCACCATCGGACCGGCACCGCCAACGCTGAAATCCTGGTGGATGAGCGCATTGGCCACCAGCTCTCGCAGGGCGATCTCAGGATAGATCGACGTCTCGGTGCGCAATGACTGCTGGATCACCTCGGAGTGTGGCAGTACCCGCCGCAGATGGCCGATCAGTCCCTCGAATCCGACGGCGTAGCCGCGCTGTCCCGGCAACTCATCAATGGTCTCGGTCTTGTTGGTGCCGCGATAGCGTATGACACGGATGTGCTTGCGCTCCAAGGACGGGAAGTCGGCCAGCCTCCGTGCTGCGGCGATCGCACCGAAGTTGCTGATGTAGTGACCGCGCCCTTCCGCAGAAGTGATGCCCTCCTGCGCAAGCCAGCGGGCCAGCTCATCCGGTTCATCAGGCAACGGCCGCTGAAGAAGCCGCGCCACCGCGTCCAGATCCAGTAGCTGCTGCACCGCGTCCAGGCTCAGCAGCGGCGAGGCCCTCAGGTCTTCCCAGTGCGGATTGCTGCTGTTCATCAGCAGTGCGCCGACCTCGCGCCGCGAGGCCTTGCGTGTGCTGCCGCCAGAACGCACCCACGTCTCTTCGATGGACTTTCCTCGCCGATGCACCGGCTTGACGGCCTGCTCGGGGATCCGCACCAGCAACAACGGAATACCCTGTGCAGATTCCGTGACGGCATGATCCAGTACGAGCGGCGGATCGACCGCATCTCGACCCAGATTGGCCAACTGGCCCACGATGCCGGCAACTTGCGCCTTGTCGACACCGACCGGAACACCATCATCGTCCAAGCCGAATACCAAGTAGCCACCATTGGGCTGGTTGGCAAACGCGATCAGATGTTCGGTCAAGCGGTCCCGGTGATCCGAGAGTGCGGCCTTCCAGTCCAGCTCGTTCAGTTCATGCGGCACCGGAGTCAAGCTGTCGGCCAAGATCTCCAACGCTTCGGTGACCCAGATCTTGGTTGCCATGTGACAGCAAGCTGTTGATACGGAAAGACTTTTCTTATTTTTCCGGATTCAGATGTGATAAGCCGAATGCGCGACTGATCTGGGCTCCGGGCCGCTACGGATGCTCCGCCGCCCGGCCCGGCTTGACCTCACACGTCGATATTCGCCGCCCTCAACGCATTGCTCTCGATGAAGTCCCGGCGCGGCTCCACCTCGTCGCCCATCAGCATCGTGAACACGCGGTCGGCCTCGATGGCGTCCTCGATCTGCACCTTCAGCAGGCGGCGCACGTTGGGGTCCATCGTGGTCTCCCACAGCTGCTCGGGGTTCATCTCGCCCAGGCCCTTGTAGCGCTGGCGGCCCACGGCGTTCTCGGCCTGGGTCATCAGCCAGGCCATGGCCGCGCGGAAGTCGGCCACCTTCTGCTCCTTGGCCTTCTCGCCCTCGCCGCGGCGGGCCACGGCCTGGTCGGACAGCAGGCCCTTGAAGCGCAGGCCGGCCTCGGCCAGGGCCGCGTAGTCGGCGCCATGGACGAAGTCCTGGGTGATCACGCTGCTCTTGATGTTGCCGTGGTGGCGACGGCTGATGCGCAGCAGGTGCTTGTCGGTGCGGGCGTCGAACTGGCTTTCCACTTCAGCGGCCTGCAGCGCGGCCTTCAGGGCCAGGGCGCTGGCCTCGGCCTCGGCGGCGCTGTCCAGGTTCAGCGTCAGGCCGTTGGCCAGCGCGCGCAGGGCCTCGCCGTCCATCCAGTTGGCCAGGCGCTCGATCACGTGGTTGGCCGAGATGTAGGCGCGGGCCAGCGATTCCAGCTCCTCGCCGCGGATCACGCGGCCCTCGGCCGTGCCGTCGGCCAGCACCTGGGCGCCGTCCAGCGCCACGCGCAGCAGGAAGCCGTCGAGCTCCAAGCCGTCCTTCAGGTACTGCTCGTGCTTGCCCACCTTCACCTTGTAGAGCGGCGGCTGGGCGATGTAGATGTGGCCGCGCTCGACCAGCACCGGCATCTGGCGGTAGAAGAAGGTCAGCAGCAGCGTGCGGATGTGGGCGCCGTCCACGTCCGCGTCGGTCATGATGATGATGCGGTGGTAGCGCAGCTTGTCCGGATTGAACTCCTCCGGGCCGATGCTGGTGCCGAGCGCGGTGATCAGCGTGACGATGGAGTCGCTGCTCAGCAGCTTCTCATAACGCGCTTTCTCGACGTTCAGGATCTTGCCGCGCAGCGGCAGGATCGCCTGGAACTTGCGGTCGCGGCCCTGCTTGGCCGAGCCCCCTGCGGAGTCACCCTCGACGATGTAGATCTCGCACAGGCTGGGGTCCTTCTCCTGGCAGTCGGCCAGCTTGCCCGGCAGGCCCATGCCGTCGAGCACGCCCTTGCGGCGCGTCATCTCGCGCGCCTTGCGCGCCGCCTCGCGGGCACGGGCGGCCTCGACGATCTTGCCGCAGATGATCTTGGCGTCGACCGGGTTCTCCAGCAGCCAGTCGGTCAGCAGCTTGCTGACCACGTCCTCGACCGGGCCACGCACCTCGGACGACACCAGCTTGTCCTTGGTCTGGCTGCTGAACTTCGGCTCGGGCACCTTGACCGAGACCACGCAGGCCAGGCCTTCGCGCATGTCGTCACCGGCGATCTCGACCTTGGCCTTCTTGGCCAGCTCGTTGTCGTCGATGTACTTGTTGATCACGCGCGTCATCGCCGCACGCAGGCCGGTCAGGTGGGTGCCACCGTCGCGCTGCGGGATGTTGTTGGTGAAGCACAGCACCGATTCGCTGAAGGCGTCGTTCCACTGCATCGACACCTCGACACCGATGTTGGTGTTCTGGTCGCTCATGCGGTCGCCGGTGGCGTGGAAGATGTTCGGGTGCAGGACCTTCTTGCCCTGGTTGATGAACTCGACGAAGCCCTTGACGCCGCCGGCATAGGCGAAGTTGTCCTCCTTGCCGTTGCGCTCGTCGACCAGGCGGATCTTCACGCCGTTGTTCAGGAACGAGAGCTCGCGCAGGCGCTTGGCCAGGATCTCGTAGTGGAACTCGTTGTTCTGCTGGAAGATCTCGGTGTCCGGCAGGAAGTGCACCTCGGTGCCGCGCTTCTCGGTCTCGCCGGTGATCTTCATCGGCCGCACCTCGAAGCCCTCGCGCAGCTCGGTGGGCATGTCCTGCGGAATGCCGCGGGCGAACTCGATCTGGTGCACCTTGCCGTCGCGGCGCACCGTCAGGCGCAGCCATCGGGACAGGCCGTTCACGCAGCTCACGCCCACGCCGTGCAGGCCGCCGGAGACCTTGTACGAGTTCTGGTTGAACTTGCCGCCGGCGTGCAGCTCGGTCAGCGCGATCTCGGCGGCCGAGCGCTTGGGCTCGTGCTTGTCGTCCATCTTCACGCCGGTCGGGATGCCGCGGCCGTTGTCGATGACGGAGATCGAGTTGTCCGAGTGGATGGTGACGATGATGTCGTCACAGTGGCCGGCCAGCGCCTCGTCGATCGAGTTGTCGACCACCTCGAAGACCAGGTGATGCAGGCCGGTGCCGTCGGAGGTGTCGCCGATGTACATGCCCGGGCGCTTGCGCACCGCCTCCAGCCCTTCCAGGATCTGGATGCTGTCCGAACCGTAGGCGGCCGAGGCCTCGGCGCCGCTGGGGGTGGCGGGCTGGCTGGCGGGGTCCTGCGGGAGGGAATCGGTCATGTCAGGCTTTCAGGGCGGGGGAACGGAGGCCTTCTGACGGGCCTTTCCAAACGCGGAAGCGGGCCTGGGGCCCGCTGTGGTCGCATGCGACGGGGGAGGGTACCGGCAGACCGCCGGAAGCCCGTGCAGCGTCAGATGCGCATCGGCATCACGACGTACTTGAAGCCGGGTTGCTCGGGCACGGTGATCAGCGCGCTGGAGTTGCCGTCCTGCAGCTCGACCTTGATCATCTCGGCGCCGATGTTCGACAGCGCGTCCATCAGGTAGGTCACGTTGAAGCCGACCTCGATGGTGTCGCCACCGTAGTCGATCTCCAGCTCTTCCTTGGCCTCTTCCTGCTCGGCGTTGCTCGACGCGATGCGCAGGGTGCCGGGCTCGACGTTGACGCGCACGCCCTTGAACTTGTCGCTGGTCAGGATGGCCGCGCGCTGCAGGCTGGCCAGCAGCGGTGCACGGCCCAGCGTGATGCTGTTGCGGTGGTTCTTCGGGATGACGCGGTTGTAGTCCGGGAACTTGCCCTCGACGAGCTTGGTGACGAACTCCATGCCCGAGAAGCTGAACTTCGCCTGGTTGGCCGCGAAGCGCATCTCGATCGGGTTGCCCTCGGCCACCGCCGGGGCGGCCGCCTCCCCGTCCTCGGCCGGCGGAGCGTCCTTGGGGGCCTTGGCGGGCTTGGCATCGTCCTTGAGCAGGCGCTGCAGCTCCAGCACGGTCTTGCGCGGCAGGATCACCTCCTGCTTGGGCATGTCCACGTCGAGCTCGGCCTGGGCCAGCGCCAGGCGGTGGCCGTCGGTGGCCACCAGCGTCAGCGTCTTGCCCTCGGCGACGAACAGGATGCCGTTGAGGTAGTAGCGGATGTCGTGCACCGCCATCGCGAAGTGCACCTGGTTGATCAGGCCCTTGAGCACCTTCTGCGGCACGCTGAAGGCCGGCCCGAAGTCCACCGCCTCGTTGACGAGGGGGAAGTCGTCGGCCGGCAGCGTCTGCAGCGTGAAGCGGCTCTTGCCCCCGGTGACGGTGATCTTGTTCTGCTGCGCATTCAGCGTCACCGGCTGGTCGCCGGGCAGCGTGCGCAGGATGTCGATCAGCTTGCGGGCGCCGACGGTGATGCCGAAGGGCACGGCCGCCGTCTCACCGCCCAGGCGGGCATGGGTGCGGACCTGGATCTCCAGGTCGCTGGTGGTCAGCTCGACCTCGTCAGCGGTCTTGCGCAGCAGCACATTGGCCAGGATCGGCAGGGTGTGGCGCCGCTCCACGATGCCAGCCACGTTCTGCAAGGCCTCCAGCAGTTGCTGCTGCGGCGCTTTGATCACGATCATCGTCTTCCTCTTGAGGCGTCGTTCTGCGGAACTGGCGCCGCGGCGAGCGCCAACCGCGTATTTTGACCCGTCTTGCGGGCGCTTTCTGGCCGGTCTTCACCGGCTTTCTCTCGCGATCGACGTTTGTGCCCGCCGGACAACATGCCGGACATGACGCAAGCCAAGGCCATGACGAGGGGGAACGACGGTTATCGGCCGTCCGCACCGGGTCTTGAGCCGCCCGTGGATGACGCCGGCCGAGCCATCCATAAGCAAATCCGATGTCTGGATACAGCAAGTCGTACGACGACCGATGTCCAGACCTTGCCGTTGCAAGCCGCTGTCTGCGGTCGTCAGCCGCGTGCGACCGACGTGCGCTGCCGGCGTTGCGCATCGGCGGCGATTGTCACCTGTGGACAGCCTCAAAAGCCGTCTTCCACAGACGTCGAGCGTCTGATCCTCTGAAAAAAAGCGCGGGACGCGCCTTCCTCTGTCTTTCTTCTTATTGGTTTTTATCTTTTCTTGGTTGTATTGGTAGAGGGCGCCCGTTTTTGTGGACAAGTCGCCTTTCTTATTGTGCATCAACCACTTGAAGCGGACAGAACCATGTGTCGAGAGCGTCGGCAAGCCCGCTCGCGAACATCAACAACTTGGCGCATCGGCGATCCGCTGTGGACAAGCGCCCGCTTGTCAGCGAGTTGTCCCCAGAGCTGTTGACTTGACAGTCTGTCCTGGCGTGTGACTGCGGTCGTCAAGGCGATGCAGGGCGCGCTGGAGGTTCGTGCCGGCCTGTCGACGTCCGCCCGTGTGACCGGGTGCGGTGACGTCGTCTGCTCTTTTCACAGCGGTCCGTGACGCACCACGATGTCTTCTATCCATTCTTTTTTAGTCTGGTAGAAGTAATAGAGGACGTCCACTTCTGTGGACAACCGCTCTTCATCCTTGTCTGACAAGGACTTGCCTGCGCGACAACCCTGTGGCCGAACGCCTGTGAACAAGTGGCGTGACAGACAACAACTCGGCCGTCCGCCGATCGTCGGTGGACAACTGATGGTTTGCCCTGGAATTGTCCCCAGAGCTGTCCCTTGACCGTGGGGAGCTTTCATGCTGGGGTCTCACATGGTTTGCACTCGTGTGCATCACGGAGCGAACCCCTGCACTGCATCGCGCCCTGGTGTTCGAGGCCGCCGTGTCGCCGGCCCTGGCGTGGCCCACCACGGGCCGGCATGGCTGCGCCAGGCGAAAAAAAACGGCCCCGATGGGGCCGTCTTCGTCAGTCAGGGCCGTTTCAGCCCTTGAGCGTCTGCTCCAGCACGTGCAGCTGCTGGTTCAGCTCGGTGTCCTTCTGCCGGTCACCGGAGATCTTGCGCACCGCGTGCAGCACCGTGGTGTGGTCACGGCCACCGAACAGCTCGCCGATCTCGGGCAGGCTCTTCTGCGTCATTTCCTTGGCCAGGTACATCGCGATCTGACGCGGCTTGGCGATCGAGGCCGGCCGCTTCTTGCTGTACATGTCGGCGACCTTGATCTTGTAGAAGTCGGCCACCGTCTTCTGGATGTTCTCGACCGAGATCTGGCGGTTCTGGATCGACAGCAGATCCTTCAAGGCCTCACGCGCCAGCGTGATGTTGATCTCCTTGTGCGAGAAGCGGCTGTAGGCCAGCACCTTGCGCAGCGCACCTTCCAGTTCACGCACGTTGGCACGCACGTTCTTGGCGATGAAGAAGGCCACGTCCTCGGGCAGCTCGGTGACCTCGGCCATCGCCTTCTTGATCAGGATGGCCACGCGCATCTCGAGCTCGGGCGGCTCGATCGCCACCGTCAGACCCGAATCGAAGCGGCTGGTCAGGCGCTCGTCGATGTCCACCAGCCCCTTGGGGTAGGTGTCGCTGGTCATGATGATGTGGGCGCGCTTGGCCAGCAGCGCCTCGAAGGCGTTGAAGAACTCCTCCTGCGTGCGGTCCTTGCCGGCGAAGAACTGCACGTCGTCGATCAGCAGCAGGTCGAGCGAGTGGTACTTGGCCTTGAGCTCGTCGAAGGTCTTGCGCTGGTAGTTCTTGACGACGTCGCTGATGAACTGCTCGGCATGCAGATACAGCACCCGGGCGTCGGGCTTGTCCTTCAGCAGCTGGTTGCCGACCGCATGGATCAGGTGGGTCTTGCCCAGGCCGACGCCGCCGTAGATGAACAGCGGGTTGTACATGACGCCCGGTGCACCGGCCACGTGCAGCGCGGCGGTGCGGGCCATCTGGTTGGCGCGGCCGGCGACCAGCGTGTCGAAGGTCAGTGCGGTGTTGAGCTTGTGGCTGCTGGCCGATGGCGGCGGGGTCTGCGCAGCGGCCAGCGCCTGCGGGCTCAGGCCGGCGCGCACATGCGCAGCCTGGCGCACGGCATCAGCTGCGGCGAGCGCGGCGTCGTGGTCGAGCGGCAGCTCCATCGTCGCGTCGGTCGGCATCACCGTCGGCGGCTGGGCCGAGCGCGCCGCCGAGGCCGGTCGTCCGGTGGACGACAGACCGGACGGGCTGACCCGGCTGCTGGGCGCGAGCGACGCGGCATCCAGCAGCGCGGCCGCACGCACCGGGCCACTGGCCGGTACCGGTCGCGACGGGGGCATCTCGCGTTGGGCCAGCGCCAGCTCCAGCCGCACGGGCCGTCCGGCCAGATCGGTCAGGATGCCCTCGATGCGCGAGGCGTACTGATTGCGGATCCAGTCGAGCTTGAAGCGGTTGGGCACGCGCACCAGTGCGACCAGGCCGTCAGCGCCATCCTCGGCCAGGTCGGCCGGGGGCAGAGGACGGATCCAGGTGGCGTACTGCTGTTCGGGCAGATCGGCGGCGAGTCGCTCGCAGCCGCGTTGCCAGAGGTCAGGGCTCATTGTGGACAAGTTGTTCTTCGAGCGGCCGCATTGTAGGCCTCTCAGGTCAGTTGTGGGCCAGTTATCCACAGTTTCCCTGGGCGACGGATTGCGCCTTGACAGCGCCACGGTCTTGTCCTCTTGATTGACGAGCTCTTCGCGCTTTGCTGTAATAGCGGGTTTTCCCAGCGCGCATGGGCGAGATGGGTGCGGCCGCCCAAAGCCGGCTTGCAGGATGTGGATCACCGATGGAGTCGGTGCCCACAGGCCGGCAGATCGGCGGCACCGTACACCTCCTGCCCGTGCGGGCGGCGGGTGGGTGGAAGGCTCCGGTACAGGCCGGCAGCTTCCGCACAGCCTGTGCCGTCCGCGGGCGCCGGGTGTGTGGTGGTCGCGGTGGCGGGCCTGGCAGCTTGAAGGTTGTCCGGGTCGCGCCGGTTCCCCATGCGTTCACGCCGTCTACGGCTCTCGGTCCCCGGCACTGCCAGACCCATTTTTCCCCAGGAAGAGCGATCATGAAGCGCACCTACCAGCCCTCGAAGACCCGCCGCGCCCGTACCCACGGTTTCCTCGTGCGCATGAAGACCCGCGGCGGCAAGGCCGTCATCGCCGCGCGCCGCGCCAAGGGCCGCAAGCGTCTGACCCAGGTCTGATTCCGGCACAACCGCCGGGCCCGCCGACCGAGGCCGGGGCCATGTTCGCCGCTTCATTGCGTTCGAACGACTTCGAGCGCGTGCTGGCCCAGTTGCCATGCGCGCGCAGTGCCCATTTCTCGGCGCATCGGCTGGCCGCGGTGCCCACGCCGCCGCACAAGCCGCAGCCCAAGGCTGTGGTCACCGGGTTGTCCACAATGGTGCAACCGGATGTCGGTCAGGCTGTGGATGACTCTCCCACGTCCGGCGATCGGCAGGAGGCCTCAGGGCCTTCCGCCGTTGCCGCGACGACGCTCGGCCCTGTCATCGACGGGGCCGGCGTGCGTCTGCAGGGCCATTGGCTCGGCATGGTCGTGCCCAAGCGGCATGCCCGCAGGGCGGTCACCCGCAACCTGATCCGACGCCAGATGCGGGCGCTGATGCAGGCCCATGCGGCCGAGCTTCCGCCCGGCCTGTGGGTGCTGCGTCTGAAGGCGCCGTTCGATCCCCGACAGTTTCCCAGCGCCTGCTCGCAGGCGCTGCGCACCACCGTGCGCGACGAACTCGGTGTGCTGCTGCGGCGTGCCCGCAGCGGACAGCCCCAGCCGCGTGGGCCACGCCCGCCACGGCCGGGGTCCGGTGCGTCTTCCCGTGCGGACGGGGGGCGTGCATCGGCCCCGACCCCGGCGCCTGCCGGGCCGGACACCCCGTGACGGAGTTCGCCGTGCCGGATCCACGACCGCCCTTCCCCGCCACGCCCGACGTGGGCGGGGCCGTCGTCGTGGCCGCAGGCCAGCCGGTCCGTGCGCGGTCCTGGTCGCGTCGCCTGGCCGCGCTGCCGGTGCGCTTCTACCGCTATTTCCTCAAGCCCTGGCTGGGCGGCGTCTGCCGCTTCGAGCCGAGCTGCTCGGCCTATGCGCTGCAGGCGATCGAGCGCCATGGCGCCCGTACCGGCGTCACGCTGGCCGCCGGGCGCATCCTGCGCTGCCATCCCTGGTGTGATGGTGGTTGTGATCCCGTGCCCGACCGGGTGCCGGGGCTGTTTTCCCGTCTGTTCCCGAAGAACCGCCCATGAACGACATGCGACGCACCATCCTGTGGGTGGTGTTCACCTTCTCGCTGTTCCTGCTGTGGGACGCCTGGATGCGCCACACCGGCCAGCCGTCGATGTTCGGCCCGCCGCCGGCGGCCCGGGTCGCCAGCGCACCGGCCGGCGCCGCATCCGGCGTGCCGGCTGCAGCCGCGGCCGGTGCGACCGCGGCCACACCGGCGGCTTCGGCGGCCGCCGTGCCTCTGGCCAGCGAGAAGCTGACCATCACCACCGACGTGCTGCGCGCCACGCTCGACAGCAAGGGCGGTGACCTGGTCAAGCTGGAGCTGCTCAAGCACCAGGCCGAGGGCAGCACCCAGCCGGTCGTGCTGTTCGACCATTCGGCGGAGCACACCTATGCCGCGCAGACGGGCCTGATCACCACCCAGGCCGGCGTGGCGCTGCCCAACCATCTGACGGTGATGGCGGTGCAGGCTCCGGTGCGCGAGCTCAAGCCGGGCACCGACGCATTGACGGTGCGCTTCGAGTCGCCGGCCATCGGTGGCGTGCAGCTGGTCAAGAGCTACACCTTCCGCCGTGGCGAGTACACGGCCAAGGTCAGCCACGAGGTGCGCAACACCGGCACGGCCGCCGTGCAGCCGCAGCTGTACCTGCAGCTGCTGCGGGACGGCACCATCAAGGGCAACACGAACATGTTCGCCGGCCCGGTGTCGTTCACCGGCCCGGCCATGTACACCGACGCGGCCAAGTTCCACAAGTTCGAGTTCAAGGACATCGAGAAGTCGGCCGTCGACAACAAGCCGCTGGACTTCGTCCGCAAGGCCGACGACGGCTGGGTCTCGATGGTCCAGCACTACTTCGCCTCGGCCTGGCTGGTCAGCGCCCGGCAGGCGCGTGAGTTCCGCGCCCAGAAGGTCGGCCCCAACCTCTACAGCATCGCCATGGTGCTGCCGATGGGCGAGGTCGCCGCCGGTGCCAGCAAGACGCAGGACGCCGTGCTGTTCGCCGGCCCGCAGGAAGAGAAGAAGCTCGAGGCGATGGCCCCGGGTCTGGAGCTCGTCAAGGACTACGGCATGCTGACCATCCTCAGCAAGCCGCTGTTCTGGCTGCTGGACAAGCTGCATGCAGTGATCGGCAACTGGGGCTGGGCGATCGTCGCGCTGGTGGTGGTGCTGAAGATCGCGTTCTACTGGCTGAACGCCAGCGCCTACCGCTCGATGGCCAAGATGAAGGCCGTCAACCCGCGCATCACCGAGCTGCGCGAGCGCTACAAGGACAAGCCGCAGCAGCTCCAGCAGGAGATGATGCGCATCTACCGCGAGGAGAAGATCAACCCGCTGGGTGGCTGCCTGCCGATCTTCGTCCAGATGCCGTTCTTCATCGCCCTGTACTGGGTGCTGCTGTCCAGCGTCGAGATGCGTGGCGCGCCGTGGCTGGGTTGGGTGCATGACCTCTCGGTCAAGGATCCGCTGTTCATCCTGCCGCTGCTGATGACGGGCTCGACCCTGCTGCAGACCTGGCTGAACCCGACCCCGCCGGATCCGGTCCAGGCCAAGATGATGTGGATCATGCCCCTGGTCTTCAGCGTCATGTTCTTCTTCTTCCCGGCCGGCCTGGTGCTGTACTGGCTGACGAACAACCTGCTGGGCATCGCACAGCAGTGGTTCATCAACAAGCAGCTGGGCGTGCTCAAGTAAGCACGATGGGCGACGCGCACGATCCGGTCGTCGCGATCGCCACCGCACCGGGACGCGGCGCGGTCGGCATCGTGCGTGTCTCGGGCCGGGGGTTGGCGGCGCTGCTGCCGGCCCTCGTCGATGCCCCTTTGAAACCGCGGCATGCGCACTACGGTGCCTTCCGCGCGGCCGATGGCTCGGCCATCGACCACGGCCTGGCGCTGTGGTTTCCAGGGCCTGCCAGCTACACCGGCGAGGACGTGCTGGAGCTGCAGGCCCACGGCGGCCCGGTCGTGCTGCAGCTGCTGCTGGCGCGTTGCCTGGAGGCCGCCGCCCAGCTTGACGAGCGCACGGGCCTTCCGCGGCTGCCGCGGCTGCGGCTGGCCGAGCCCGGCGAATTCACGCTGCGCGCCTACCTCAACGACAAGCTCGATCTGGCCCAGGCCGAGGCCGTGGCGGACCTGATCGACGCCAGCACCGAAGCGGCGGCGCGTTCGGCCAGCCGCTCGTTGTCGGGGGCCTTCTCGCAGGATGTCCATGCCCTGCGCGAGCGCATCGTGCGCCTGCGCATGCTGGTCGAGGCCACGCTGGACTTCCCCGAGGAAGAGATCGACTTCCTGCAGCGTGCCGATGCGCACGGCCAGCTGCGCGCCCTGAGTGAGGGGCTGCAGGCGGTACTGGACCGAGCGCGCCAGGGTGCGCTGCTGCGTGAGGGCATGCAGGTGGTGCTCGCCGGCCAGCCCAACGTCGGCAAGAGCAGCCTGCTCAACGCGCTGGCAGGGGCCGAACTGGCCATCGTCACGCCGGTGGCTGGCACCACGCGTGACCGCATCGCACAGACCATCCAGATCCAGGGCGTGCCCGTCCACGTGACCGACACGGCCGGCCTGCGTGATGAAGCGCAGGCCAGCGACGAGGTCGAACGCATCGGCATCACGCGCAGCTGGGAGGCCATCCAGGCCGCGGATGTGGTCGTCTTCCTGCACGATCTCTCGCGGCGCGGCCAGGCCGACTACGAGGCTGCCGAGGCATCGATCGCCGACAGCCTGCGGCGTCACGGACTGCAGGCGCAGTTGCTGCACGTGCACAACAAGCGGGATCTGGCGCCGGAGGCGCCTGCCCTCGAAGGCGGCATCACCCTGTGCGCCCGTCAGGGTGAAGGCCTGCAGGCCCTGCGTGACGTGCTGCTGGAGCGCGCAGGCTGGCAGTCCTTGCCGGATGGCCTGTTCATCGCCCGCACCCGCCATGTCGAGGCGCTGCGCCGTTGCACCGCACATCTGGCGTTGGCTGACGGACATCTGGCGCAACAGGCCCAGCTGCTCGATCTGCTGGCCGAGGAACTGCGCCTGGCCCATGAGGCGCTGGGCGAGATCACGGGCGCGTTTTCCGCCGACGACCTGCTGGGCGAGATCTTCTCGCGCTTTTGCATCGGCAAGTGAGGTGCTGCCGGCAGGCGGTCCAGCGCCTGACGCGGACCGTGCGGGCATGAAAAAGGCCGGCGCGAGGCCGGCCTGTCAGCACTTGGCCTGCCGCGCATCCGCCAACGGCGGACGCACGCGCAGGACGATCAGCTCAGGTGCGCGTTGACCAGCTTGGTCAGCTCGAACATGGTGACCTGGTCGGCCTTGACGACGGCCTTCAGCTTGGCATCGGCGTTGATCTGCGTGCGCTTGGCGGCGTCCTGCAGATCGTGCTTCTTGATGTACTCCCAAACCTTCTTCGTCACCTCGGTGCGCGGCAGCGGCTGCTTGCCGATGATCTCGGCGAGCTGCGCGCTGGGCGTCAGCGGCTTCAGGAAGGCTGCATTCGGGGTGCGCTTCTTTGCCTCGGCCGTCTTTGCCGGGGCCGCTTTCTGGTCTGCGGCGACTTCATTCGCCGGAGCTGCCGCCTTCTTCGCGGCCGGGGCGGCCTTCTTCGCAGTTGCCATTTGGAAACTCTCCATCACGTGATTGGTTTGCGTGCTGCACCTGGCGCCGGGGTATGACTCCCCGTTTCTCGTGCATCGGCTGCAACGTGCGCAATGGTAATCCCATGCCCAGGGGCTGAGAAGCGGTCCGCCCTGGGAAATCCGTGTGCGCGCCCCTGGGAAACCCTGTTTCTGTCGCCTGTGCACCGCAGGTGCTTGACCGGCATCCAGCCGCGGCTCGGCCGGGCTCGGCCAGCGCTATGCTCACGGCCATGAAATTGATCCTGCGCTGGTTGTTGCTGGCCGCTGCCCTGCTGCTGGTGGCGCATCTGTATCCCGGGGTCCGGGTCGCGAGTTTCAGCGCCGCGCTGTGGGCCGCCGTCGTGCTGGGTCTGCTCAACACGCTGCTGCGGCCGGTGCTCGTGCTGCTGACTTTGCCCGTGACGGTCCTCACGCTCGGGCTGTTCCTGCTGGTGGTCAACGCCGGCATGTTCTGGTTCGCGGCGGAGTTGCTCAAGGGCCTGTCGGTGGCCAGCTTCGGTGCCGCGATGATCGGCTCGCTGATCTACAGCCTGTGCGGCATGGTGATCGACGTGGCCATCGAGCGCCTGTTCAGCCGGCGCGACGCAGAGTCCGTCTGAGGTCTGGCGGCGCGCACGCCGCAAGCCACCGGCCGATCAGGGACGACCGCCTTCGGCCTCGCGCCGGAGGCTCCTCAGTTCAGCCGTCAGTTCACGCAGCCGTGCGTCGATCACCGTGGCCTCGATGAACTCGCGCCGTGAGGCATCTCCTCGGGCTTGGCGTTGTGCAGCGCTGAGGCGATCGACCGCGCCACGCAGATCACCGAGCGCGGCCCGGTTCTCGGCCTGGGCCCGCAGCGCGCGCAGGGGCTGACCGAGCCGCTGCGCCAGCTGGGCCTGCCAGTGCCAGGCCGTGGCGTCGCCACCGTGCTGGCTGGTCCACAGCTGCAGCTCGTCCAGGCTGGCCCGCCATGCCGCTTCCCGGGCATCGGGCAAGGCCTCGGCCTGCTGCGCCCGCAGCAGCATCGCTGCGCGTTGGCGGGGTTGCCGCAAGCCGGCCAGCACGGTTCCCGCGGCCTCGGGCTGGCCGGCGGCCACCTCCAGTTCGGCCTGCTGCAGGATCAGCAGGTCGGACATCAGATCGGCTCCGGCCGGATCGGCGGCGGAGGTCGCGGCCAGCCCTTGGCGTGCCTGGGCCAGCAGTGACCGGGCGCGGTCGAACTGCCGCAGCCGCATCCCGGCCGTGGCGCCGGCCGACAGCGTGGCCAGCGCATCACCGGTCGCCAACGCACCGTCACGCGGGGTCGTCAGGGCCAGCGCGAGCTGGCGCTCCAGTGCTGCAGGGCTGCTGTCCATCAGCACCCGGGCGCGGGCCCGCATCAGTGCGTGCACCGCGGGAGGGACGCTGATCGCGCTGGCCGCGCTGGCCGAGCTGACCACGGCCGCAGGCGGTTCACCGCGGTCCGGCCTGCCCGTCGACCTGAGGCTTTCTTCGGCACCCTGCAGCCCTTCGGCCTGCAGCCGCTGGCGCGCCTCGCCGATGCGCTCGGTGGTCAGCGGATGGCTGCGCAGATAAGGGTAGGCGCCGTTGTCGTTGAGCCGGTTGGCCTGGTCCAGGCGGTCGAACATGCGGCTCATCGCGTCGGGCGCATAGCCGGCCTCGCGCAGCAGCTGGTCGCCCTGGCGGTCGGCCTCGCGCTCCATGTCGCGCGAGAAGTTCAGGTCGGCCTGCAGCGTGGCGGCCTGGCTGCCGACGATGGCCGCATTGGCGGCCTCGAGGTTGCCGCTGCTGCGGCTGGCCGCCAGGATGGCCAGCAGCATCGCCGCCATGCTGACGGTCTGGTTGCGGCTGCTGGCGCTCAGCCGGCGGGCGATGTGGTGCTGGGTGACGTGGGCCAGCTCATGCGCGAGCACCGAGGCCAGCTCATCGGCGCCCGGCGTCATCGCGATCAGGCCCAGGTGCACGCCGACATGGCCGCCCGGCAGCGCGAAGGCGTTGACCGAGCGGTCCCGCACGAGAAAGGTCTCCCAGGCGAACAGCGTGTCGGTGTCGGTGCCGATGTCGCCGCGCCGCCGTGCCGCCTCGACCAGCGGCTGCCACAGCCCCGCCACGTACTGGCCGAGCACCGGATCATCGAGGTAGTCCGGATCCTGGCGCACCTCGCGCATCACCTGCTCGCCCAGCCGGCGTTCGGCGCCCGGGCCCAGATCCTCGACCGCGGCGTCGCCCAGCGCCGGCAGCCGCGGCGCCACGGCGGTTCGAGCGGTGCCGGTGCCCTGCGCCAGGCTGCCGGGTGAGCCGGTCAGGCCGGTGAGCATGGCCATCAGGCTGGCGGTCAGGCGCAGCAGGCGCGAAGGCGGACGCGGGGACAGGCGCATGGGGCAGGAACGGACGGATCGTGACCGGTGCCGGTGCGGCCGGTTCGCGGCCTATCATGCCAGCCCCTTGTCTCCCGGCTGTTGCCGCTGACGGCGCAGCGATGCCATGACCTCCGCAGCGACCCCCCTGACCCATTTCGATGCCCAGGGCCAGGCCCACATGGTCGATGTGTCGGCCAAGACGCCGACCCATCGCGTGGCCGTGGCCCGTGGCCGCATCTGCATGTTGCCGGCCACGTTCGCGCTGGTGCGCGATGGTCAGGCCCGCAAGGGGGATGTGCTGGGCGTGGCGCGCATCGCCGCCATCCAGGCCGCCAAGCGCACGTCCGAGCTGGTGCCGCTGTGCCATCCGCTGCCGCTGACGCGGGTGGCCGTCGAGTTCCGCCTCGACGCGGCGGCCAGCGCCGTCGAGCTGCAGGTGACGGCCGAGACGGTCGGCGTCACCGGCGTCGAGATGGAGGCGCTGACCGCCGTCCAGATCGGCCTGCTGACCGTCTACGACATGTGCAAGGCCGCCGACAAGGGCATGGTGATGGACGACATCCGCCTGCTGGAGAAGCAGGGCGGCAAGAGCGGCCACTGGCGCGCCGACGGGGTCTGAGCACGCGGGTGGCGCCCCAGCGGCGCCCCGGCGCGGCCCGGCCGCCCACGGCCCTGCCGCGCGCTTTCAGGGCCGTGCCGGCACCGAGGACGCCAGCACCGCCCGTGTGGCGGCCTGGGTCAGCGGGATGAAGCTGCGCCAGTCGGGGGTCTGCGTCGGAGGCACGCAGATCGCCGCATCGCCAGGGGCCATCTCGCGGCCACAGACCCGCTCCTGCTTGTCCGGCTCCAGGCGGCGGAATTCACCCAGGCGCTGCATCAGCAGCCGGGCATGTTCCGGGTGGCCCTGGGCGGCCAGCTCGCGGGCCCAGGTCTGCATCAGCTGGCCGTCGAGCAGATAGTGCACTGCGGACTGCAAGCCCAGCGCACGCGACAGCGGCTGCATAGGATTGGTCGCAGCTGCGTAGTCGGCATGATGGGCGAACCACAAACTACCTTGGCCGTCAGCAATGCGCTGAGCCAAGCTACGGCGTTCATCCTTTGCCACCGAGTAGATCGATGAGATTGCTTGGAAGTCTATGAGTGCCCATAGGCTTCCGCAGACCATCAGGACACCGGCCAACCGGGTTCGCGGACTGGTGGTGCTCCACGTCAGACGCACTGTCGCTTTCGGCCCGAGCACAAGCGGATCGACCGGTAAGTCAGAGCGTAGGTCTGCCAACGAATCCCCTCGCGGATCGGCCTGCCCCAGCGCTACCCCTGCTGCCAGTGCAGCCGGTAGCAGGAAGTATCCGTACCACAGCGGATATTCGACCATCGAGTGCCACATCAGCATCAGCAGTAGCATGGCTGCCGAGCGGCCGATCAGACCACGTTCACCGCTTAGCCGTGCACTGCGGGTCCAACCTGCCAGCACAGTCATCGTTGTCAGCACTAGCACTGCCGAGCCCAGCGGGATGCCGAGTTCTGCCAGTAGCTGTAGTGGCAGGTTGTGTGCATGGTCGAAGAAGGCAGTCGGGCGGTTCGGGTAGCCTGTCAGAGTCCAGGCTAGGTTGTATTCGCCCCATCCCACGCCGGACCACGGATTTGCCGTGATCAGGGTCAGTGTGTTGCGCCAGACGTTCAGCCGCGAGTTCGGGCTGCCCTGGGCGGCCGCGCCCAGCTCGTCGGCCATGCGTGCGGCCGCGCCTTCGGCCTCGTGGCCGCCCCCCAGATGGGCCCAGCCCCAGGCCAGACCGAAGAACGCCAGGTAGAGCAGCGGTAGCGCCATCAGTAGGTGGCGTACCGGCCGGCTTAGCTTGCGGTCCAATGCTGCCCACAGCGGGCACAGAAGCAGTCCGAGCGCGCCAGTGCGTGATGCTGATAGCTCTATTGCCCATACCATGGCCATGGCGAACACCCATAGCTGCGCACGAGGCATACCAGCCAGCTCATGGCGAACGACCAGCGCAACCAACCCTAGTAGGAGCACACTGCATAAATGGTTGGGTTGGCGCAGATTTCCTACCGCGATCCCCTCGAGCGAGCTGGCGGCCAGTAGCTGGCCGTCAGCCAGCTGTGGTGCATGCACCTGCAGCAGCCCGACGACGGCACTGAGTACGCCGCCAATTAACAGACCTGTGCATAGTGCCAGCCAAGCATCGCGTAGTCGCGGTAGCTGCTGTCGTGCCAGTCCGGCCCCGGCTGCGGCCATTGCGATAGACGTTAACACCAGGGCCGCGTTGCTAAACCCGATGGAAAAGGGCAAGGCCCCGAACACTGGCATCGCGAGTGCGGCCAGCAGTACCAGCCCCAGTGCGGCCACGGTCGGACCACTGGCACGTAGATCAGCCCGCGGTGCCGCCATTGCCAGCCACAGGCCCCATAGGCCTACGGCGAGGATCTGGTTGACCATGGTGGCTGATGGCGTCCAGCTGACGGCTGAGAGGAAGGGAACACTGCCGGCTAGCCAAGCGGCAACGGTCGCGGCAGATGGGCTGGACTGGCCTGCGGGCGCATCCGGACGGGATGGCTTGAGGTAAGACGGCATCAGGGGCTAGGGCACGGCGGTGCCGCGTGGTAGCTAAGGGCTGGTTGGCGGATTCTGAGCCATCGCGTCAGGACTCCCGCGGTCGAGCCTGAAAAACGACAAAGGGGCCCGAGGGCCCCTTCTTGTCGATCACTCGCTGGCAGCTACCAGTCGAGAGTCAGCGTTAGCTTGCACGACGGCATTCAGCAGGTACAAACTTGTTTTTGGCTACGACAGAAACCTGACAAACCCACTTGACGATGCCCGACTCCAGCGTTGGCGTCAGCGCCATCGTCACTGAGCCTGCCTTTTCAGTCGTAATGATCGTCAGTGCACCGGATGCATCAGTGCAAGCAATCGACTGGGTGTTGAGCGAAGCAGCGGTTGTGGTCGAGCCGACGGCGTCCACACCCAGGCAGCGGCCGGACGTTGCGCCGGAGGCAGCTGTCGTCAGGTTCTCCGCAACAGTGTGCTTCATCGGCTCAGCCAGACCCAGCGACTCCGAGACGCGGCTACGAACCGTGTAGTCCTGATACGCCGGCAGCGCGACCGCGGCCAGGATGCCGACGATCGCGACGACGATCATCAGTTCGATCAGGGTGAAACCGCGGCGGACCTGGCGGTTGAGCGTGTGCAACTTCTTCATGGGGAACTCCCTGGGCAGCGTGGACGGTGGCGCGTGATGCGTCCACCCCATTCGCATGGCCCGTGCCAGGCTGACATCTGAAAGAAGCGGCAAAACAGGCGTGAGTTCCTGCACGATTCGCCGCCCCGGAGCGGCGTCCACCGCTGCGGGTATACCCGGAAATGTCAGGCCCTGACATTTCCTGTCAGCCGTCCGCCCGGGTGACTGACAAACTTTGTCAGCCGCGGGGCGGTCGGCGGCCCCGCGACGGCGTCAGTCCAGCGTGATGCGGTCGCCGGCCCGCAGGGCGCGGATCGGATGGGGCAGGCCCAGCGCCTGGATCTCGCGCATCACCACATCCTGCTCGCCCGGCTTGACGTGGGTGATGCAGACCTGCGTCGTCGCGGGCACATGGCCGAGCTCCTCGGCCAGCGCCTGCGGGTGCAGATGGCCGCTGACGCGGGCCACCGCCCGTTCGTCGTCGCGGAAGGCGGTCTCGATGACCAGCGTGGCCAGCGGCAGGCGCTCCAGGCGGGCCCACAGCGCGGCATTGGGCCCGGTGTCGCCCGTGAACACCCAGGCGCCACGGGCGCCGTTGACCGCATAGGCCACGGCGGGCACGGTGTGGGCGGCCGGCAGCACCTCGACCTGGCGCGTGCCGATGTCCAGCACCTGCCCGACGGCCACGGGATGCAGGCTCAGGACCGGTGTGCGCGCATGCGGCAGCGTGGTGAAGTCCGGCCAGATGCAGTTGTTGAAGACGTGGTCGCGCAAGGCCTGCAAGGTCTGCGGCAGGCCATGGACACGGATCGGCGGCCGGCCACGGCGGCGGCGCATCACGCTGTCGGCCAGCAGCGGCACACCCAGCACATGGTCGAGGTGGCTGTGCGTCAACAGCACATCGTCGATGCGGGCGAGCTCGTCGATCGTGAGGTCACCCACGCCGGTGCCGGCGTCGATCAGCGCCACCTCGTCGAGCAGGAAAGCGGTGGTGCGGTCACCGGCGGCGATCGAGCCGGAACAACCGAGCACTCGGATGGTCATGAGGGCGCGTGCGACCGCGCGGTCGCGGCCGGTCTCTGGGCTGGCGTGCAGTGTCCGGGAGGCTCCCGGAGCGTCAGACGAGCCGCACGCGCTGTGCGTACGCCCGTCCGGCGATGGTGCAGGGGGCCGATCCGGCTGGCAAGGGTGGCCAGCGGTCGAAAGTCGCAGCCCTCGTGCGGACCGGGCGGGGAGTCGATCGCCGGCGTGCCGTCGATCACGGACGCCGAGGCCCGTGGCGACGGCGGTGGCGGCGGCTCAGCTCTGGACGAACTGCATCTGCGTGCCGGCCAGCTCGATCAGGTCGCCGTTGTTCAACGGCGCGGTGTCCGAGGTCAGCGCGATGCCGTTGATGCTCGGCCGCTGGGCGCCCTCGACATGGGCCAGCACGTAGTGGCCGCTGGGCTTCTTGGTGATCGAGGCGACCTGCACGCCCGGCTTGCCGACCGTGGTGACGACCTTGGTCAGCGTGACCGCCCGGCCGGCGGCGGCGCCGCTGAGCACCTTGATCGATGCCGTCGTCGGGGTCGCTGCAGCGCTGGCGCCGCCATAGCCGGGCGTCGTCCCGGAGGCCGCCGGTGCCGGCGCGCCGTACGCGGCGGGCTGCGCCGCGCCGGTCGCCGCGCCAGGGGTGCCCGGGCGCACGATCATCGTGCGGGCGAAGTCTTCGCCCTCACGTTCGTCCGCCACGTACTTGATCTTGTACTTGCCGATCTCGACGGTGTCACCGTGCACCAGCAGCTGCTTCTTGA
The DNA here is from genome assembly GCF_038066575.1 of Pseudaquabacterium rugosum. NCBI lineage: Bacteria > Pseudomonadati > Pseudomonadota > Betaproteobacteria > Burkholderiales > Sphaerotilaceae > Pseudaquabacterium > Pseudaquabacterium rugosum. Next base: position 5,670 of record NZ_JBBUTF010000014.1, on the reverse strand, counting down.
TCGCCTTGCCGTTGATGTAGGTGCCGTTGGTCGAGTTCAGATCCTCGATGAAGACATCGTGGCCGACCATCTGCAGCACGGCATGCTCGCCGCTGACCGCCAGGTTGTCGATGACGATGTCGTTGTAAGGGCGCCGGCCGAGCGTGGTCTTGTCCTTCGTGATCTGGACTTCCTTGATCACCACGCTGTCGAGTGACACCACCAACTTGCCCATGCTTGACCTTCTTGTCTGAATGCCCTGTCCGCCGTGCCGTCCGGGCGACCGTCGGCCTCACTGTCCGGGCGGACCGCCCGCATCAACGCCCGAAGCGCCACCAGGGTTTGCCGGACGCTGCCGGCACACCGCCGACGCGGATCAGGATCACGGCGATGTTATCCCGTCCGCCAGCATCATTGGCAGCGTCGATGAGCGCACGCCCGGCTTCGGGCAAGGTCGTGTGGGATTGCAAGATGCGCGCCATCGTGCCGTCGTCGAGCATGTCCGACAGGCCATCGGAGCACATCAGGTAGGTGTCGCCGGGCTGTGTGTCGTGCAGATGGGTTTCGAGCAGCACGGTGTCCTCGACGCCGACCGCCCGCGTGACCAGGTTCTTGTTGGCCGAGAACGCGGCCTGCTCGGGCGTGATCAGACCGGCGTCGATCTGCTCCTGCAGCAGCGAGTGGTCGCGCGTGATCTGCACCAGCTGTCCGCCGCGCCAGCGGTAGGCCCGTGAATCGCCGACATGGCCGACGCGCAACTGCTGTTCACGGAACGCGGCGACCACCAGCGTGGTGCCCATGCCCGCGTACTGCGGGTTCGCGTTGGCGGCGTTGAAGATCGCGCGGTTGGCGTTGTCGACGCAGATCTCCATCGCCCGGCGGATGTCGGCGTCGCCGGCCTTGGCGCCGGCTTCGGCCAGCCAGCGGCCGAGTTCGTTGCGGATGAACGACGTGGCCATGCTGCTGGCCACTTCGCCCGCGTTGTAGCCCCCCATGCCGTCGGCCAGCACGGCCAGACCGTGGGTCTCGTCGAGGGCGACCGAGTCCTCGTTGTTCGTGCGCGCACGGCCGGTGTCGACGGCGTGGAAGAATTCGAAGCTCATGCGCGGATGGGGCGGTGTGCGTGGGCCGGTTCGGGACGGCCCGCAGGCCGTCGTCGCAAGCGGCGTGATTGTGCCTTGTTCACCCGGTCAGCACCGGGTTGGCAGGATGGCGGTTGCCGGTCGCGCGCTCGATGGCCGAGGCCAGCCCGGCCGCAGCCAGCGCCCAGTCGGCCAGCGGCGAGGGACGGCGCGCGGGATCGGCCGCGAGCAGGGCGGTGACGTGAGCACAGATCGATTCGGGCAGATCCGGACGCAGGGCCTGCAGCGGATGCGCAGGCTGATGGGTGGTGGCGAGCAGCAGCTCCGTCAGTGAACTGGCCTGGTGCGGCCGGCGGGCGCTCAGCAGTTCGTAGGTCAGCACCCCCAGCGACCAGGCGTCGCAGGCGGGTGTCGGCGGTGCGCCGGCCAGCAGTTCGGGGGCCATGTAGGCCGGCGTGCCCAGCAGCAGGCCGGAACAGGTCAGCGAGGTGCCGGCCATGTGGGCGACGCCGAAGTCGGCCACCTTGACGGCGTCATGCACGAGATCGACCAGCACGTTGGCCGGCTTCAGATCGCGGTGGATGACGCCTTGCTCATGGGCATGGGACAGCGCATGGGCGACACGGGCCGACAGGCGCAGCACCAGGGCGTCGGGCAGCAGCCGCGCGCGGTGCGTGTAGCGGGTGAGGTCGTGGCCCTGGACGGCCTCGGTGATCAGCCATGCCTGGTCATCGAGCATGCCGCCGTCCAGCACGCGCAACACGTCCGGGTGGGCGATCTGGCGCGCGATCTCGCCTTCGCGCTGCATGCGTGCCAGCCAGCCGGCACGCGCATCGAGGCTGGGGGTGCCGGGCAGTCGCACCAGCTTGGCCATCACCGGGCCGCCCAGGCGCAGGTCGTGTGCCTCGTGCACGCGGCCCTGAGCCCCTTCGGCACGCAGCGGACCGAGCCGGTAGCGACCGGCCAGCAGTGTCGTCCCGTCACCGTCCGGTGCATCGGGACGGCCTGAGCGCCATCTGTCCCACCAAGCCAAGGTTGCCCTCTCCCGATCCTCTGGTCCGTGTCGCCGATCCGGCGCGCGAACACGTTAGCACAGGGGATCGGCGGGCAGACGCGTGCCGCGGCCCGGGCAGAGGCCGGCGCCCCTTGGACAAGGGGCGCCGTTGCGTCAGGCGGCGGGGGCCGCGCTCGCGCGGCGTTTCATCACCAGACCGATGGTCAGCACCAGCAGCGCACCGGCCACACCGGCGATCTTGTTCATCATCGGGGTGACTTCGCCGATGTGCGGGACCACGGCCGGGTCGGTCACGGCCATGGTGCCGGCGATCCAGCCCAGCAGCATGCCGCCGATGGTGATGACGATCGGGAAGCGGTCCATCAGCTTGATCACGAACTGGCTGCCCCAGACGATGATCGGGATGCTGACCAGCAGGCCGAAGACGACCAGCGGCATCTTGTGGTCGCCACCGGCGGACTCGGCCGCACCGGCGATCGCGATCACGTTGTCGATGCTCATCACCAGGTCGGCAATGATGACGGTGCGGATGGCGCCCCACAGGCGGTCCGAGCCGTCGATGTTGCCGTGCTCGTCCTCATCGCCCGGCGCCAGCAGCTTGATGCCGATCCACACCAGCAGGATCGCGCCCACCAGCTTGAGGAACGGAACCTTCAGCAGCGTCAGCGCGAAGAAGATCAGGATCACGCGCAGCACGATGGCGCCGACGGTGCCCCAGATGATGCCCTGGGTGCGCTGGGCCGGCGGCAGCTTGCGGCAGGCCAGCGCGATGACGACGGCGTTGTCGCCGCCCAGCAGGATGTCGATCATGATGATCTGACCGACGGCGACCCACAGTGCGGGGTCCATGAGAAAGTCCATGCGTGTTGCTCCGGAAGAGGAGGTTGTCGAATGCCCGGTGGGCACACGCACGCATGAGGTCGTCGGGGCGGTGGCGCAGGGGCGACACCGGTCCTTCGAGCCGCATCCGTGCGGATGCGTCGTCTCGAAGGTCTTGCTCGCCCGCCGCATCCAGGATGCGACGGACCGACGGCACCGGGGGGCGACCGGAACGCCCCCGTATTGACGATGCTGCCGCGATCCGCTCGACGGTCACGGGGTCTTGGCCGCCGTGCCCTGTGTCGGATCGAGAGCTACTCCCCTTCCTCAGCCCCGGATTGGAACAGAAGTCCCGTCCGGGTGCACGTCAGGCCGTGGCCTGACGCGTTCGTGCACGCCCGAGGCGTGCACGCATGCCGGCTTCAGGCCTCGGCGGCGGCCTTGGCGTCGTGGCGACGCTTCAGGAACAGGCCGGCACCGACGACCAGCGCCGCGCCCACCGCACCGGCGATCTGCACGATGTGGTGCGGGATGTCGCCCGTCCGGGCCAGCACGCCCGGGTCGCTGAAGATCATCTCGCCGGCCAGCCAACCCAGCAGGCCCGCGCCCAGCGTGATGATGATCGGAAAGCGCTCCATGACCTTGAGCAGCATGGTGCTGCCGAAGATGATCAGCGGGATGCTGATGGCCAGGCCGGCGATCAGCAGTACGTTGTCGCCCTTGGCGGCCGCGGCCACGGCCAGGACGTTGTCCAGGCTCATCACGAGGTCGGCCACCAGGATGGTGCGGATGGCGCTGAACAGGCCGCCGGTCTCGCCGCCGATGTCGCCGTCATCGTCCCCGCCGTTGAGCAGGCCGACACCGATCCAGCCCAGCGCCAGGCCGCCGATGAGCTTGAGGAACGGCAGCGTCAGCAGACGGGCGGCGACGATGGTCAGCACGATCCGCATCACGATGGCGGCGCCGCTGCCGAAGAAGATCGCCTTCTTCTGCTGATGCGGGGGCAAAGCCCGTGCCGCAAGGGCGATCACGACCGCGTTGTCACCCGACAGCAGGATGTTGGCGATGATGATCGAACCCAGTGCGCCCCAGAAGGCGGCTGAGGTCAGGTCCATGGGAGTCTCCAGACGATGGAATGTGAAAGGGCGGCCCGGCCCGTGAAGGCCGAGCCGCCCTTGAGGCGGCGGAAGTCTAGGAAAGACGCTGGCTGGCGTCGTGCGTGGAACTACGCACGGCCGCCTGGGCGTCCGTCCGACCGGACCGGGCTCAGATCAGCGACTTGAGGATGCGGCCCATCTCGGACGGATTGCGCGTGACCTTGAAGCCGCACTCTTCCATGACGGCCAGCTTGGCGTCGGCGGTGTCGGCGCCGCCGGAGATCAGCGCGCCGGCGTGGCCCATGCGCTTTCCGGGAGGCGCGGTGACGCCGGCGATGAAGCCCACGATCGGCTTCTTCATGTTCAGCTTGCACCAGCGCGCGGCCTCGGCCTCGTCCGGGCCGCCGATCTCGCCGATCATGATCACGGCGTCGGTGTCCGGATCGTCGTTGAAGGCGCGCATCACGTCGATGTGCTTCAGGCCGTTGATCGGGTCACCGCCGATGCCGACGGCGCTGGACTGGCCGATGCCGAGTTCCGACAGCTGGGCCACGGCTTCGTACGTCAGCGTGCCCGAGCGCGAGACGACGCCGATGCGCCCCTTCTTGTGGATGTGGCCCGGCATGATGCCGATCTTGATTTCTTCCGGCGTGATCAGGCCGGGGCAGTTCGGGCCCAGCAGCAGCGTTTCCTTGCCGCCGGCCGCCACCTTCGCCTTCATCTTGTTGCGCACGTCCAGCATGTCGCGCACGGGGATGCCTTCGGTGATGCAGATCGCCAGATCCAGGTCGGCCTCGACGGCTTCCCAGATCGCGGCGGCGGCGCCGGCCGGCGGCACGTAGATCACGCTGACGGTCGCGCCCTGGGCCGAGGCGGCTTCCTTGACGCTGGCGTAGATGGGAATGCCTTCGAAGCTCTCGCCGGCCTTCTTCGGGTTCACGCCCGCGACGAAGGCGTTCTTGCCGTTCGCGTAGGCCTGGCAGCCCTTGGTGTGGAACTGGCCGGTCTTGCCGGTGATGCCCTGCGTGATGACGCGGGTGTCCTTGTTGATGAGGATCGACATGTACTTTTCTCCTGGGCTTCGGCCTTAGGCCACGGCGGCGACGATCTTGGTGGCGGCTTCGGCCATCGTGTCGGCGGCGATGATGGGCAGGCCGGACTCGGCCAGCATCTTCTTGCCCAGATCCTCGTTCGTGCCCTTCATGCGCACGACCAGCGGCACGCTCAGGTTCACCGCCTTGCAGGCGGTGATCACGCCTTCGGCGATGGTGTCGCACTTCATGATGCCGCCGAAGATGTTGACCAGGATGCCCTTGACGTCCGGGTTCTTCAGCATGATCTTGAAGGCCTCGGTCACCTTCTCGGCCGTGGCGCCGCCGCCGACGTCCAGGAAGTTGGCCGGCTCGCCGCCGAACAGCTTGATGGTGTCCATCGTGGCCATGGCCAGACCGGCGCCGTTGACCAGGCAGCCGATGTTGCCGTCCAGGCTGATGTAGGCCAGATCGAACTTCGAGGCCTCGACTTCGGCCGGATCCTCTTCGTCCAGATCGCGGTAGGCCACGATCTCGGGGTGGCGGAACAGCGCGTTGGCGTCGAAGTTGAACTTCGCGTCGAGGGCGATCAGGTTGCCCTGGCTGTCACGGTTGAGCGGGTTGATCTCGACCAGCGAGGCATCCGT